>CAXTMA010000039.1:0-21471 GCA_964245015.1 uncultured Beijerinckiaceae bacterium | reverse complement strand
GGTCGAACTGGTTGCCGGTCTGGTTCAGCGTGCCCTGGATCTGCAGCGAGCGGATGGCCGCCGTTTTCACGCCGAGGCCGAGCTGCGCGCCTTCGGGAATGGCACCCTGGCTGCCGCGGTTGGCGACGCCGTTCAAGCGCTGCGCCTCGTAGATGAGGTCGGTGAACTCGGCGCGGGACTTCTTGAACCCGGTGGTGTTGATGTTGGCGATGTTGTTGGCCACCACCTCGATGGCGGTGTTCTGCGCGTTCATGCCGGTGGCGGCGATGGCGAGGGCTCTCATGGCGGCGCCCTCAGATCGGCATGCGGGAGATTTCCTGGAACGCCGTCACCGTCTTGTCGCGGACGGCCAGCGCAGTCTGCAGCGACTCCTGCGCCCCCATCACGGCCTCGACGACCGACTGCGTCGTCGCCTTGCCCTGGATGCCGTTGATCGAGGCGGCTTCGGAGGCCTTCATCTTGTCCACCGCGTCCTTCGAAAAGGAGGCGAGCACGGTTGAGAAGCTGTCGCCGGTGGCGGCCGAGGTGGCGGCATTGGCGCCCAGCGCCTGCTTTGGTCCGAACACCGACGACAGGGCCGATGTGACGAGGGGAAGTGCGGCGATCATGACGAGCCCTTGAGGAGGTCGATGGTCATCGAGATGAGATCGCGCGATTGCTTCACGACCTGGAGGTTGGCCTCGTAGGCGCGGTTGGCTTCGCGCATGTCGGCCATCTCAAGAATAAGGTTAACATTGGGGATCTTTACGAATCCTTTCTCGTCCGCCGCCGGGTTGCCGGGGTCGAGTTCGCTCGAAAACGGCGTCCTGTCCGTGCCCACGGTGGACACGCGCACGACGTCGGCCTGCGAAGCCTCGTCGATCGCGCTCTCGAAGGTGATGGTCTTGCGCCGATAAGGGTCGGCGCCCGGCGTGGCGCCGGTGGAACGGGCGTTGGCGATGTTCTCGGACGCGATCCGCATGCGCGCGGAGTTGGCCGACAGGCCCGACCCGGCGATGCTCATCGCCGCCTGCAGCGGATCGATCATCTTTGCCACCCCACCGCTTATTCCCTCAGGCTCGCCATCAGCATGGCGTGGAAGCTCTTCAACAGGTCGGTGGTGAGGGCGTAGTCGCGGTTGATCGCGCCGGCCTTGGTCATTTCGGTCTCGACGCCGACCTCGTTGCCGCTTTCGGTGGCATCGAAGCTGTCGCGCTCGCGGACCTCGACCGCCGCCCCGAGCCCGCTGGCACCGGAGGGTTCGATGTGGCCGGCGCTGGTCGAGGCCAGGGTCAGCTGGGTTTGCGCGAGCACGTCGGGAAAGGGCGCCACGTCCTTGGGCCGGTAGCCCGGCGTGTTGGCATTGGCGACGTTGCCGGCGACGACCGCCTGGCGGGCGGCGAGCCACTGGCTTTTCCGCGATGCGAGATCCAGGAGATAGATCGGCTGCATGTTCGAGCCCGTCGGACAACCCTGGCGACCGTCGCGCGCCGGGCTTGCCCGGGGCTGGCGCCGGGGCCGGGGCCGCTCCGCCCAAAGCCTTACGCCGATGGTCTGGCAGACAGGCTCGCCGGAGCTTCCTACCATCATCCTCGACGCAAAAAGCGCTTCCGGCGCGGGGCCGCCGGACGTCGAGCCGTTCGGGAGTGGCCATGGCATCCTTGCTGCAGCGAACGCATCGGCTCCGCGCGCCCCGTCCGATCCTGCTGGCGGGCGTGCTGGCCGCCTGCGCGGGGCAACCCGCCTTCGCCCCACCAGCCCTGGCGCAGGCCGACGACGGATGCCGATCCCCCTTCGTCTGGCGGGAAGCCTTTCCCGGCGACCACGTCTGCGTGGTCCCGCGCACGCGCTCGCGGGCGGCGGCGGACAATGCCGTCGCCGACGCGCGGGTCAACCCGACCAATCACGACTACGGCCCCGATACCTGCCGGTACGGCTACGTCTGGCGGGAAGCGCGGCGGAGCGACCACGTCTGCGTCGTCCCCGAAATCCGCGCCGAAGCGGCGCGCGACAATGCCGACGCCGTCAACCGCACCCAGGCCAGCCTGTTGGCTCGCCAGCCGGCGAGGGTTCAGCAGGCCGGCTGCTGCCCGCAAAGCCTGCTGGTCTGCCTGCCGGCCGGCCGGCCGTGGTGCCGGTAGGCCGCGGGACGTCGACGGCGGCTCCCCGCCCGCTCAGTCGCGGGCCGGCGCTTCGCGGCGCGCCTTGAGCGACTTGGGCGTGCGCTTGAAGCTTTCGCGTCGGCCAACCAGCGTGCGCAGGATGGAGGGCGCGTTGGACAGGGCGACGAAGATCATCGCCGGGGGCAGCAGCACCACCGTGGCGAAATAGCGCCAGATTGGACCGCGGCGCAGGCTCACGTAGGGCAGCAGCGTCATGCCGGCGGCGACCAGCACCACAAGCGCGGCCACCAGCGCGAGCGCGGGAAGATAGGGCTTGGCGTCGCCGCCGCGCAGCGCCACGCAGGCCAGCAGAGACACGATGCCGATCGCCGCGCAGGGATAGAAGGCCTGCACCAGGATGAGGAAGCTCGCCGACAGCTTGAAGCCGAGCCGCCAGGGCGCGCGCCAGATCTGGCCCAGCAGCTTGCGGGCGACCTCCACGAAGCCGGTCGACCAGCGCCTTTGCTGGACGCGCCAATGCGACACCCGCTCCGGCACCAGGCCCGGCACGGCCGGCTCGCCGAGGTACAGCCCGCGCCAGCCGGCGAGCGCGACGCGCACGGTGAGGTCGAGATCTTCCACGAGCGAGTCGGACGACCAGCCGCCGGCCTCGCGGATCGCCTCGCGCCGCCACACCCCGCCGGTGCCGTTGAACTGGAACAGCCAGCCGGCGCGGTATCGCCCGGCCTGTTCCACCACGAAGTGGGCGTCCAGCATCAGGCCCTGCACGCGGGTCAGCAGGTTGGTGCGGTAGTTCGAGAACTCGCAGCGCGACTGCAGGAAGCCGGCGTCGGGGTCGGCGAGCAGCACCGGCACCACGTCGCGCAGCCAGTGCGGCGGCGGGCGGAAGTCGACGTCGAGCATGGCGATCAGCGGTTCGCCCGTCGCGGCGAGGCCCTCGGCCAGCGCCCCGGCCTTGAAGCCGACGCGGCGGCTCCGGTGGCGGTGCTCCACGATGTGGCCGGCGGCGGTCAGCTCGGCGGCTGCGGCGGCGACCATGGCGACGCTTTCGTCGGTGGAATCGTCCAGGATCTGGATGCGCAGCCTGTCGCGCGGCCAGTCCAGGCCCGCCGCCGCCCGCAGCGCCTCGATGGCCACCTCGTGCTCGTTGAAGACGGGGATCTGCAGCAGAACCGCCGGCAGGTTCGCTTCCGGCAAAAAGGCGCGGGGCAGGTGGTTGCGCCAGTGCGGCGGGCCCAGCAGGTCGTAGAGCTTGACGCCGATCAAAGCGAGGAAGCCGCCGGCCACCATCACCAGCCCGGCGACGGACAGGGCGAGGCCGGTTTCGAAAAAGCCGAGAAGGAGCCGGTACAAGGTCACGAGCTAAGGTCCGCGCGGAGGCGCCGGACGGACCCGCTTCAGCCGATCCGCTCGGCAGCGTGCCCTCGCCCATCACCGTGGCCTCTTGAGGGCAGGACCCGCATCGGATCGGGGGATCAAACGCCCTCGGACCTCAGACGCCCTTGGACTTGACCCGCTCCATCGATTCGACGATCAGCGACTTGGCCTTGTCGGCGTCGCCCCAGCCGGAGATCTTCACCCACTTGCTCGGTTCAAGGTCCTTGTAGTGCTCGAAGAAGTGCCGGACCTGCTGCAAGGTGATGTCGGGCAGGTCGGTGTAGTTCAGCACCCGCTCGTATCGCCTCGTCAGCTTGGGCACGGGAACCGCGAGGATCTTCTCGTCGGTGCCGGCCTCGTCCTGCATCATCAGCACCCCCACCGGGCGGCAGGAGATCACCGCGCCGGGCACGATCGCGCGGGTGTTGCACACGATCACGTCGCAGGGGTCGCCGTCCTCCGACAGGGTGTGCGGAATGAAGCCGTAGTTCCCGGGATAGCGCATGGAGGTGTACAGGAAGCGGTCGACCACCAGCGCGCCCGAGGCCTTGTCCATCTCGTACTTGATCGGCTCGCCGCCGATCGGCACCTCGATGACGACGTTGACGTCCTCGGGAGGATTTCTGCCGATCGAAAGCTTCGAAATGTCCATGGCCGTCTCCGCACGCCGCGGGCCGTGCCTAGCAGAGGCGCCGGCAGGGGAAAAGCCGATGTTCGACGGAGGTGCGGCGACGCCGGCCTAATCGAAGGCGAAGGCGACGCGGGCGCGCATTTCCGAGCCGAAGCGCTCCTGCGCTTCGCGCACGAACTTGCCGCCCAGGCGGCGATAGAAGGCCAGCGCCCGCTCGTTGTCGGCGAGCGCCCACACGATCACCGAACGGTAGCCGTGGTCGATGAGATCGTTGCGGGCGACCTCGAACAAGCGGCGGCCGAAGCCGAGCCCCTGGAATTCTGGGGCGATGTAGAGCTCGAAGACTTCGGCGCCGTAGGGCATGGACGGCACGCGGTTGCGGCCGTAGCTGGCGTATCCGCCGATGGTTTCGTCGAAGTCGAGCACCACCAACCGCGACTTGCGCACGATCGCCGAATGCCACCACGCCGGCCCGCGCCGGGCGATCATCTTTTCGAGTTCGCGACCGGGAATGATGCCGCGATAAGCGTCCCGCCAAGCGGCGTCATGCACTTCCGCGATGCCCTGCGCGTCGTCTTCCCTGGCATTGCGGATGGTGATGAGCGTCTCGACCATGGCGCGATGTTAGGCTTGCTTCCCGGCCCGCCGCAAGCAGATTTAAGGGCCTGGTCGGCAGGGCCGCGGTCAGGCTTGTCGCACCCGCCCGGCTCAGCCGCTTCAACCCTGTAGCCCTTCCAGAGAGGGCCTCGTGCCGCGGCTCGCCCGCGCCAGAAGGCCGAAGCCGACCGCCTGCAGGCTGACCAGGGTGATGAACCAAAGCTCCGCCGTGGCGACGCCGAGAACGGCCACGCTCAGCACCGCCGAAAGGCCGCCGACCAGCGCCGGCGCGACCACATCGGCCGCCCGCCCGGCGGCCAGCAGGGCAAGGGCGAACAAGGCGGCAAAGGCGCCGGCCCCGAGCACGCCGAAGTCGTACCATACTTCAAACAGCACCGAGCGCGGCGCGTGCGGCGGCAGGAGCCCGGCGAGAACCCCGAGATGGGCGCTGTCGAGCCCGTGTCCGGTGATCAGGCGGGCGGGGTCGCCGAGCACGAGGCCGCGCCAATCCACCATCGCCGCCACCGTGCTTCGCCCAACCGCCGGGATCGCCTGCGCCAGCGGCGCCAGCGCCAGCGGCAACAACGGCGCCGTCATCACAAGAACGGCGAAGGCGGCGGCGGCGAGGACGGCGGTGCGCCGGGACGAGCTCGCGGAGAATGGATGCGCGGACGCGGAGGAGGTTCCGGCGGCGGCGGCGAAGGCGACGGCGGCGACGGCGAACACGGCCGCCGCGAGCTGCGCCGAGGCGGCGAGCAGGGTGGCGACCACCAGCACCGACAAGGCCGACGCCCAGCGCCAGCGGCCGAACAGGCCCAGCGCCCCCAACGCCGGCCAAACCAGCACGACAAGGGTGATGGCCGAGCTTTCCACGAGCGAGGCGTCGAACTCGGTACCGCCGCGGAACGAGGCCGGCCCGGCCAGCGCCAGGCCGCCGGTGGCGACGGCGGTCACCGCCGTTCCGGCCGGCAGCAGACCCAGCGTCGGCGAAGCGCGCCGCTCGGGAAGATGGGCGATCACCACCGCCGCGAGCAGCGCCGTCGCCGCCGTCGCGAGCAGGCGCGGGGCGGCCACCTCGGGGAACGGCGTCCAGCTGAGCGACAGGGCCGCCCAGCCGGCCAGGAACAGGGCGAGGCATCCCATTGGTGCGGCCAGCGCGCGACGCAGCGCCCGCAGCCCGTCGGCGGAAATGGAAAGCGCATAAGCCGAGCCCAGGATGGCGGCGCCGACCGGAAGGGCGATCAGCAGGGCGCGACGCGACAGCACGCTGGTGAGCGGGGCGCCGACCATCAGCACCGCCAGCCCGAACCAGCCGAGCAGGCGCGCCGCGTCCTTGGCTGGATCAAAGGGTGCCGGCACGGCCGGCCGTCGCGTTTCGCGGATCACCGGCTGAACCTATCCTCCCCGACCAGAGGCGAGTCGTGCCCATCTATCACGGCTGGTGCGAGCAACGGGCGTGACCGCATCCGCCGCGGCTACCCCTTCGGACCGGGGCGCTTCCGCTCGGCCGGCCCCCGACCTTCGGCTCGGCGGCGCTTCCCCACCGGTCCGCGGCAAGCGTTTCGCAACGATGCTTCCCGATGATTCGCGTCCGGCGACCCGCTCGCTTGAAGGTCGATACGTCAGGTGTTGCATGCTCCCAATTGATGAGGAGACGGATCCGGAGTCCCCAACCCATGCGGTAAAGGCTATGGGTCACATCATGGGTGCGGGCGCCAACCTGCTTTTTTGGGCGAGGTCGAACAGGTGGATTGGGACAAGCTGCGCATCTTCCACGCGGCGGCCGAGGCGGGATCGTTCACCCATGCCGGCGATGCGCTCAATCTCAGCCAATCGGCGGTGAGCCGCCAGGTCAGCGCCCTGGAGCGCGACCTGCAAACGCCGCTGTTCCACCGCCACGCCCGCGGCCTGATGCTGACCGAACAGGGCGAGGACCTGTTCCGCACCGTGCAGGACGTCATCTCCAAGCTCGACGCCACCCGCTCGCGCCTGACCGACAGCCGGGAACGTCCCAAGGGCGAGCTGCGCATCACCACCAATCTCGGCTTCGGAACCGGCTGGCTGACGCCCCGGCTGAAGGGCTTTCTCGACAGCTACCCCGACGTGAAGATCAAGCTGATGCTGACCGACGACGACCTCGACCTCGGCATGCGCGAGGCCGACATCGCCATCCGCCTGCGCGAGCCGGCGCAGCCCGACCTGATCCGCCGGCGCCTGTTCACCCTGTCCTATCACCTTTACGCCTCGCAAACCTACGTGAAGGAGCACGGGGCGCCGCAGACCCTGGACGAACTGGACAATCACCGCCTGCTGAGCCTGACCTTTGCCGGAGCGAGCTTCCTCGTCGACAACCTGAACGCCCACCTCTACGTCGACCGCGGCGCCAAGAACCCGCGTGCCGCCGCCTTCACCGTCAACAACATCCCGGCCCTGTACCGGGCGGTGAGCGACGGACTGGGCATCGCCACCCTGCCGGACTACCTCGTCGACCAGAACAGCGAGTTGATCGTGCTGATGCCGCAGGCGGTGGGGCCGGAGCTCGACGTGTTCTTCGTCTACGCCGAGGAAATGAAGCATGTCGCCCGAGTGCAGGTGTTCCGCGACTATCTCGTGGAGGCGGCACGGCGCTGGCGAACCTGACGCTTGGGACGGAAGCGCCGGCCCAGTGCGGCAGGTGCTCCCCCGCACGCACGACGGTGCTTGGCCGGGTATCTTCCCGCGCCGAGCGGGAACTCGGCATCGCATCGCGAGGTGCGCAGCGATTTTCGGATCAAGCCCGATACGAAACAACAGCCTGGAGCATCGGACCGAAAAGTGCGAAGCGGTTTTCGGACGAAGTCGATGCGGCACGGCAAGTTAAAGCATCGGACCCGGTTGAGGGTCCGATGCTCTAACCGATACCCATCTGCGCGTAGTGCACCACGAGGGCTGAGCAGATTTCCTGCATTTCCGTGCGGCTGAGGCTGTCAGGATCGATGACGCCGCGCTTCGCCTGACCGAGGACGCGATCCTCCGCTGCGCTCGACGGAGTGACGCGCCTGCTCGGCCCCACCTTGCCCAAATCCGCGAAGAGGGAGTCGATACGGGCCTGCTTTTCGTTGAAGCTTTCCATCATACAGGCACCGTAACGAAAAAAAGAAGCCGTAGGCCGAAACGTTTCAATGTTCGTAGCATAAACGCGAACTGTGTTGCAGCAAGCACATCGGGGCAACAGCAGATCTGAAAATGGCCGTGGCTAGATCCATCATTTGCTAAGACAGTGGAAGACTATCGTTGTTTTCCCGAGTGTATTTCGCGGGCACGGCCCCGAATGAGGTTTTCGTCTCCCGTCGAATCCTTCAGCTGCGTTGCGGAAGCCACCCGGTCGGCCCGAGGCCGGACCGCCGGGCTGCGGTCCCTCGCGAAACGATCGCGGCATCTGACCCGGCGGCTTCGCACCAGCCTGAAAGCGGTCGAGTAGATGATCGTTCTCCCGCGGCCGAAGAGCGCAGAGAGGTTCTGCCAAGTCCGCGCGAACTAGGAACGGGCGTTCCATCGACGTCGGGCAGCGGGAAGCCTACCTTGGACGCTGGGCATCCGGCGCCGCCGGACCCGAGCCGCGCCCTTGCAGCGCCCTTGCAGCGAAGGTGGCATGAGCGACGCTCTGATCTTGCAAACCCAGGCTGCCGACCGGCGCGCCGGTCGGCGCACGAGACGGCACCTCCGACGACTGCGCCCGGTCGCCCTTGCCGGTTGGCTGCTGCCGCTGGCACTGCTCACGCTCTGGCAGCTGGGTGCCTCGACCGGTTTCATCGCTTCTGCGATCCTGCCCGCTCCGCTCGACGTCGCCCGCGCCGGCCTGCGCCTGACGCGAAGCGGCGAACTGCTCACCAACATGGAGGTCAGTGCGCTGCGTGCCTTCGCCGGCCTGGCCATCGGCGGCGCGGTGGGGTTGATCTTCGGCTTCAGCAACGGCCTGTCGCGCGTGTCGGACGCCTTCACCGACACCACCTTGCAGATGGCGCGCAACGTGCCCCACCTCGCCCTGATCCCGCTCGTCATCATCTGGTTCGGCATCGACGAGGGCGCCAAGCTGTTCCTTGTGGCGCTGGGCGTGTTCTTTCCCGTCTACCTCAACACCCTGCACGGCATCCGCTCGGTCGACCCCCAGCTCATCGAGATGGGTCGCTCCTACGGGATGGACCGCCGGCAGCTGTTCCGCCGCATCATCCTGCCGGGTTCGCTGCCCTCCATCTTCGTCGGGCTGCGCTACGCGCTGGGCATCACTTGGCTGACCCTGATCGTCGCCGAAACGGTGAACGCGCAATCCGGACTCGGCTACATGGCGATGCAGGCGCGCGAGTTCCAGCAGACCGACATCGTGGTGGTGGCGATCCTGATCTACGCCCTGCTCGGCAAGCTGGCCGACGGCAGCGTCCGGATCCTGGAGCGCCGCTTCCTGAGCTGGAACCCGACCTATGGCGGCCGGCGGGCGGTGCGGACATGAGCGCCGGCGCGCCGGCGGCGGCGACCGGATCGCGCACCATCGGACCGCGCCCCGCCGGGCTTGGCATCACCGCGCGGGGCTTGGCCAAGTCCTTCGCCGGCCGGCACGTCATCGCCAGCCTCGACCTGCACGTCCCCGCCGGGCAGTTCCTGGCCATCGTCGGGCGCAGCGGCTGCGGCAAGAGCACCTTGCTTCGCCTCCTCGCCGGGCTGGAAGCGCCCGATGCCGGCAGCGTCGCCTTCGGCGAGGCGGCGGCGACCCCGAGCCTGATCCGGCTGATGTTCCAGGAACCGCGCCTCCTGCCCTGGGCCACCGTGGTCGACAACGTCGCCGTCGGGCTCGGGCGCGAGGGGGAAACCCCGGCCGGGCGATCACGCGCCCTGACCGCGCTGGCCGATGTCGGACTGGCCGACCGAGCCGACCAGTGGCCGGCGACGTTGTCGGGCGGGCAGAAGCAGCGCGTGGCGCTGGCCCGCGCCCTCGTCTCCGAACCGCGCATCCTCGCCTTCGACGAGCCGCTCGGGGCGCTCGACGCGCTGACCCGCATCGAGATGCAGGCCCTGGTCGAGCGCGTCTACCTCCGGGGCGGCTTCACGGCCGTGCTCGTCACCCACGACGTGTCGGAAGCGCTGGCGCTGGCCGACCGCGTCATCATGCTGGACGAGGGCGGGATCGCGCTCGATATTGCCGTTCCACTCCCGCGCCCGCGCCGCGGCGCCCCCGAACTGGCGGCCCTTGAAGAACGCATCCTGTCGCGCCTTCTCGGCACGCCGAAAAAAGGAGAAGCCGCTTGAGCCGTTCCGACGTTCCCCCCGCATCGCAGGCCGCCGGTGAGGTTGCGGCCGAAACGGCCAACGTCCTGTGGTTCCTGCCAACCCACGGCGACGGACGCTACCTCGGCACCACGGTGGGCGCCCGCGACGTCGACCTGCGGTATCTGACGCAGGTCGCCAAGGCGGCGGATGATTGCGGCTACTACGGCATGCTGCTGCCGACCGGGCGATCCTGCGAGGACTCCTGGGTGGTGGCCTCGGCGCTGGTGCCGCTGACGCAGCGGCTGCGCTTCCTGGTGGCCGTGCGCCCGGGCCTGCAATCCCCGGCGGTGGCGGCACGGATGACGGCGACGCTCGACCGCCTGTCGGGCGGCCGGCTTCTCATCAACGTCGTCACCGGCGGCGACCCGGCCGAGAACGCCGGCGACGGCATCTTCCTCCGCCACGACGAGCGCTACGCCGTCACCGACGAGTTCCTCGCCGTGTACACCCGCCTGCTCGCCGGCGAAACCTTCGACTTCGAGGGCTCGCACATCCGGGTCGAGGGCTCGAAGCTGCTGTTCCCGCCGGTGCAGCGGCCCCATCCCCCGCTCTACTTCGGCGGCTCCTCGCCGGCCGGGCAGGACGTGGCGGCGCGGCGCGTGCAGAAATACCTGACCTGGGGCGAGCCGCCGGCGGCGGTGGCCGCCAAGGTCGCGCACATGCGCGCGCTCGCCGCCGCGCAGGGACGCGACATGTCCTTCGGCATCCGCCTCCACGTCATCGTGCGCGAAACGGCGGAGGAAGCGTGGCGCGAGGCGGCCAAGCTGATCGAGCACGTCGACGATGTCACGATCGCCGAAGCGCAGCGCGCCTTTGCCCGGATGGACTCGGTCGGGCAGAACCGCATGGCGGCGCTGCACGGCGGTCGGCGCGACAAACTGGAAGTCTCCCCCAACCTGTGGGCCGGCGTCGGCCTGGTGCGCGGCGGTGCCGGGACCGCGCTCGTCGGCGATCCCGAAACCGTGGCGGAGCGGATGCGCGAGTACATGGCCGCCGGCATCGACAGCTTCATCATGTCCGGCTATCCTCACCTGGAGGAAGCCTACCGTTTCGCCGAACTGGTGCTGCCGCGCCTGCCGCTCGCCGCCGGAACGATCCCGCCGCGCACCGGCACCACCCACCGCGGGCCGTTCGGCGAGATGATCGGCAACAGCGGTTCGCCGGGGCACAGGTCCGAGCCTGCCGGCGCGCGTGTCGCGGCGTCCTGACCTGCGGCCTTGGAACTGCGGACACGGGATTTCCGAACATGCTGGAACGGACGGTCTTCTCCACCGTGTCCCCCTCTGTGGAGAGAAGGCGGGGCCCGACGCGGCGCGGCCTTCTCGCCGCCTCGGCTGCGGCGGCGGTGTTCGCCCCGACGATCCTGCGGGCGGCCACGCCGACCCTGCGCGTCGGCTACCAGAAATACGGCAACCTGCTGCTCCTGAAGGCCAGCGGCCTCCTCGAAGACAAGCTGGCGCCGCTCGGCATCCGCGTGGAATGGAAGCAGTTCATCGCCGGTCCGGCGCTGATGGAGGCGCTCGGTGCCGGCGCCATCGATGTCGGCAGCGCCGGCGAAACCCCGCCGATCTTCGCCCAGGCCGCCAACGTCCCCCTCGTCTACCTCGGTGCCGAGCCGCCGGCACCGCGCGGCGAGGCGGTGCTGGTGCGCGCCGACTCGCCCATCACCGACCTCGCCGGGCTCAAGGGTAAAAAGGTCAGCTTCAACAAGGGATCCAATGTGCACTACCTGTTTGTGCAGGCGATGGCTAAGGCCGCGCTGGCGCCGAACGAGGTTGAGCCGGTCTACCTGTCGCCGGCCGACGGCCGCGCCGCCTTCGAGCGCGGCAGCGTCGACGCCTGGGTGATCTGGGATCCCTTCCTCGCCGCCGCGCAGGCGAGCGGGCGCACCCGCGTGCTGGCCGACGGCATCGGGCTCGCCGCCAACCAGCAGTTCTACCTCGGCACGCGGCGCTTCGGCGATGCCACCGTGCTGTCCGCCTTTCGCGACGCCGTCGCCGCCATCGATGCCCGCGTGACGGCCGACCCCGACGCCGCCTCGCGCCTGCTGGCGCCGGCCATCGGCCTGCCCGAACAGGTCGTGTCGGTCGCGGTGAAGCGTCAAAGCTACGCCGTGCGGGCGATGGACGCAGGGCTCGTCGCCGACCAGCAGCGCATCGCCGACACCTTCTTCAAGCTCGGCCTGATCCCCAAGGCGATCAAGGTGTCCGACGCGATCGCGTGAAGGTCAGGGCGGCCGGTTCGCCCGCCCCACCAGATCGCCGATCTCCTCGATCCGTTCGAACAAGAACGTCGGCCCCCGTGCCCGCAGCGCGGCGGCGCTGGCATAGCCCCATGTCACCGCGCCCGAGGCGACGCCGACGCTCTCGGCCGCCTCGATGTCGCGGATTTCGTCGCCGATCGCCAGCACCGCCGCCGTCGGCAGGCCGGTGCGCCGCAGCAGGCGCCGCATCTTCACGGCCTTGCCGAACAGCGAGGCGCCGCAGGCGAAATGCGCGACGCGGGCGCTCAGCGCCGGACCGAGGATGCGGCGCACGTTGGCCTCGGCGTTGGAGCTGACGATGGCGATCGCCACGCCGGCCCGGTCGAGCTCGCACAGCAGGGTGTCGACGCCGGGAAACAGCGCGATCGAAGCGATATCGCCGGCCATCAGGCGGCGCATGTGGCGGGCGATGAAGGGCAGCTTCCAGCGGGCGACGCCGAGGCGGCGCAGCATCGCGCGGGTGTCCTCGCCGCGCATCGCCTCCCACTCGTCGTGCCCGGCTTGGTCGCTCCCGATTTGGCGGAAGCGGTAGCGACGGGCGACGCCGTTCAACGCACCGGCGAACCAGCCGGCGCTGTCGGCCAGCGTGCCGTCGACGTCGAGGATGACGAGAGCGTAGGGCAGGCGCTCGGGCCACCCGGTGCGATGCTTCAGCGCTTCGCGTTGCGCCGGTCGCGCTTGGCCAGCGTGCGCAGCCGCAGCGCGTTGAGCTTGATGAAGCCCGCCGCGTCGCGATGGTCGTAGGCCACCGCCCCTTCCTCGAAGGTCACGAGGTCCTGGTCGTAGAGTGAGTTCGGCGACGAGCGGCCGATCAGGATCACGTTGCCCTTGTAGAGCTTCAGCCGCACCTGGCCCGACACCGGCTCCTGGCTCTTGTCGATCAGGCACTGCAGCATCTCGCGCTCGGGCGAGAACCAGAAGCCGTTGTAGATCAGCTCGGCGTAGCGCGGCATCAGCTCGTCCTTCAAGTGCGCCGCGCCGCGGTCGAGCGTGATCTGCTCGATGCCGCGGTGGGCCACGGCGAGGACCGTGCCGCCGGGCGTTTCGTACATGCCGCGGCTCTTCATGCCGACGAAGCGGTTCTCCACGAGGTCGAGGCGGCCGATGCCGTTGGCGCGGGCCAGCTCGTTGAGCCGGGTCAGCAGGGTGGCCGGCGACATCGCCGCGCCGTCGACCGCGGTGGGGTCGCCGCGCTCGAAGTCGATCGTGATGACGGTCGGCTTGTCCGGCGCGTCTTCCGGCGAGATGGTGCGGGAATACACGTAGTCCGGCACCTCGACCGCCGGATCCTCCAGCACCTTGCCCTCGGAGGAGGCGTGCAGCAGGTTGGCGTCGACGGAGAAGGGCGCCTCGCCGCGCTTGTCCTTGGCGATCGGGATCTGGTTCTTCTCGGCGAAGTCGAGCAGCGCGGTGCGCGAGGTGAGGTCCCACTCCCGCCAGGGGGCGATCACCTTGATGTCGGGCTCCAGCGCGTAATAGGCGAGCTCGAAGCGGACCTGATCGTTGCCCTTGCCCGTCGCCCCGTGGCACACCGCGTCGGCGCCGACTTGCCTCGCGATCTCGATCTGCTTCTTGCCGATCAGCGGCCGGGCGATGGAAGTGCCCAGCAGGTAGCAGCCCTCGTACTGCGCGTTGGCGCGGAACATCGGGAACACGTAGTCGCGCACGAACTCCTCGCGCAGGTCCTCGATGAAGACGTTCTCCGGCTTGATGCCGAGCAGGATCGCCTTGTCGCGCGCCGGCCCCAGCTCCTCGCCCTGGCCGAGGTCGGCGGTGAAGGTCACCACCTCGCAGCCGTAGGTGGTTTGCAGCCATTTCAGGATGATCGAGGTGTCGAGCCCCCCGGAATAGGCGAGAACAACGCGCTTGATCTTCTCGTTCATGCTTCCCGACCCATCCTGACCTTGCGGCTCGACCCAGCAAGGCATGGGCCGCGCGCGACGGCCCAAGTCAAGCTGCCGGGGTCAAGCTGCCGGGGTCAAGCTGTCGGGGTCAAGCTGTCGGGGTCAAGCTGTTGAACGCGGGCGACCGAGGGCCGGCCGCAGGCTCAGGCGGCTTTCAGCTCCTTCAACTCCGCGAGCCCGCTGTTGCCGTCGGCGTAGGCCCGGGTGAAGCTCGGCCGCTCCTTCCAGCGCTTCCAATAGGCATCGATGTGCTCGAAGCGCTCGTCGAGCGCGGTGTCGTTGCCGGGGTATTTGCCGAAGGCGATCGCCGTGCACAGCGTGATGTCGCTGAAGGTCGGGGCATCGCCGCCGAGCAGCCAGGGACGTCCGTCGGCGAGGTGCGCGTCGACCTTGGCGGCATGAACCATCGCCTGCGCCCGGCAATACTCGCCCCAGGCGGGGTTGTGCACCGGCTCCAGCTTGAAGCCGAGCCCTTCCTTGTAGACGTGGAACATCGTGACGATGCGATACAGCACGTGGGTGTAGACCCTCGCGTCCCACATCATGTCGGCCGCCTGTTCCTGTGCCGTCTCGCCGGTCACCTTGCGGCCGGGGAAGCTCAGGTCGAGGTAGCGGGCGATGGCGGCCGATTCCGCGAGGAAGCTGCCGTCGGGGAGCGCCAGGGTCGGCGTTTCGCCCCACGGGTTCATCTTCAGGTGCGGCCACTGCCGCTGTTGGCCGCCGGGCGCCATGTCGTAGATCACTTCGTCCAGCTCGCCGGCGATGCCTTTCTCGTGAGCAAACAGGCGGACCCTCTGCGGGTTGGGGAAGGCGGAGGGGCTGGTGTAGATCCTCAAGCGCGGCATGCTCATTGGTCTCCGGTGGGGCGTGCCGCATTATCTATGGCGGCGTCGGGGTCTTGGAGAGGGCCAGCGGCCGGCAGGCCAGCACGACCAGGATCGAGATCAGGCTCGCCGCGCAGACGTCCGACAGGAAGTGCGCGCCCAGCGCCATGCGCCAGCCCCCCGTGAGAACGGCGAAGGCGAAGGCCGCCGCGACCGCCGCGCCGCGCCATGGCTGGGGCGCCAAACTCGCCGGGGCCAGCGTCCAGGCGGCCAGCGCCGTCTCGCCCGAGGGAAAGGAACAATCGTGCCGGCAGGCGCCGTCGAAGCGGCTCCACGGCCGGAACGCGTTCGCCCCGCCGAACTCGCTCAAGGCGCGGGGCCTGGGGCGATGCGACACCTCCTTCAGCGTGGCGTGCACGGTCAGGCCGGGCCCGGCATAGAGGCTGAGCAGGAGGAACAGCAGCGAGCCCGGGCCAAGCCGCGGGACGCCGGGTCGCGCCGACGCCAGGAGGAGCACGGCGAGGAGCACGAAAGGCAGCGCCCACAGCGTGTAGCGCAGGGCGATACCGCCCGGCGTGTCGCCGATGAAGTGTCCGGGCCTGTCGAGGAAAAGCCGGGCGACGTCGACATCGAGGCCGGGTCGCAGGATCAGCACGATCAGCGCGAGGGCCAACACGGCGGCAAAGGCGAGGCAGGTTTTCAGCACCCCCGCTCCATGCCGCAGCGAGCGCCGCGACGCCAGACCTGCGCGGCCGCTCGACGGGACAAGCTTGCTTGGCGGCCTTATATCCAGGCGATGCTGTCACCCGCCGAAATCGAGCGCTACGCCCGCCACCTCGTGCTGCGCGACATCGGCGGCCCCGGCCAGCAGAAGCTCAAGGCGGCACGGGTGCTGGTGATCGGCGCCGGCGGCCTCGGGTCGCCGTTGATCCAGTACCTCGCCGCCGCCGGGGTCGGCACGCTGGGCCTCGTGGACGACGACCTCGTGGCGCTGTCGAACCTGCAGCGCCAAGTCCTCCATGGCACGCCGGACGTGGGCCGGCGCAAGGTCGAGAGCGCGGCCGAGGCGGTCGCTAGGCTCAACCCGCACGTCCGGGTCGACGCGATGCCGATCCGGCTGACCGACGGCAATGCGCGCGAACTGGTACGCGGCTGGGACGTGGTGGCGGACGGGTCCGACAATTTCACCACCCGCTACGCCGTATCGGATGCCTGCTTCTTCGAGGCGAGGCCGCTGGTGAGCGCGGCGGTCGGCTCGTTCGACGCCTCGCTGACGACCCTGCGGCCCTTCGAGCGCGCGCCGGGCGGCGGAGCGCCCAACCCGACCTACCGCTGCCTTTTTCCCGCGCCGCCGCCCGCAGGCAGCGTGCCGACCTGCGTCGAGGCCGGCGTGCTCGGGGCCCTGACCGGGATCCTTGGCGCGATGATGGCGATGGAGGTGGTCCGTGAGATCATCGGCTTCGGCGAGGGTCTCGTCGGCCGGCTTCTCCTCGTGGATGCTTTGTCGATGCGGTTCGAGACCCTGACGTATGGCTGGGACCCGTCGAACCCGCTCAGCGGGACCGGGCGAACCGATCGATCAAGCGACTGAGAGCGATAATAAGTAAGGGGCCGGCTCGCGCCGACCCCTCGAACGAACTGGCAGTCGGTTCAGTAGCGGTCGCGCGGACCGTTGTCACGATCATAGGCGCTGCGCCCCTCGTAAGTCCGACGCCCACGGTACTCGTCGCGACCGCGGTAAGCATCACGATCCCGATCGTAACCACGATGTATTCCCGAATCAACGCCGACGCCGCCCGGCCCGATATACAATCCCTGAGCAAATACGGGCAGCGCAGCGGTCGTACCGACGCCAATCAAAGCGGCCATAAGTAGGTGACGCATCTTTATCTCCTTCTTGGATCTGGGGACTGAACATGTCGGTGGGGCGTTCGGTTCCTTCGGGCGCGGCGCGGGATAGGCTAATGCGACATCGATCCGGAAACCCGCCTTGCCCCTTGCGACAGGTTTCGGGCCGTTCCGCGCGACATTTGGACACCTTTGAACAGCTGAAGGGGTTGGGACGCAGCCTGCGCGGGGCCGGTGCGGGATCGAGATGTGTACCTTCCGGCCAAAACGATTATATGCCGGCCATGACCGACGCCCCTGCCACAGACGCCCCCCTGATCGACGTCATCGCCGATGCTGCGGCAGAAGCCACGGTGGCCGACGCCACGGCCGTGAAGGGAAAGCGCGGCCGCGGCAACCTGCGCGCCCTGCTGCCGATCCTGCCCTACGCGGTTCGCTACCGCGCCCGCATCGCCGGGGCGTTCCTGTCGCTGGTCGCGGCCTCGGCGGCGACGCTGGTGGTGCCGGTCGCGATCCGGCGCATCGTCGACTTCGGCTTCACCTCGGAAAAGTCGGGGCTCATCAACTCCTACTTCATCGCCATGCTGGCCGTCGCCGCCGTGCTCGCGCTGGCGTCGGGAGCCCGCTACTTCTTCGTGATGACGCTGGGTGAGCGGATCGTGTCGGACCTGCGTTCGGACGTGTTCCGCCACCTGACCCGGCTCGACGCGCCCTTCTACGATACCGCGCGCGTCGGCGAGCTGATCTCGCGGCTGACGGCCGATACCACCCAGCTGAAGTCCTCCTTCGGCTCGTCGGCCTCGGTGCTACTGCGCAACCTGTTCCTGTTCGTGGGATCGTTCGTGCTGATGTTCGCCACCGCGGCCAAGCTGTCGGCCTTTGTCTTCGTGGTGCTGCCGGTGATCGTGCTGCCGCTCGTCGCCTCCGGGCGGATCGTGCGCAGGCGCTCGCGCGCGGCGCAGGACACGCTGGCCGACGCCACCGCCTACGCCGCCGAAAGCCTCGGCGCGGTGCGGGCGATGCAGGCCTACAATGCCCAGGGCACCACGGCCGGCCGCTTCGCCGAGGCGGTTGAAACGGCGTTCGACGCCTCGAAGCGGGCCATCGCCGCCCGCGCGACCCTGACGGCGGTGGTGATCCTGCTCGTCACCGGCTCGATCGTGCTGGTGCTGTGGTTCGGGGCGCACGATGTGCTCGCCGGGCGCATGACCGGCGGCCAGCTTTCGCAGTTCGTGCTCTACGCCGTTCTCGGCGCTTCTTCGCTTGGCCAGCTCAGCGAGGTGTGGGGCGAGCTCGTGTCCGCCGCCGGTGCCGCCGACCGCATCGGCGAGATCCTCCGCATCGAGCCGCGCATCGTCGCCCCGGCGGTGCCGGCCGTGCTGCCGATCCCGGCGCAGGGGCTGCTCGCCTTCGAGGACGTGAGCTTCGCCTATCCCGGACGCAAGCGCGCGACCAAGGACGAGACGGCGGAGGCGCCGGCGCTGCGCGACCTCGCCTTCACCGTGCGCCCGGGCGAGACGGTGGCGATCGTCGGGCCCTCGGGGGCCGGCAAGACGACGCTGTTCCAGCTGCTGCTGCGCTTCTACGATCCCGGCGCCGGGCGCATCCTGTACGACGGCATCGACATCCGCACCCTCGATCCGGCCGACCTGCGCGCCCACATCCGCAGCGTGCCGCAGGAGCCGGTGATCTTCGGCCTGTCCGTGCTCGACAACATCCGCTACGGCCGGCCGGAGGCTTCGCTCGCCGCCGTGCGCCGGGCGGCCGAGCAGGCGGCGGCCGACGGCTTCATCCGCGCCCTGCCCGACGGCTACGACACCGTGATCGGCGAGCGCGGCCTCAACCTGTCCGGCGGCCAGCGCCAGCGCCTCGCCATCGCCCGCGCGATCCTGGTCGCGGCGCCGGTCCTGCTGCTCGACGAGGCTACCTCGTCGCTTGATGCGGAAAGCGAGACCCTGGTGCAGGGCGCGCTGGAGAAGCTGATGACGACCCGCACCACCCTGGTGATCGCCCACCGCCTCGCCACAGTGCTGAAAGCCGACCGCATCCTGGTGCTGGACAACGGCCGCATCGTGGAAGAAGGCACGCACCGCACGCTGCTGGCGCAGAACGGGCTCTACGCCCGCCTCGCCAAGCTGCAGTTCGAGTCGCACGCCGATGCGGCAGAATAAGCGTCGCATCGGATCGATCCGAAAGCGAGGGCGCACCTTTCGGCTCGATGCTCTCGACCTTGTCCGGCAGGCGGACATCCTCCGTCGACCTACCGGAAGGCTAGAGCACCGGACCCGAAATCGGATCCGGTTCGATGCTCTAAGTCGCTGTGCCGCATCGGATTTGTCCGAAAACCGCTGCGCACTTTTCGGTCCGATGCTCTAGAGCATCGGATCCTAAATCGGATTCGATGCTCTGACTTGTTGTACCGCATCGGACTCGTCCGCAAACCGCTGCGCACTTTTCGGTCCGATGCTCCATGACGCCTTCGTCAGGCCGATCGGGAGACTCATCGACAGCTGACTCTTCATCCCCCTGACGCTCAGCGGTCTGCTCGATATTCAGGCCGAGCTGGTGCGAGCGGATCGGGTGTCATCGCGCCGCATTTGCTGGCGCCCTCGCCATCGGCCTGCTCGAAGCGAAGTCGCACGGCGGTGATGCGATTGAGCCAGTCGCGCTTGAAGGGTGGGGCGCCGAGGACGACGTTGCCGGTGCCCTCGGTGCGACGGGCTGCGGCGAGGATGCCGTAGATTTCGTCGGTCGATCTTTTGTCGCTCACCGGGTACAATCGCTCGAACATGGCGCGGCCTCATGATGGCCTCCGGTGCCTCAGCCGAAGGGCCTAAACACTTTGTCGCATCATTCCACCGGCGCCACACCCCTCAAATGGGGTACGTCCGCGACCTTCTCGGGCGGTCCGGCCTGCCCGCTCGGTCGAGGCGTCCTCCTCCGGGGCGATTCAGGCTTGCAGGGACGTCAGCGAACCAGGATATTCCCGAATTGCCAGGGGTCGTCGCCGTCGACGTCCTCGGGGAATAGTTGGCCGCGGTCGTCGAGCGGCGTCCAATCGGTATAGGCGCCGATCACCGGACCCAGATAGGGGCGCTGCACCTCCAGGCAGCGGCCGAAGTCGAGTTCGTCCGCCTCCACGATGCCGGCTCGAGGGTTTTCCAGCGCCCACACCATGCCGGCCAGCACGGCGGAGGTGACCTGCAGGCCGGTGGCGTTCTGATAGGGGGCGATGCGGCGCGTTTCCTCCACCGAAAGCTGCGAGCCGTACCAGTAGGCGTTGCGCTTGTGGCCGTAGAGCAGCACGCCGAGTTCGTCGATGCCGTCGACGATCTCGTTCTCGTCGAGGATGTGGGAGGCCGGCTGGCGCTGCCATTGCGCGCCGGCCATCTCGTCGAGTGAAAGCACGGCGTCATCGGCCGGGCGGTAGGCGTAGTGGCAGGTCGGGCGGTAGCTCACCGTTCCGCCTTCCCGCACCGTGAGGTAGTCGGCGATCGAGATCGCCTCGTTGTGGGTCACGAGGTAGCCGTGCTGGGCGCCGGGCGTCGGGCACCACGAGCGAACCCGCGTGCCGGCGCCGGGCCGCATCAGGTAGATGGCGCAACCCGGCCCGAACTCGTGGCGTCGGCCTTCCGCCGGCAGCGCCTTCTCGTGCGTGCCCCAGCCCAGTTCCGCCGGTTGCAGCCCTTCCGACACGAAGCCCTCGACCGACCAGGTGTTGACGAAGGTGCCCATCGGCTTGGGGCGGGCGGCGCGCTGGCTGTCGCGCTCGGCGATGTGGATGCCCTTGACGCCGAGATCGCGCGCCAGCTCCGCCCATTGCGCGCGGCTCGCGGGCTCGTCGCGGTCGAGGCCGAGGTCGGCGGACAGGTTGAGCAGGGCCTGCTTGGTGAACCACGACACCATGCCGGGGTTGGCGCCGCAGCAGGACACGGCGGTCGGCCCTTTCCCGTGCAGGTCCCGGCCCTGCAGCTCGCGCCTGAGGTCGAGCACGCCCTCGCGCAGGGCGTAGTTCGAGCGCTGCGACACGCTGAGCGCCGCGTCGGTGTAGAAGCCCGGCCAGGGCTCGGCGACGGTGTCGATGTACAAGGCGCCGATGGCGTGGGCGAAGCGCATCACGGCTGTGGAGGACACCTCCACCGACAGGTTGATGATGAAGGGCTGGCCCTCGCCGGCGCAAAGCGGGCGCAGCAGCGCGTCCATGTTGGCGGCCGTGACCCGCGCGCGGACGAAGCGGATCCCGCGCTCGTCGAGCAGGGCGCGGTCCTTGTCCTCCGGGTCGATCACGGTGAAGCGACTGCGGTCGTAGCGGAAGTGCCGCTCGACGAGCGGCAGCGTGCCTCTGCCGATCGAGCCGAAGCCGATCATCACGATCGGCCCCGTGATCGTCCCGTGAACCGGCCAATCCGTCATGCGTCGCGTCCTTGCAGGAAGTTGAAAAGATGTCGCCGGCAGGCGGATTGCGAATGGCTCGCGCGAGACGTGTCGCGCAAGCCTCGTCGTGCCGGCCGCGTACGGCCTGTCACCGCTTCCCGTGCCGGGCGCAGGTGACAAGCCGTTGACGGGCCGCGGCTCAGGCGGCGCGGCGCCGCCTCGGGCGCTCGGGTCGCGGTCGACGGCGGCC
>CAXTMA010000038.1:0-21612 GCA_964245015.1 uncultured Beijerinckiaceae bacterium | reverse complement strand
GACCATCGCCTCCGTGCCAACCGACAGCGGCGTCAAGGCCGCCGCCTGACACCCTCGCTCGGGTTGGCAAACGTCGTCCGGTCCACCGCCCGCGGGCGAGGGGCTCGTTGGGCTGTCGTGTCGCGGATGGCCGTTGTGTCGCGGCCGCTCAACACTCTATTGAGGCCTACGACGTTCGCGAAGGGACTGGAAAGCTCATGAAACTCGTTGTGGCGGTCATCAAGCCGTTCAAACTGGAAGAAGTGCGCGACGCCCTCACCGGCATCGGCGTGCACGGAATGACGGTGACGGAGGTCAAGGGATACGGACGGCAGAAGGGACACACGGAAATCTATCGCGGCGCCGAATATGCCGTCAGCTTCCTGCCCAAGCTCAAGCTGGAGATCGCCGTTTCGCCCGAACTCCTCGGCCCCGTGATGGACGCCATCACCAGCACCGCGCGCACCGGCCAGATCGGCGACGGCAAGATCTTCGTCACCGACATCGAGCAGGCCGTGCGGATCCGCACCGGCGAGCGCGACCTCGACGCGCTTTGAACCGGCATCGACAGTTATGGGGGGAGTGCTGATGAAATTCAGAGTGTCGAAACCCGCCGGCATCGCCTTCGGCGTGACCTTGGGCGTGGGGCTTGCCATTGTTCTCGCCGCCGGCGCGGCGTGGGCGCAAACGGCGACGCCCGAGGCGGCGGCGGCCAACGCGGCGGCTGCGTCTTCGCCCGCGCTCGTGCCCGACAAGGGCGACACGGCCTGGATGCTGGTTTCCACCGCGCTCGTGCTGATGATGTCGATTCCCGGTCTCGCTTTGTTCTACGGCGGCCTTGTCCGCTCCAAGAACATGCTGTCCGTGCTGAGCCAGGTGTTCATGATCGTCGGCCTTGTCTCGGTCATCTGGGCCCTTTACGGCTATTCGCTCGCCTTCACGACCGGCCCCGACGGCTTCCTCGGCGCCTTCATCGGCGGCCTCGACCGCGTCTTCCTCAAAGGTTTGACCCCGAAATCCACGGTGGCGACCTTCTCCAACGGCGTGGTCATCCCCGAATACGTCTACATGGCGTTCCAGATGACCTTTGCCTGCATCACGCCGGCTTTGATCGTCGGTGCGTTCGCCGAGCGGATGAAGTTCTCGGCGCTGATCGTCTTCATCGTCTTGTGGGTGACGCTGATCTATTTCCCGATCGCGCACGCCGTGTGGTTCTGGCAGGGTCCCGACGCCATCGGCGACGCCGCCAAGGCGTTGGCCGCCGCCAAGGACGCCGGTGCCAAGGCCGCCGCGCAGGCCGCCCTCGACAAGCTGACCGGCACCGACGACATGATCACCAACATGGCCGGCTATTTCAACCAGAAGGGTGCCCTCGACTTCGCCGGCGGCACGGTTGTGCATATCAACGCCGGCATCGCCGGCTTCGTGGGCGCGCTGATCCTGGGCAAGCGGGTCGGCTATCCCCGCGAGCCGATGCCGCCGCACTCGCTGGTGATGACCATGATCGGCGCCTCGCTGCTGTGGGTCGGCTGGTTCGGCTTCAACGCCGGCTCCAACCTCGAATCGAACGGCGTCACCGCGCTGACCTTCGTCAACACCTTCCTCGCCACCTCGGGGGCGACGCTGGCTTGGCTTTTCGCCGAATGGCTGATCAAGGGTGAGCCCTCCCTGCTCGGCATGTGCTCGGGCGCGGTGGCGGGCCTGGTGGCGATCACGCCGGCGTCGGGCTACTGCGGCCCGATGGGCGCCATCGTGCTCGGACTGGTGGTCGGCGTGATCTGCTTCTTCTTCGTTTCGGTGGTGAAGATGAGGGTCGGCTACGACGACTCGCTCGATGTTTTCGGCGTGCATTGCGTCGGCGGCATCATCGGCGCCATCGGCACCGGCGTCCTGGTCGCGCCCTACCTCGGCGGCGTCGGCCTGACCGATTACACGGCCAAGCCCGGCACGAGCGCGCCGGGAACCTACGTCATGCTCACCCAGGTTCTGATCCAGTGCAAGACGGTCGGCTTCACCCTGCTGTGGTCGGGGATCGGCTCGGCCATCCTGTACAAGCTCATCGATCTCGTCATGGGCCTGCGCGTGTCGGTGGATGCGGAGCGCGAAGGTCTCGACATCGCCGAGCACGGCGAGCGCGCCTACAACGTGTGAGGCCGAGTCCGCAGTTTCGCACCCGCCGGTCCGGCGGGTGGCGCCGCATCCGGCGCAGGCTTCCGGAGCCAACAAGGTTAAGCCAGCTTTAACCCCCTGCCGCTAGCCTGCTCGGGAGATCGCGCACGGTTACCGCCCTGCGGCCGCTCTCCGCCCAGCAGGACCGGATGCGCACGACGACCAGCAGCACGGCGCTCGACCACATTCCGGAGTCGCTGCGCCTTTTCATGAGCCGCCGCTGCGCCGAGGCGATCGGGGTCGCGCTGATCCTGGCGCTGGGTGCGCTGGGCCTTTCCCTGCTCACCTGGTCGGTCGGGGATCCGAGCCTCAACCACGCCACCTCCGCCCGCATCCGCAACTGGCTCGGAGCGCCCGGCGCCATCGCCGCCGACCTCGTGATGCAGATGCTGGGACTGGCCTCGCTGGCCGTGCTGATCCCGCTGACCTTCTGGGGCTGGCACCTGATGACGGAGCGCCGCCTGCCGCGCCTGGGGATGCGGCTCGTCCTGCTCGGCGGCGGCGGCCTGTGCGCGGCCGGGGTCGCCTCGCTCCTGCCGATCACCGCGCACTGGCCGCTGCCGACCGGCCTGGGCGGCGTGATCGGCGACCTCGTCATGGCGCTGCCCCGCAGGGTGCTTGCCGGGCTGCGCCCGGCGATCATCGCCGTCGCCCTGGCGCTGGCGGTCGCGGCCGTTCTGCTGCTCAGCGCATCCGTGGGCCTGCGCGAACGGTCGCGTTTCGAGGACGACGAGGCGTTGCCTCCGGCTCGATCCCTCGACGTCCTCCGCGACTTCGATGACGACGATGCCGAGCCCGGCCTCGGTCTGCTGTCGCTCGGCGCGCTGGTCCACGCCGGCCTGAGCGCGAGGGCGGCGCTGGCGCGGCGGCTGCGCCGCTGGCAACCCCGCCGCGTCAGGACGGCTCGCGAGCGCTCCGCATCCTTCGACCTGCCCTTCGACCTCGCCGACGCCACGCCACCTTTCGCTTTCCCCGCCGAAGAGGCACGGCGCGAGGAACCGCGCTTCGATGCCAGCGCCTACGCCCCTCCCGCCCTGCGCGCCCGCTCGGCGGAGGAGGCGATCCGCGTTTCACCGACCGCACCGGCACCGCGGCCGAGCGGACGCCATCTGCGCGAGGGGGCGCGCGCCCAGCGCATTGCCGGCGTGTACCAGCTTCCGCCCGTCGCCATGCTGAGCGAGGGCAAGCGGCAGACCGCGCCCAGCGTGTCGGACGACGCGCTGGCGCAGAACGCCCGCCTTCTGGAAGGCGTCCTCGATGACTTCGGCGTCAAGGGCGAGATCGTCAACGTCCGGCCCGGCCCGGTGGTGACGCTCTACGAGCTGGAGCCGGCGCCGGGCATCAAATCCTCGCGCGTGATCGGGCTGGCCGACGACATCGCCCGCTCGATGTCGGCCCTGTCGGCCCGCGTCGCCGTGGTGCCGGGGCGCAACGCCATCGGCATCGAGCTGCCGAACCTGAGGCGGGAAACGGTGTACCTGCGCGAATTGCTGGCGTCGCGCGATTTCGACCAGACATCCCAGAGCCTTGCCATCGCGCTGGGCAAGAACATCGGCGGCGAGCCGGTGATCGTTGATCTCGCCAAGATGCCCCACCTGCTCGTCGCCGGCACCACCGGCTCGGGCAAGTCGGTGGCGATCAACACCATGATCCTCTCCCTGCTCTACCGCATGAAGCCCGACGAGTGCCGCCTCATCATGGTCGACCCCAAGATGCTGGAGCTGTCGGTGTACGACGGCATCCCGCACCTGCTCACGCCCGTGGTGACCGACCCCAAGAAGGCGGTGGTGGCGCTGAAGTGGGCGGTGCGCGAGATGGAGGACCGCTACAAGAAGATGGCCAAGCTCGGCGTGCGCAACATCGACGGCTTCAACGCCCGCGTGAGCGAGGCGCTGGCCAAGGGCGAGCCGCTGACCCGCACGGTGCAGACCGGCTTCGATGGCGACACCGGAGAGGCGGTCTACGAACACGAGGCGATGGAGCTGGCCCCGCTGCCCTTCATCGTGATCATCGTGGACGAGATGGCCGACCTGATGATGGTGGCGGGCAAGGACATCGAAGGCGCCATCCAGCGCCTCGCCCAGATGGCCCGCGCCGCCGGCATCCACCTCATCATGGCCACCCAGCGCCCGTCGGTGGACGTCATCACCGGCACCATCAAGGCCAACTTCCCCACCCGCATCTCCTTTCAGGTGACAAGCAAGATCGACAGCCGCACCATCCTGGGCGAGCAGGGCGCCGAACAGCTGCTGGGCCAGGGCGACATGCTGCACATGCAGGGCGGCGGTCGCATCTACCGCGTGCACGGGCCCTTCGTGTCCGACGAGGACGTCGAGCGCGTGGTCGCCCACCTCAAGGCCCAGGGACAGCCAGACTACCTCGATGCGATCACGGACGAGGACGCCGAGCCGGCCGACGACGCGGTGCCGGAGGCGGGACTGGCGGACGAGTCCGGCGACATGTACGACCGGGCCGTTGC
Organism: uncultured Beijerinckiaceae bacterium; assembly: GCA_964245015.1. Taxonomy (GTDB): domain Bacteria; phylum Pseudomonadota; class Alphaproteobacteria; order Rhizobiales; family Beijerinckiaceae; genus RH-AL1. Next base: position 16,985 of record CAXTMA010000038.1, on the reverse strand, counting down.
CGTGGTTCTGCGCGATCGCAAATGCTCGACGTCGTACATCCAGCGCCGGCTGGCGGTCGGGTACAACAAGGCCGCCTCGCTCGTCGAACGGATGGAAAAGGAGGGCGTGGTGGGCGCGCCCAACCATTCCGGCAAGCGGACGATCCTTGTCGGCGGCGGGCAGACATACGCGACGCTCGATCGGGGCTCTGCCGAACTGCAGGATGCCGATGACTAAGCGGCACCGCGTGGCGTGTGCGACATTTGATTTCGCTGTTCGAAGCGAGATCGAAGCTGCTTCGAACCCCGACGCAACCAGGCTTGCCGAAGCCTGCTTGGGCAATTCAACACCAGCCGTCCAAACTCCGGTCCGCAAGTCCCATTGCCGCCACAACGCCCTCCTAAGACGGGGCGACGGCCAGCAGGAATGATGATGAAGACGTCAGCGATCTGCCTAATCATCGGCTTCCTCGCCCTCGCCCAAACCGGCCCGAGCTTCGCCGATCCCGCCAAGCCGGCACCCACCGTGACCTTGACCGGCGACGAGGCGGATCAGGCCATCAAGAAGGCCGACGCCTTCCTGTCGTCGGCGCAGACCATGGTCGGCGATTTCATGCAGTCGGGCGCCGATGGGCGCCAGTCGGAGGGTCGGATCTATATCCAGAAGCCCGGCCGGCTCCGCTTCGAATACGCCAGCCCGGCCACGCTGGAAGTGATCGCCGACGGCTCCAAGGTTGCCGTCAACGACCGCAAGCTGAAGACGCAGGACACCTATTTCATCGGCCAGACCCCGCTGAAGTTTCTGCTTCAGGAGAAGATCGACCTGAAGTCCGACACCCAGATCCTCAACGTGCTGAAGACGCCCGACGAGGTGATGATCCTGCTCGACGACCGCACCACCTTCGGCGGCACCTCGCGCATCCGCCTCATCTTCGATGCGCAGACCTTCCACCTCAACCGCTGGCAGGTGCGCGACCCGCAGGGCTACGAGACGCTGGTCACGCTCTACAACGTCGACCTGCAGCAGAAGCCCGATCCCAAGCTGTTCAAGATCTCGAGCCTCGATTCGGCCAAGAAGTAGCCGCATCAAAAAAGAGCCGGAAAATGATCGGGGGCGGTTGACGCTGAGCCTGCCTGTCCCATCTACAGATCCAAGAGCGATCCCGTCGGTTGTCCGTATCCCCCCGTTTCGGACCTTCCGATCTGCATGCTGGTCCCCCCTCCCAGCATCTGTCGCTCGGAGGGCGCTCGACTCAGGTCGGGCGCCCTTTTTCTTTGTCTTTTCCCTCCCATCAAGGCCCGGCAAGCGAAACGCCGTGCGGGTCAGGCTGAAGAGCCCTACTCAGCCGCTCGCGCGCTCGGGAAAGACACGGCGGCGGCAAGGGCTTGGTCGAGGTCGGCGATGATGTCGTCGACGTGCTCGATCCCGACCGAAATGCGGATCAGGTCGGGTGTCACGCCGGCGCCGAGTTGCTCGGCGGGCGTCATCTGCCGGTGGGTCGTCGAGGCGGGATGGCAGGCCAGCGACTTGACGTCGCCGATGTTGACCAGCCGCTTGATGAGCTTGAGCGCGTCGTAGAAGGCCTTGCCGGCCTCCAGCCCGCCATCGCCGCCCCGTCGGCCGCCCCGCTGTCCGCTCCCGACGCCGAAGGTGAACAGCGACGACGCCCGTCCGCCCATGGTGCGGCGCACCAGCTCGGCGCAGCGGTGGTTCGAGAAGCCGGCATAGTTGACCCAGGCGACCCGCGGATCGTCGCGCAGGAAGCTGGCGACGGCGTGCGCGTTGGCGACGTGGCGCTCCATGCGCAGCGCCAGCGTTTCGATGCCTTGCAGGATCAGAAAGGCGCTGAAGGGCGACAGCACCGCGCCCGTGGTGCGGGCGTAGACGCTGCGGGCGCGGGCGACGAAGGCGCGCTCGCCGTAGAAATCGGCGTAGACCATGCCGTGGTAGGACACGTCCGGCGTGGTGAACATGGGGAAACGTCCGGCCCGTTCGCGCCAGGGAAAGCGCCCGCTGTCCACGATGATGCCGCCCAGCGTGGTGCCGTGGCCGCCCATGAACTTGGTCAGCGAGGCGATCACGATGTCGGCGCCGTGCTCGATCGGGCGATACAGCACCGGCGTCGCCACCGTGTTGTCGACGATCAGCGGCACGCCGTGGCGGTGCGCGCACTCGGCAAGGGCGGCCACGTCGGCGACGTTGCCGGCGGGATTGCCGATGCTTTCGCAAAACACCGCCCTGGTGTCGTCATCGATCAGCGCTTCCACGGCGCCGGCGCTGTCGTCGGCGGCGAAGCGGGTGCGGATGCCCTGGCGCGGCAGGATGTGGGCGAGCAGCGTGTGGCTGGTGCCGTAAAGCTGCGGCACGGAGACGATGTTGCCGCCGCCGTCGGCCAGGGTGAGGATCGCGATGTTGAGCGCCGCCTGCCCCGTCGCCAGGGCGAGCGAGGCGACGCCGCCTTCCAGCAGCGACACCCGGCGTTCCAGCACGTCGCAGGTCGGGTTGGCGATGCGGCTGTATCGGTAGCCCGGCACCTCCAGGTTGAACAGGGCGGCGCCGTGGTCGGCCGAGTCGAACTCGAACGCCACCGTCTGGTAGATCGGCACGGCGGCGGCGTGGGTCGCTGGGTCGCCGTCGTAGCCGCCGTGGACCGCTGCCGTTTCCGGACGCATGAGATCGCACCATTCAACCGAAGCTTCAGGCGCAACCTTTAGACGAAGCGGGGTCGCCGGGGAAATCCGAGAAGGCGTTCCGCCGCTCAGGCCGTGGCGCCGGCATCCACGGTGAGCACGGTGCCGGTGACGTTGCGCGCGCCGTCGCTCATCAGGTAAGCGACTGCCCCGGCGACATCGCTTGCCTCGGCCGTGCGCCCGAGGGCGGAGCGCCGCGCCACGCGCGCCAGATCCCGCGCGTCCAGCCCGGCGGTCATGTCGGTGGCGATGACGCCGGGGGCGACGGCGTTGACCGTGATGCCGAGCGGCCCGACTTCGCGCGCCAGCGATCGGGTGAAGCCGACCATCGAGGCTTTGGTGGCGGCATACACGGACAGCCCGGCCGTCCCGGCCGACGCCACCACCGATGCCATGTTGACGATGCGCCCGCCCGCGCCGGCGGCCATCATCGGGCGCAGGGCGTGCCGCGTCAGCACCATCGGCGCCAGCGTGTTCAGCCGCACCAGCACCTCGATGCGCGCGACCGGCATGGTGGCGAGCACGCCCGCCGTACCGAGGCCGGCGTTGTTAACGAGGCCGTAAAGCGGGCCGTGCGCTTCGCGCAGGGCGCGCAGCATCGCCGGCATGCCTTCGAAGTCGTCGAGATCGAAAGGGATGAAATGCACGGCGCCCTGGCCGGCGGCTGCCGCAGCTGACAAATCGTCGCTGGAACGGCGGGCGAGGGCGTGGACGCGGAAGCCGTCCTGGGCGAGCCGGGTCGCCACCGCCAGCCCGAGGCCGCGGCTGGCTCCGGTGACGAGGACGTTACGCAGGGCGCACCGCCGGATCGCGTCGGAGCTTGCCGGCCGGGGTGAGCGGCAGCGCCGGCACGAAGCGGAGCCGGACCGGCACCTTGTGCGGCGGCAGACTGGCGCGGCACAGGTCGAGAATGGCTGTTTCGGTCGCCGCGCCGACGGCCTCGGAGTCGCGCAGCACCACGTCGGCCGTGACCAGCGAGCCGGTGAGCGGGTTGCGCCGTGCGAAGACCAGCGACGTTTGCACGGCGGCGTGGGTGTTGATTGCCGCCTCCACCTCCTCGGGGTTCACCTTGAGGCCGCCGACGTTGATGATGCCGCCGCGCCGGCCGGTGAAGACGCAGCGCCCGCCGCGCACCTCCACGAGGTCTCCGGTGTCGACGAAGCCGTCGTCGTCGAGCAGCGGGGCCAGGGCGGCGCCGAGATAGTGCGACGCCGTGCGGGTCGAGCGGATGCGCAGCGAGCCCTCGACGAGCTTCATCGCCACGCCGGTGGGGCCAACGTCCTCGCGCAGCAGCGAGGCGGGGAAGCCGGCTCGGCCGTCGTCCACGGCGAAGCCGACGCCGGCCTCGGTGGACGCGTAGGCGTGGCCGATCGCGGCACCGGGATAGGCTGCGCGCAGGGCATCGAGCACGCCCTGGTCGGCGATCTCGCCCGACAGGCGGATGTAGCTCGGCGCGATGGCGTCGCCCGACCGCGACATCAGCACCCCCCGCCAGTGCGACGGCGTTCCCGATAGCGAGGTCACCTTGCCGAGCCGGCGGAGATGATCGGCGAGCGGCTCGCCGGCCCGCCCGACGGCGAGGTCGGTGCCGCCGAACACCGCGCGCAGCAGGATCTGCAGGCCGCCGTATCGACGGATGTCGTAGAACGTCGCCCACAGCCTCGGCCCGGCGGCTAGCGGGAGTCCGTCCCGTCCTGGCCCGGCCTGCGCGAAGGCGCCGGTCAGCGCGGCCAAGGTATGGGCGACGAGCTTCGGCCGCCCGGCCGTGCCCGAGGTTGCGAGGACCCATTGCGTGTCGCAGGTTCGACGCAGCGGTGGTTCCAGGCGCAGGGGAAGGCCGGCGCGCGCGACCGCGATCCTATCTTCGCCGAAGCCGTCCGGCGTGTCGGTCACGATTGCGTCGACGCCGGCATCCTCGACGAAGGCGCGGAGATCGTCGGCGCCGGCATCGGGCGGGGCGAGCGTGAGGCGCCGGGCGAGGCCGTCAAGCTCCACCATGGCGGCGGCGCTCAACACCTGCGTGGTGGTGGCGAGAAGCACGGAGCGGCCGGCGAGGCTTGCCGCCTGGCCGCCCAGGCAGGATGCGCCCCGGGCGAGATCGCCCAGCGCCACGGCCTCGACGCCGTCATCGACGCGCGTGCGCGAGGCCCTGTCGATCAGCCTGGGACCGCCGGCCTCAGCCGAGCGCATGCTGGTAGAAGCGGATGAAGTCGCCCACGGTGACCGGCAGGGCGATCTCGTCGGCGGCGGCGAAGGGATCGACGGCGAACGCGTCTTCCAGGCGGGCGACCAGGACGGCGAAGCCGAGCGAGTCGAGGCCGGTCGCGAGCAGGGGCGCGTCGTCGTCGAGGGATCCGAGGGTGAGCTTCTGCTCGGCCGCGATCCGGCGCATGGCGTCGAGAACGGTCGCGCGGATGGTCGATGGATCGGGGCTGGCTGACATCGGGATCAAGGCTTAGCCGGCGCCGCGCTCCGACACAATCGAGCGGGTTGCCGCCGCCGCGGCGAGGCGCCGCCGACGCTGCTCAGCCCCGTTCGTGGAAGTGGTCGTACACCAGCCTCGCCGTTCCCGCATTGATGCCCGGCACCTTTTCGAGGTCGCCCAGCGCCGCGCGCGACAAGGCCTTGGCGGTGCCAAAGGCGTTCAACAGCGCCCGCTTGCGCGCCGGGCCGATGCCGGCGATGTCGTCGAGCGGGCTCTTGGTGAACTCCTTCTTGCGCTTGGCGCGGTGTGTGCCGATGGCGAAGCGGTGGGCCTCGTCGCGCAACCGCTCAACGAAATACAGGGCGGGGTCGCGCGGGGCGAGGCGGAACGGCTCGCGCCCCTTCACGAAGAAGGTTTCCCGCCCCGCGTCGCGGTCGCGACCCTTGGCGATGGCGACGACGGCGACGTCGGTGATGCCGAGTTCGTCGAGGATGGTGCGGGTCGCGTTGAACTGGCCGCGCCCGCCGTCGATCAGGATCAGGTCGGGCCGGGCGGGGAAGCTGTCGGGATCGGGCGCCGCGCTCGCCTCGTCGGCGGGGATTTCAGGGACAGGAGCCTCGGCTGCGGGCGCATCGCGGCCGAGCCGGGTGAAGCGGCGCCGCAGCACCTCCTTCATCATGCCGAAGTCGTCGCCCGGCGTCGCCTCGTCGCCCTTGATGTTGAAGGTGCGGTAATGCATCCGCATGAAGCCGCCGGGGCCGGCGACCACCATCGCGCCCACCGCATTGGTGCCCATGATGTGCGAATTGTCGTACACCTCGATGCGGCGCAGCGTGCGGGCGAGGCCGAAGGTGTCGGCCAGCGCCGCCAGCAGCTTCTCCTGCGAGGCGGTCTCCGACAGGGTGCGGCCGAGCGTGCCCTTGGCGTTGTTGGCGGCGTGCTCGACCAGCTCGCGCTTCTCGCCGCGCTGCGGCACGGTGATCTCGACCCGGCTGCCGTAGTGCTGGCACAGCGCCTGTTCCAGCAGCTCGCGGCTTTCGATCTCGTGGCTCAGCAGGATGAGGCGCGGCGGCGGGCGTTCATCGTAGAACTGCGCGAGGAAGGCGTCGAGCACCTCGGCCGGCTCCATCGAGCGGTCGGCCTTCGGGAAGTAGGCCCGGTTGCCCCAGTTCTGGTAGGTGCGGAAGAAGAACACCTCGATGCAGAACTGCCCGGCCTGCTCGACGACGGCGAACACATCCGCTTCTTCCGTCGACTTCGGATTGATGCCCTGGCCACCCTGGATGGCCGACAGGGCGGCGATGCGGTCGCGCAGCCGCGCGGCGCGTTCGAACTCCAGCGCGGCGGCGGCCTCGCCCATCTCCCCCGCGATGCGGTCGCGCACCGCCCGGCTCTTGCCCGACAGGAAATCGCGCGCTTCCGCGACCAGCGCGGCATAGTCGTCGGGGCTGATCTCGCCCGTGCAGGGGGCGGAGCAGCGCTTGATCTGGTGCAGCAGGCAGGGGCGGGTCCGGTTCTCGTAGTAGGAATCGGTGCACGAGCGCAGCAGGAAAGCCCGTTCCAGCGCGTTAAGCGTGCGGTTGACCGCCCAGGTCGAGGCGAAGGGCCCGAAATAGGCGCCCTTGGTCGAGCGCGCGCCCCTGTGCTTGACGAGCTGCGGCGCCGGGTGGCCGGCGGTGAGCAGGATGTAGGGGAACGACTTGTCGTCGCGCATCAGCACGTTGAAGCGCGGGCGCAACTGCTTGATGAGGTTGGTTTCCAGCAGCAGCGCGTCGGTTTCGGTGGCGGTGGACACGAACACCATCCGCGTCGTCAGCGCGATCATCCGGGCGATGCGGTTGGTGTGGCCGGACGGGCGCATGTAGCTGGCGATGCGCTTGCGCACGCTCTTCGCCTTGCCGACGTAAAGCACCGCCTCGTCGGCGCCGAGCATGCGGTACACGCCGGGTCCGACCGGGGCATGCTTCCAATGGGCGCGGATCACGCCGACGCCCGCCTTCACCGAGGCCGGCGCCGCTTCGTCGTCCGGCTCCGCCGCAGGGCACGCCTCGTCGGGGAACTCGTCGCCGGGCTCCGCCGCGTCGGCGCTCGCGGTGCCGCAAGCCACGCCTTGCGAAGCCGTGCCCTGCGAAATCATGTCTTGCGAAATCATGCCGCTCAAGGCGGCGTCGCGCGGGCCATCGCCGACGTCCCGGCCGCAACGATCAACCTTCTCCGGCTCCGCGTCGCTCGCCTGCATGGTGCAGATCTAGACCTCGCGGCGGCAGCTGAAAAGGGCGGCTCGCCACCCCTCGCCTCATCGGCAAAGCGAAACGCGCGAGGCAGCGAACCCAAATGACCCGATGGTGCGTTGAACGCAGCACACCGGCCTCGGGCACGGGCGGCATCCCCGGCATTGCGGCCCGCCGAGCGGGCCTGTACACGCCATGCCATCGTTTCATGCCGCCGCCCCGATCGCCCGGAATCCGCAACCGGCCGCGTGCGTCGCATCCGGCAACCAAGGGTTCATCAATGAAGGTTTCAGCCATCGCCGCAGCGCTGTCCGGCCTGTTCGCCGCCGGAACGTTCGTCGGGTCTTTCCCGGCGCCGGTTCAGGCCGCGCCCGGCGGCCCCGCCGGCGAGTGGGTCGTGTCCGACCGCAGCGCCGTTGTTCGCATCAGCAAGTGCGGCGGCGGCTTCTGCGGTTTCGTCGCCAAGGGGCAGCCGGGCAAGGACTACCGCAATCCCGATCCGCGCAAGCGCAACAGGTCGGTGATCGGCATCCAGGTCATGTTCTCCATGAAGCAGAGCGGCCCGGCGTCGTGGTCGGGCGAAACCTACAATGCCGAGGACGGGCAGATCTACAACGGCAAGATCACGCTCGCCGGCGACAACCTGGAGGTCGAGGGCTGCGTCCCCGGCGGCGGCGTGTGCGGCTCGCAGACGTGGTCGCGCGCCCGCTGAAGAGGTAACAATACGACCCCGGCCGCTTCGGGCAGCCGTTGTTTCCGCATGGGGCGGCTGCTAGGAAATCCCGCCGGCATGCCGCGGCTCAACGGTCGCCCCGAAGATGGAAGCGGAATGAAGGTTCTGGCGGGCAACTCCAATCGCGCCCTGACCGAGGAGATCGCCGCCCACCTGCGGGTTCCTCTCACGAAGTGCCAGGTTCGCCGCTTCGCCGACATGGAGGTGTTCGTCGAGATCCAGGAGAACGTGCGGGGACAGGACGTCTTCATCGTCCAGTCCACCTCGTTCCCGGCCAACGACCACTTGATGGAACTGCTGATCATGACGGATGCGTGCCATCGCGCTTCGGCGCGACGCATCACCGCCGTGCTGCCCTATTTCGGCTATGCCCGCCAGGACCGGAAGGCCGGTCCGCGCACGCCGATCTCGGCCAAGCTCGTCGCCAACCTGATCACTCGCGCCGGTGCCGACAGGGTGCTCACCGTCGACCTCCACGCCGGGCAGATCCAGGGCTTCTTCGACATCCCGACCGACAACCTGTTCTCGGCGCCGGTGCTGGTGCGCGACATCCGGGCGCGGATGAGCCATTCCGACACCATGGTCGTGTCGCCCGACGTCGGCGGCGTGGTGCGCGCCCGCGCTCTGGCCAAGCGCATCGACGCCCCGCTCGCCATCGTCGACAAGCGCCGGGAAAAGGCCGGCGACTCGGAGGTGATGAACATCATCGGCGACGTGCACGGGCGATCCTGCATCCTTGTCGACGACATCGTCGACTCCGGCGGCACCTTGTGCAACGCCGCCGACGCGCTGCTCGCCAAAGGCGCCAGCGAGGTGTCGGCCTACATCACCCACGGCGTGCTGTCGGGCGATGCGGTGAAGCGCATCGGCGAGTCCAAGCTCAAGGAACTCGTTCTGACCGACACGATCCAGCCGACCGCGGCGGTGCGCGCCGCCGCCAACATCCGCATCGTACCGATCGCCAACCTGATCGGCGAAGCGATCGCCCGCACCGCCAAGGAAGAAAGCGTTTCAAGCCTGTTCGACTGAGGCGCTTCCTAGCCCGTCACGCCTAGCCCGTCACGCCTTGTCCTTCGACAGTTCGAGGTAGCGGGTCGTGACGATCTCGATGATGGCATCGATCCCTTCGGCGGCTTCCTTTTCCTCGGCGATGGACTTCTCGAAAGCCGTTGCCGCCGTCGCGTGGCCGGCCGCCTTGGCGATCACGATCAGCGAGCGGTAGGCGGCGATCTGGTCGTATTGGAAGGCGTAGCCGGCAAACAGGTTCTTCAGGACGGCGTCGCCCGACGCGCCGTGCACGGCCGCGCCGATCGCGCCGGCGGCCTTGGTCACGGCTTCCTTGAGGCCGGACGCGCCCTCGTCCACTTCGGCGAGCGCCGTATCGAGACGGCCGATCTGCGCCTCGGTGACGGCGCAATGCTTCTGCAGCACCGCCTGGTACTTGGGATAATCGTTGAGGCCGGGCGCCTGCTGCTTCATCTGCTGCAGGCCCTGCTCTTCGAGGGCGCGCGTGCTCTTCAGGGCATCGCGATACTGGTTGGCGTACATGCCGGCTCCTTTACGGCCCGACCCGTCGGGTAGGGACGCAATGCGGGGAGAGCCGCTCGGGTTGTTCCGCGTTTTGCCGCTGGGGCGAGACGTCGCGAGAAGCCTATGCGGCGTCGATGCACTCGCGGACCTTCGTGGCGAGCTGCGCGATGGTGAAAGGCTTGCTGATGAGCTGCACGCCGGGGTCGATGACGCCATTGTGGACGATCGAGTTGCGGGTGTAGCCGGTCATGTACAGCGCCTTGAGGTCCGGCCGCATCGCCCTCGCCCTGTCGACGAGCTGCTTGCCGGTGAGCTGCGGCATCACGACATCGGTCAGCAGCAGGGAGATTTCGCCACCGCGCTCGCAGATGCGCAGGGCGTCCGGGCCGTTGCTGGCGTGGATCACGGTGTAGTCGAGGTCGCGCAGCGCGTCGACGGTGAGGCGGCGGACGCCGTCCTCGTCCTCCACGACCAGGATGATCTGGCGCGGCTCGCCGCGCGGCAATTCGGCCGCGGGCGCGGCGGCGCGGGCGAACACCTCGCCCGGCGTGTCGGACACCTCCGGGCAGCGCGGCAGATAGATCCTGACCGTGGTGCCCCGCCCGGGCTCCGAGTACAGGTTGACGTGGCCGCCCGACTGCCTGACGAAGCCGTAAACCTGACTGAGCCCGAGCCCGGTTCCCTTGCCAACCGCCTTGGTCGTGAAGAACGGCTCGAAGGCCCTGGCCGCCACGTCCGCGGTCATGCCGGCGCCGGAGTCGGTCAGGGCGATCATCACGTAGGGTCCGGCCGTCACCTCGACGTGGGCGGCCGCATAGGCGTCGTCGAGGTCGGCGTTCGCCGTTTCCAGCGTGAGCCGGCCGCCGTCGGCCATCGCGTCGCGGGCGTTGACGGCGAGGTTGATGATCGCGTTTTCGAGCTGGTTGGCGTCGGCCTTCACGTACCACAGGCCGCCGCCGAGCACGGTTTCCACCTCGACCGCGTCCCCCAGCGTCCGGCGCAGCAGCTCCGACAAGCCGGGCAGAAGCTTGTTGAGGTGCAGGATCGCCGGCGCCAGCGGTTGCCGGCGGGCGAAGGACAGCAGGCGATGCGTCAGGTTGGCGGCGCGCTCGGCACCCTCCATCGCCATCGCGACATAGGTGCGCAGCTTGGTTTGATCGGGCGCGATGCGCCGGTTCATCATGTTCAGGCTGCCGATGATGATCGCCAGCATGTTGTTGAAATCATGCGCGAGCCCGCCGGTCAGCTGGCCAACGATCTCCATCTTCTGCGCTTGCCGCAGCTCGCCTTCGAGCTTTTCCCGGCGTTCGGCCGCCGCCGCCAATTCGACCAGCGCCGCTTCGCGTTCGCTGCCGGTCGCCAGCAGGCGAAGCTCGCGGCGTCGGGCGTCGTTGAGAACGAAGCCGGCGGCCATCATCGCGGCGACGATCGCGAGGGCCACCGTCACCTCGGCGAGGCGTCCGGTCGAATGCGCGCGCTCCTCGCGGACCTGGGTATCGCCGTCGTTGAGTGCAGCGAGCTGGCCCACGAGGGTGCGGGCCTGATCCATAAGGTGCAGGCCCTTGTCGGTGTCGAAGACGGCGAGGGCTCCCTTGTGATCCCCGGCGCTTTGCAGGTCGACCGTGCGTTTCAGCTCGGCCATCTTCGCGTTGGCCACCGTTCTGAACTGCTGGAGGAGCTGTCTGGCGTCGCTGTCGGCGGCGAAGCCCGCGTCGAGATCGCCGAGCTGGACGGCAAGGGCGCGGGTCGCCAGCTCGTAGGGCGCGAGATAGGCCTGGGTGTCCTTGAGCAGGAAGCCCCGCTGCCCGGTTTCCGCATCCTGCAGGACGGAGAAGGTTTCCAGAAGTTCGCTGCGCGCCTTGAGGGCCCGTGTGATGGCGCGGACGTCGCGCTCCCGCTCGCTGACCAGGGACGCCGTGATCGACGCCACCGCGAGCAGAACCAGGAAGGCGCAGAACAAAGGCACCAGCGCGCGGGCGGTACGCTTCGACAGTAGGCTCATGGGTCAGCTTAGCCGTTCAGCCGTGGATAACGAAGGACGCCGACCGGCTCACGGGCGGCGCGTGGGGTAGCCCCGGCCCCGACACTCCGCCTCGCGCGTGGCGAAACGAGGTCAGCTGGCCAGCATCTGCAGCTGCAGGCGCCGGCCGCCACGGTCGAACAGCTCGCCCTTGCGCACGGTGAGACGGTCTCGCAGCACCGCCAGCTGCAGCGTGTCGCGGCGCGCCTGCGCCTCGACGTCTGGCAGGGGGGCCCCCGCGCCGTTGGCCATTGCGGCGCAAACGGCGAGGGCCGACCATTCCGCCTCAGCCTGCGCGACCATCGCCGCCAACTCGTCCCATCGCAGGTCCGGGCCGATCACGTGGAGGTAGCTCGACCTGACCGGCACGATGGTTCCCGGCGCGTCCTCGAACAGGATCAGGAACATGGTGAAGGTCCCCTCGCGGTCGAGGGTGGCGGCGAGCCAGTGGTCGAAGGCCGTCGGCAGCATGGTTGCCCATCCCGGGGTATGTGCCTCCTTTTCCGCCAAGATCGTGCGGTCGTACAATCACTTAAAACGTGTCTTTGCGCTCGAAGCGTGGGCTCGCGCTCGAAACACCCGCTGGGATCGCGACGGCCGGTCAGGCCGCCTCGGCGCGGGAACCGAAGATCAGGTCCGGCGCCCGCACCACGCGGCGCAGGTCGCCGTCGCGGCGGGTCAGCCCCTCGCGGTCGAAATATTCCAGGATCTGGATCGCCACCTTGCGGCCGTTGTCGAGCCGGTCGCGGAAGGCCGCCGCCGGGAAGAAGCCGGTGTCGCTCGCGCGCGTCAGTTCGTCGGCGAGGCCGGCCATCTCCACCACCGTTGTTCTCAGGAAAAAGTGATCGTGGGCGATCTCGACCAGGATGCCGGTTCGCACCAGCACCTTGCACGCGCGCCGCACGCTCGGCTCCGCCACGGCGACATCGCGGCCGAGGTCGCGCACCCGTGGCGGCCGGAACCGCTCGGCGGCGATCAACGGCACGATCCGCTCGGCGATGCGCCGGTCATCGGCACCGAGTTCGGCGACGTGACCGGGCAGGCGGACCCAGTGACCCTGCAGCGCGATGCGCCGTTCGGCCGCGAGCCGGTCGCGAACGGCGGCGAACAAGGGCTTGGGCAGCGCGAGCGCGAGGCGCAGCCGCTCGCCCGGAAGTCCCGGCAGCTCGGGATGGTCGGCGTGGAAGCCGGCGAGCCTTTCCGCAACCTCGCCGCACAGTTCGGCCCAGCGCTCGGGCGTGTGGGCGTAGGAGATGTCGCCGGCACGCAGCACCTCGCCCATCTCGGCAAGGCGCCGCATCTCCGCCGGCCCGAGCCCGCGATCGGCGGCGAAAGCGTGCAGGTCCTCGAAACCGGGCGGCAGGGCGAGCAGGGCGGCGAGCGCTTGCGCGGGATCGCCGGGGCGCAGCGCATCGAGGCGGGCCATGCGCTCCGGGCTGCGGCGCTTGCGCAGGGGCGCGCGCGGGTCGAGCACGCGGCCGCCACCCACCGTGCGCTGCCCGCTGGCATCGCGCACCACGAACAGGTCGCCGTGGCGCAGCGGCAACGCGGCGTCGAGCACGACCTGCACCGGCCCCCGACCGCCCGGCGGCAACGTCTGGCCCTGCAGCACCACGGCCCGCGCGGCGACGTCGCTGGCACCGCAATGGAGATGAAGCGGCGTCCAGTCGCGAAGCGGCCGGGGCTCACCGGCGAGCAGGCGGAGGTCGGCGTCGAAGCGCTGCGTGTCCACCGGCTGCGCCCCGCCGCAGATCCAGGCGCCGCGCCCGAGGACCTGCCGGTCGATGCCCGATCCGCTGAGGGCGAGGGCGCAACGCTCCCCGGCCTGTCCGGACCTGGCATCGCGGTTCTGGGCGTGCAAAGATCGAATGCGGGCGCGGATGCGGCCCGGCATCACCGTGACCTCGTCGCCGACCGCCACGCGGCCATCGAGCGCCGTTCCCGTCGCCACCGTGCCGATGCCCGGCAGGTTGAAGGTGCGATCCACCGCCAGGCGGAAGACGCGGCCGCGAAGCGTCTCCCGGTGGCCGTCGGCCGCGACGGCGACGGCGGCGGCGAAGAGTTGTTCGCGCAGGGCCTCGATCCCCTCGCCCGTGGCGGCCGAAACGAACAGCGGATCGGCGGTGAACGGCGTGCCGGCCAGCGTCGCCGCGATCTCCCGCGCGACGGCGGCGCGGCGGGACGCACCGATGCGGTCGCATTTGGTCACCGCCACCAGCCCGCGGGCGAGGCCGAGCGTTTCCAGGATCTCCAGGTGCTCGCGGGTTTGCGGCATGATGCCGTCGTCGCCCGCGACAACGATCAGGGCGAAGTCGATCCCGGCGGCGCCGGCGACCATGGTGCGGACCAGCCGCTCGTGGCCGGGCACGTCGACGAAGCCGATCAGCTTGGTCTCGCCTCCGGGTGCGGCCGGCCCCGGCATGTAGGCGAAGCCGAGGTCGATGGTGATGCCGCGGGCCTTTTCCTCCTTGAGGCGGTCGGTATCGACGCCGGTCAGGGCGCGCACCAGAGTCGTCTTGCCGTGATCGACGTGACCGGCCGTGCCGACGATCATGCCGCGGCTTGCGTCGCGCCGGGTCGGGTGGCGTCATGCGCATCGGCGGCGCGGCGCTCGCCGTCCCGGATCGCCTGGGCGGACAGGCGGCCCTTGACGCTGGGCAGGAAGCGGGCGGCGAGCAGGCTGCCGCGCCGCACGGCGATGGTGAGCTGGTACAAGGCCTCGTCCTGGTCGGCGGCGACGCCTTGGCCAAGGTGGAGGGCGGCGCCGAGCATGGCGGCGGCATCGCCGTCCCCGGCCGAGCTGGCCCGTTGCCACCAGCCCACGGCCGCTGCGGCGTCGCGTTCGGTGCCGAGCGCGTTGTAAAGAATGGTGCCGAGCCGCGTCGCCGCACCGGAGAAGCCCTTGGCTGCGGCCGCCTCCGCCCAGCGCCGCGCCTCGGCGAAGTCCTGGCCGATCATCTCGCCATCGAGCAGCATGAAGCTCAGCATGTCCTGCGCTTCGCCGTCATCGGCCTCCGCCGCCGCGCGGAACCAGCGGGCGGCGGATTCGCAGTCGCGCTCGACCCCGAGGCCCTCGAAATGCAGGGTGCCGAGATTGCGTTGGCCGACGGGATCGCCGTTTTCGGCCGAAAGGGTGAGCCAGCGCAGCGCCAGCGCCGGGTCGGCCGGCACGCCGCGACCATGGACGAAGCAGCCGCCGACGTTGTTCTGCGCCCGCGCCACGCCGGCCTGCGCCAGCGGTCCCCAGATCGCCAGGGCGCCTTCGTCATCCCCCGCTTCGGCGCGCGCGCGGGCTCGGGCCATCTGCTCGTCCACCGTGGGCTCGGCGGCCTGCGTTCGGGCCAGCAGGCGGGCGATCAGGCGTTTCATGAGCCCAGGATCAGGAAGGGATTGAGGCCGCTGCGGCGCCAGCCGTCGGCGCGCAGCATCATGTCGAGGCCGTAGGAGGCGACGTCGTCGGCGATGGGTTCGAGCACGCCGTTCTTGGTCTGCACGAGGTGCTTGATGTAGCTGCCGCAGCCCTCGCAGACTTCCGCCGCGATGTCGCCGGTGGACCCCTCGACGGATCGGTAGGAGATGCCCTTGTCGGTGCCGCAGGAGGTGCACTTGACCCGCAGGTGGTTCCACATGGTGCAGCACAGCGAGCAGGTGAGATAGCGGTTGCCCTGCGCGTTGGGCCAGCCCACGATCGTGGAAGAGGCCGGTGCCGCGCCGCAGCAGGGGCAGAGCGTTTCGCCGACGTTGCGCAGGCTGGTTTCGTCGATCTGCGCGGCGTGCAGGGCGTACCAAACCTGCAGCGCCGCGGCGACGACCGCGCTTTCGCCCAACCGCTCGATGGCGAACACGCCATCGGCCACGTCGCGCAGCATGCGGCCGCGCTCGTCGGGTGCCATCGCCGTCAGCGAAGCGAGGACGGCGCGCGGTCCTTCCATCAGGTCGGCCCGGCGGAGGTCCGCGAGCAGCGCCGCCAGCAGCGCCGACGCGCCCTCCTGCCCGGCGAGATCGAGCGTGAGCGGCGGCATGCTGTGGACGAGCGCCCGTGCGACGCCCTCGGGCAGGCGGGGCAGCGGGGCGCCGGCCACCGTGCGGTGCTGCGCCGCCGACAGTTGGCCGAGGAAGGTGAGATAAGCCGCGATCTCGCTGTCGACGGCGATGGCGGCGAAGCGCTTGGCCCGCTTATCGAACAGGATCTGCGGGGCGGGGACGCGCGCGTAGGGCGGCTCGCCGCTCGGCGTTTCGCCGGTGAACTTGGGATCGATCCCGCCGATGGTTGCCATGCTGGAAGAGAGTGGCCCCGCGATCACGGCGCTGCAAGGGTTTGTGCCGCCTGCCAACGGGGCGGCAGACGGCGGCGCAAGGGGCGCCGCCGCTGGTTCACGCTTACTCGGCCGGCTCGCGCGTCAGCCTGGGACCCGGCATAGGCGAATGCGGATCGTCGGCGCCGGGCTCGCCCGGCTTGGCCTCCTCGCGGCCGAGCGCGATCTTGCGCAGCCACTTGCGGTGGTGCCGGTAGGCCCAGCCGCCGGTGACGTTGCCGCGGATCATCGCCCGCGTCGTTCCCTTGATCCAGATGCCGGCGTAGATGTGGACGATGATGATCAGGATCGCGATCAGCGCCGCCATCGAGTGCGCCGCCAGCGCCCAGCGCTTCGTTTCGATGGTCGTGTAGATGCCGAAATACTGATCCCAGATGATGATGCCGGACGCGAACATGATCGCGATCAGCGCCGACTGGCCCCAGAACACCATCTTCTGCCCGGCATTGTACTTGCCGAGTTCCGGTAGCCCGGCATGGTTGTTCTGCACGATGTTGCCGAGCTTCAACATCCAGCGGACGTCGTCGCGGTTGGGAATGTTCAGCTTCATGAAGCGAACGAACAGCATCGCGAAGCTGGCGATCAGGAACACGCCGAACCACGGATGGTAGGCGCGGGTGTCCTGGCCGCCGCCGAACAGGTTCGACAGGAAGAACAGGCTGGGGTGGAACAGCGACAGGCCGCTCAGCGTCAGCAGGGTGAACAGGGCGGCGGTGATCCAGTGGTTGAGCCGCTGGGCGGTGTTGTATCGGTCGACGTAGACGCGGCCTTTGTTGTCCGCATCGTGAACGTCGCGGGGGATCTTGTCGTCGGGCTTGAAGGCCTCAGTGCTCGGGGCTTGCATCGTGCGGCTTGTCCTCAAGATGCGCCATGTCGAAGGCGACGGTTTCGTCGTGGTTGTCGACCTCGTCGGGCCCGGCCGCCACGTAGTGGAAGAAGCTGCCCACCGCGGCGAAGGCCAGCCCCGCCAGACCGACGACCTTGAAACCGCCCTTCCACAGCGCCACGATCGGCGAGATCCTCGGGTTCTGCGGCAGGTTGGCGTAGAGGCGCGGGTTAT
>CAXTMA010000037.1:17604-21669 GCA_964245015.1 uncultured Beijerinckiaceae bacterium | reverse complement strand
GCCACGGGTCGCCGCGGTCGTGGTAGCCGCGCGTTTCCCAGAAGCCGGGATGGTCGTCGGTGCGGAAGGTGATGGCGTTGAGCCATTTCGCGCTCTTCCACAGATACAGGTGCGGCACGATGAGGCGCACCGGGCCGCCGTGGTCGCGGGTCAGCGGCTTGCCCTCCCAGGAGTGCACGATCATCGCCTCGGGCGAGGCGAAGTCGGCGAGCGGCAGGTTGGTGGTGTAGCCGTCGGACGACTGCAGCACGACATAGCGCGCGGCGGCGTCGGGCTGCACGATGTCGAGCAGGCGGCGCGTGGTGATCCCCTGCCACCGGTTGTCGTATCGCGACCAGGTGGTGACGCAGTGGATGTCGGTGGTGAGCGTGTCCTGGCGTTGCGCCTGGAAGGCGGCCCAGTCCCAATGCAGCCTGTGGGCGACGGCGCCCGTGACATCCAGCGTCCAACGTTCGCGCGGCACGTTGGGCGTTTGCCCGAGGTCGAGCACCGGCCAGTCGCGCACGAGGTGCTGGCCGGGCGGCAGCCGCTCGGCGTCCGGCCGCGTTTCCCGCCCGGTCAGGAACTTGCCCTCGTCCGCCCAGCGCTGCTTGGAGCGGGTCAGCTTGGAGTCGGGCGGCAGGTCGTCGGTCATCGCGTCTCGCTCGTGTGTTCGGGCAACATGTCGGTCGTCGCGGGGGAACGGGCAAGGGCGCAGGTAAGGGCGCGTGCGGAGGCGCCTGCGCCCTGGCCGCCGCGCGGAGCCCGCGTTAGGGTCGATCATGACGTCCGCCCCAGCCGCGCTGCACGACACACCCGATCGCGGCCCGC
This sequence comes from uncultured Beijerinckiaceae bacterium, assembly GCA_964245015.1. Taxonomy (GTDB): domain Bacteria; phylum Pseudomonadota; class Alphaproteobacteria; order Rhizobiales; family Beijerinckiaceae; genus RH-AL1. Next base: position 20,859 of record CAXTMA010000037.1, on the reverse strand, counting down.
CCGCCGGGCACCCGCCGCTGGAGCGTCGCGCCGTGGCGGCCGTGATCCTCGGCAACGCGCTGGAATTCTACGACTTCACCACCTACGCCTTCTTCGCCGAGCCGATCGGGCAGGCCTTCTTCCCCTCCAAGGACCCGATCCAGAGCCTGCTCGCCTCGCTCGCCCTGTTCGGCGCCGGCTACGTGATGCGCCTGGTCGGCGGCGCGGTGATCGGCGCCTTCGCCGACCGGGCCGGGCGCAAGCCGGCGATGCTCCTCACCATCGCCTTGATGGCTGTGGGCATGTTGATGCTCGCCTTGACGCCGGGCTATGCCGCCATCGGCGCGTGGGCGCAGGTGCTGGTGATCGTCGGGCGGCTGATCCAGGGCCTCGCGCTCGGCGGCGAGGTCGGACCCTCCACCGCCTACCTGCTGGAAGCGGCGCCGCCGGCGCACCGCGGCTTCATCGCTTCCTGGCAGATCGCCAGCCAGGGCTGCGCCGCCTTCTTCGCCGGCATCATCTCCACCGTGCTGGCGCTGCTCATCGGCGGCGCGGCGATGAGTCAATGGGGGTGGCGGGTGATGTTCCTGCTCGGCATCACGGTGGTGCCGGTCGGTCTGGTGATCCGCTCGCACCTCCCGGAAACGGGTGGCGAGGGTGCGGAAGCCCCGGCATCGGCGCTCGCCGTGCTGCGCCGCCTGTGGCGCGACCACGCCCGGCTGCTCGGCGTGACCTTCATGGTGATCGCCGCCTCCACCGTCTCGGCCTCGGTTGGCACCAACATGCCGACCTACGCCAGGTCGACGCTGGGCCTCACCGAGGCGGTGTCCACGGCCGTGCCCATCGCGCTCGGCCTCGCCTCCATCGTGTTTCCCCTCGTCGGCGGCTGGCTCGCCGACCGCTTCGGCCGTCGCCCGGTGATGATCTGGCCGCGCGCCCTCATCGTGGTGCTGGCCGTGCCGGCCTTCGTCGCGCTCAAGGCGAACCCGACGGCGGTGACCGTCTACGCCGTCACCTTCCTGCTCTCGGCCCTGTCGTCGGTGAACGCCGCCGCGATCATCGTCGGCATCCCCGAGTCGCTGCCCCGCGCGGTGCGCTCGGCCGGCCTGTCGATCGTCTACGCGCTGGCCGTGTCGATCTTCGGCGGCAGCACCAACTATGTCGTCAACAAGCTGATCGTCCTGAGCGGCGACAAGCTCGCCCCGGCCTACTACCTCGCCGCCTTCAGCGTGTTCGGCACGCTCGCCGCCTTGCTGATGCCGGAAACGGGGGGCCGGGACCTCGATTGATCGACAAGCTCAACTACGTGCTGGCGCTGGCCCGCGAGCAGCACTTCGGCCGCGCCGCCGATGCCTGCGGCGTAACCCAGCCGACCATGTCGGTCGGGCTGAAGCAGCTTGAAGAAAAGCTCGGCGTGGTGATCGTGCGGCGGTCCTCGCGCTTCCAGGGCTTCACGCCGGAGGGCGAGCACGTGCTGGCATGGGCGCGCCGCATCGTCGGCGACGCGGAGGCGATGCGCCAGGACCTCGACGCCCTGCGCCGGGGGCTGGCCGGCCACGTCCGCCTGGGCTGCATCCCCACCGCGCTGGCCACCGTGCCGATGCTGACCACGCCGTTTCGCGGCGAGCATCCGGCCGTGCGCTTCACCGTCACCTCGTCGACCTCCGCGGCCACGCTGGACGAACTCGCCAACCTCCAGATCGACGGCGGCATCACCTATCTCGACAACGAGGCGATCGGCGACGTGAAGACGGTGCCGCTCTACCGCGAGTCCTACTGCCTGCTCACCCCCCGCGACGGACGCTTCGGCGGCCACGACGCCGTCCGCTGGCGCGACCTCGGCGACGTCGCGCTGGGGCTGATGACCCCCGACATGCAGAACCGCCGCATCATCGACCAGCTGCTGCGCGAGGCCGGCGCCCCCCTGGAGGCCGCCTTCGAGTCGAACTCGATCGTGGCCCTGCTGGCGCAGGTGGCGAGCGGCGCCGTGTCGTCCATCCTGCCGGCGACCCTGCCCGAGGGTCTCGCCCTGCGGCCGGAGATCCGCGCCGTGCCGATCACCGCCCCCGAAGTCAGCCACATGGTCGGGCTGATCGTGTCGCCGCGCTACGCGATGAACCCGCTGGTCAACGCCCTGGTGCGCGAAGCCGAGCGGCTGGGGCAGCGCCTGCTGGCGCCGGGGCGAGCGGCCGGCCCCTGAACGAGGGAGAACACGGATGGGGTCGGCCTTGAGACTCTCCGAACGCTGGTTCCGGCTTGCCCTCTGGCTCGTCGCCCTGGTGTTCGCCGGCTTCCTGATCGGGTTGGGCTCGCTCCTCGTGGACGACCTTCCCCATGTCGAGCGAAGGTTCACGCTGGAACAGTTCCTCGATCGTCCGCAGGATGAGGCGGCCGCATCGGCGCTCAAGCAAACCCGTCGGGCGCAGGAGGACAACCGTCGCAAAACGGCGGAAGCGCGCCTCGCCCTCGACGCCGCCCGCGCGGCGACGGCCGCGGAGCAGGCGAGCTTCGCCAACTGGCTCAAGACCCGGAACGCCACGCAGCGCGTCGATCAGGACCCAGGCCTCGTCGAGCGCACGCAACGCCTCGACTCGCTGAAGGCGGCCGAACGCGCGATCGAGGAACAGCTGGAGGCGATTGACAGGTCGCGCCTGACCCTGACGGAGCGGGAAGGCGAACAGGCCCGCGCGCAGGACGATCTGCGCGCGCAAGCCGGGGCGAAGCTGGCCGCAGAGGAACAGCGCCAGGATCTGCGCGTCTTCGCCTACCGCCTGGCGCTCACCCTGCCCCTGCTCGTTCTCGCCGGCTGGCTGCTGCTGAAGCGTCGCCACACCCGCAACTGGCCGTTCGTCTGGGGCTTCGCCTTCGCCGCCGCCTACTGCTTCTTCGTCGAGCTCGTGCCCTACCTGCCGAGCTACGGCGGATACGTGCGCTACGGCGTCGGCTTGATCGTGACGCTGATCATGGGCCGGGCGGCCATCAAGGCCCTGCAGGCCTACGGCGAGCGCCAGCGCGCGGAGGAAGCGCGACCCGATGTGCAGCGGCGCGTCGAGATCATCGCCGACCAGGCCTTCGCGCGGCTGGCCAGGAAGGCCTGTCCCGGTTGCGAGCGGCCGATCGCCCTCGATGGCGCCACCAACTTCTGCCCGCACTGCGGGATCGGCGTCTTCGAGCGCTGCCCGTCGTGCGGCGAGCGCAAGAGCACCTTCGCCCGCTTCTGCCACGCCTGCGGGCAAAGGACCGCCAACGCCGTCAGCGTTCCCGCCTAAAGGGACC
>CAXTMA010000037.1:0-17504 GCA_964245015.1 uncultured Beijerinckiaceae bacterium | reverse complement strand
CACCGGGCCGATCGGCGTCAGGCTTGCCCGCTGTGGACGGCTGACGTCTTGCGCCCCGGTCCGGTCTTCGCCGCGCAGCGTTCGGCCTCATCCTTCGCCGGCTCGTTTGCACCGAGGCGGGCGAACAGCGTCGCCAGCAGTCCGAGGTTCTTGTCCGGATCCTCGCTCTTCACCTCGAGCAGCAGCCGCTCGTCCTTCCAGCGCCCCTTCATCCGCGTCCTGGCCGCCTCGGCCGCTCTCGGCAGGAAGCTCACGGCCGCAGCCTTCGGGCCGACAACCACCGCGCTCACGCCGGCCCCCTGCGCCAGCATCGCCACGCGGCGGCGGGCGAGCAGCCGGGCCGTTTCCGGCGGCACGGCGCCGAAGCGGTCGTCGAGTTCTTCGGCGAAGGCATCGACGTCCTCGACGTCGCCCATGTGCGCCAGCCGGGTGTAAAGGTCGAGGCGCAGCACCTCGTCGGGCACGTAGGCGGCCGGGAAGCCGGCATCGCCGGGGATCTGCAGGGTCGGCGGGCGGCGGTCGTCGGCGATCTCACCCCCGTCCTTCCTGACTTGGCCGGCCCGCACGGCCCGCGCGAGCAGGTGCTGGTACAGGCTGGCGCCGATGAGGCGGATGTGCCCGGCCTGCTCCTCGCCCACGAGGTCGCCGCCGCCGCGCAGGTCGAGGTCCTGGGTGCTGAGCGCGAAGCCGGCGCCGAGACGGTCTGCGGCGAGCAGGGCCGACAAACGCTCGGCGGTGGTCTTTGAAACCTCGTCGTCGGCGGGGGTGAACAGGTAGGCCGTGCCCTGCACGCGGCCCCGCCCGACGCGCCCGCGCAGCTGGTGGAGCTGCGCCAGCCCGAAGCGGTCGGCGCCCCACACCAGCATGGTGTTGGCGCGCGGCACGTCGAGCCCGTTCTCGATCAGGCTGGTCGCCACCAGCACGTCGCAGCCGCCCTCGGCGAAGCGGACCATCGCCTCGTCGACCTCGTCGGGCGGGAGCTGGCCGTGGGCGACCGTGACGGTCAGCTTCGCCGCCACCTCCTTCAGCATGGCCAGCACGCCCTCGATCTCCTCGACGCGCGGCACCACCATGAAGCTCTGCCCGCCGCGCCGCTTTTCCCGGATGAGCGCGGTGGCCGCCGCCGCCTTGTCGAAGGGCGAAAGAAAGGTCCGCACCGGGCGGCGGCGGGCCGGCGGCGCGGCGAGCACGCTGACGTCCTGCACGCCCACCAGGGCACCCTGCAGGGTGCGCGGGATCGGCGTCGCCGTGAGGGCGAGATGGTGCGGCGCCAGCGCCTGCAGCGCGGCCTTGGTTTTGGTGCCGAAGCGATGCTCCTCGTCGACGATCACCAAAGCGAGATCGTCGAAGTCGGCGGAACTGACCGCCTGGGTGCCGATCACGATGCCGGCGCGCCCGTCGGCGAGGTGCTTCTTGGCCGTTCGCGCCTCGTCCGCCTCGACGAGGCGGGACAGGTGCACGATCTCGATCTGCGTGCCGGCGAAGCGTTTGGCGAAGGTTCGGGCGTGCTGGCGGGCGAGCACGGTGGTCGGGGCCACCAGCGCCACCTGCCGGCCCGACAGCGCCACCGCCGCCGCCGCGCGCAGCGCCACCTCCGGCTTGCCGTAGCCGACATCGCCGCACACCAGGCGGTTCATCGGCCGGCCCGACGCGAGGTCGGCGAGGACGGCCGCCACCGCCGCCGCCTGGTCGCCGGTTTCGGGAAACGGAAAGCGCGCGACGAAGCGGGCGTAGGCGGCCGGCGGCGGCTGCAGCAGCGGGGTCTTCGCCTCGTCGCGCTCCCGCGCCATCGCGATCAGGCGGGCGGCCGCATCCTCGACCTGCGCGTTGACCTTGACGCGGCGCTTGTTCCAGCCGTCGGTATGAAGCTTGTCCAGCGTCACCGCCTCGGTTGCCGAGCCGTATCGCCAGATGCGGTCCATCTCGTCGACGGGCACCAGCAGGGTCGCGTCGCCGTGGAAGCCGAGGCGCAGCACCTCGTGGCTGCCGCCGTCGACCTCGACCTGTTCCAGCCCGCGCAGCACCGCCACGCCGTGGTCCTCGTGCACCACCACGTCGCCCGGCTGCGGCGCGGTGGCGGTCGCGAGCACGCCGCGTTCGCTCTCGGCGCCGGCCGCGCGGACGCCGAAGACATCGGCCGCCGCCACCACGGCGAGCCCGGCCTCGCGATCGTTGAAGCCGCCCTCGAAGTCGCCGGCGAAGGCCAGCACGCCGGGCCCGGCCAGCCCCACCTCCGGCCAGGACGTGGCCGGCGACACGGCGATGCCCGCCCGCTTCAGCGCCCGCAGCATCGGCGCGCGCTCCTCCTTCGTGCCAGCGAGAACCACGCGGCGGCCGTCGGCGACGGTTGCGCGAACGAAGTCGACCAGGGCGCGCGTCGCGTCGCGCTCCAAGGCGAAGGACCGCATCGGCTCCAGCCCGTCGCCGTCGAACTTGAGCCGGCCGGCGGCGAGCGCCGACGCGAGCGCCTCCTCCAGTTCCTCGCCGACGAGGTAAAGGTGGGAGGGCTGCACCGCCGCGCCGTCGTCGGGCGTGGAAAAGGCGAGGCGCGCCTCGTAGGCGTCCGCGATGCGCCCGGCGGCGCGCCGGCAGGCGGCGATGGCGCCCTCGTCCAGCGCCAGCACCGCCTTGGGCAGCAGGGCGAAGATCGATCGCAGCTCGGGCTGGAAGGCCGGCAGCCGGTGCTCGATGCCGAGGGTGCGCGGCACGTCGTCGGGCAGGGCCAGCTCGGAAGCCGGCACGAGGTCGAGGGTGTCGATCGCCTCGGCGGTGCGCTGCGATCCCGCATCGAACCGCCGCAGGTCGACGATGCGGTCGTGCTCGTCGACGTCGATGCGGATCGGCTGGTCGGCGGCGGCGGGATAGATGTCGATGACCTGACCGTGCACGGCCAGGTCGCCGGGATCGTCGACCCGCTCGTCTTCGAGGTAGCCGCAGCGCCGGGCAAAGGCTTCCAGCGCCGCGCGGTCGAGGCTGTCGCCCTTGGCCAGGGTGAACGAAGGTTCGGCGGCGGCGAGCTTCTGCACCGCCGCCTCCGGGCTCGTCACCACCACGCGCCGGCCGTCGAGGGCCCTGCCGAGCCGCTGCAGCGCGTCGACCCGGCGTCCCATGCAGGCCGGCGACGGCGACACCCTGTCGTAGGGCAGGCAGTCCCAGGGCGGCAGCACCAGCACGTCGAGGTTCGGGGCGAAGGCGGCCAGCGCGCGGCCGATCTCGTCGGCACGACGCTCGTCGGCGGCGAGGAACAGCACGGTTTTCGCCCGCGATCCGGCCGCGGCCTCAGCGAGGCGGGCGGCCAGCCCTGCCGTGGGATGAACGGCGGTGGACGGGCGCGAGGGGCCGCCCTCGTCGGACGGCGAGGGCAGCGGTCCCGGCACGAGGTCGGAGCTGGTCGACTTTTGGGCGCGCGGCATAAGCTGTCTCGATGCTTCGAGACCGCCCAAGACGCGGAAGGCCTGTTCGGTTGCCGACCGGCAAGCTTAAGCGTCGCCTTGCCGCTGCGCCGAACGACGTCCGCGGCGTTTCACGTGAAAGAGGCCCTAAGCAGGTTTTGATCGCAAAACCGCGGGGCACTTTTGCGCACCCGCTTAGCCCTCAATCGATTCGCGACGCATCTCAAGGACCAGCCATTCGTCCTCGGCCGCCGCCAGTTCCGCCTCGATGCGGCCCAACCCGGCCGAATGCCGGCCGAAGGCGGCGGGATCGCGGGCGTACAGGCCGGGGTCATCGAGAACGGCGCGCAGGTTCGCCTTCTTGCCTTGCAGCGCGGCGATGGTCTTGGGCAGCGTGTCGAGCGCGTGCCTTTCCTTGAACGACAGCTTGGCCTTGGCGGTCGGCTTGGTCGCCGGTTGCGGCACGGCGCGGCTCGCGGCGGCCGGCTCCCCTTTGTCGGGCGCGGCGACGGCGCGGCCGCTGATCCCGCCGCCGCGCTGCGCCACCATGTCTGTGTAGCCCCCCGCGTATTCCTGCCAGCGGCCGTCGCCCTCGGCGACCAGCGTCGCCGTGGCAACCCGGTCGAGGAAGTCGCGGTCGTGGCTCACCAGCAGCAGCGTGCCGGGATAGTCGGTCAGCATCTCCTGGAGCAGGTCGAGGGTTTCGAGGTCGAGGTCGTTGGTCGGCTCGTCCAGCACCAGCAGGTTGGAGGGCTGCGCCAGGGCGCGGGCCAGCATCAGCCGCCCGCGCTCGCCGCCCGACAGGCGCCCGATGGGTGTGCGCGCCTGTTCCGGGCCGAACAGGAAGTCTTTCATGTAGCCGATGACGTGCTTGCGCTCGCCGTTGACCTCCACCGTGTCGCTGCCGCCCCCGGTCAGCGCGTCGCGCAGGGTGGTGGAGGGATCGAGGCTGGCCCGCTTCTGGTCGAGGGTGGCCATTTCCAGGTTTGCCCCAAGCCGCAGGGTGCCGCCATCGGGCGGGAGCGATCCCGTCATCATCGAGATCAGCGTGGTCTTGCCGGCGCCGTTGGCGCCGACCACGCCGAGCCGGTCGCCGCGCTGCACGCGGGTCGAGAAGTCGGCCACGATCGTGCGCCCGTCGTAGGCTTTGGCGAGGTGCTTGGCCTCGATGACGAGCTTGCCGGACTGCGCGCCTTCGCTGGCCTGGAGCCTGACGTCGCCGGCGACGCGGCGGTGCTCGCGTCGCTCGGTGCGCAGTCCCTGCAGCTTGGCGAGCCGGCCGACGTTGCGCTTGCGTCTGGCGGTGACGCCGTATCGCAGCCAGTGCTCCTCGGCGACGATCTGCCGGTCGAGCTTGTGCTGCTGGCGCTCCTCGTCTTCGAGCTGGGTGTCGCGCCACGCCTCGAAGGCGGCGAAGCCCTTGCCCAGCGCGCGGGTGGCGCCACGGTCGATCCACACGGTCTGGCGCGACAGATGGCTGAGGAAGCGGCGGTCGTGACTGATGATCACCAGCGCCGAGCGCAGGGATTTCAGCTCGGCTTCGAGCCATTCGATCGCCGGCAGGTCGAGGTGGTTGGTCGGCTCGTCGAGCAGCAGGATGTCGGGCTCGGGCGCCAGCACCCGCGCCAGGGCGGCGCGGCGCGCTTCGCCGCCCGACAGCGCGGCGGGATCCTCGTCGCCGGTCATGCCCAGCTCGTTGAGCAGGGACCGGGCGCGGTAGGCGTCGTCGAGAGGCCCGAGGTCGGCCTCGACGTAGGCGAGGGCGGTGGGGAAGCCGGCCAAGTCCGGTTCCTGCGGGAGATAGCGCACGGCGGTGCCAGGCTGCAGGAAGCGCACGCCGGAATCAGGCTCCAGCAGGCCGGCGGCGATCTTGAGCAGGGTCGACTTGCCCGAGCCGTTGCGCCCGACGAGACACAGCCGCTCGCCGCTCGCCACGGTGAGATCGGCCCCGGCGAGCAGCGGCGTGCCGCCGCCGCCGAGCGTGAGGTGGATGCCTTGCAGGGTCAGGAGAGGGGGAGCGGCCATGACGAGCGATCTAGCGATTGCCGGCGCAGATGGCTACTGCGGCACCCGCCGCGTTCGGTGATGCGCCGAGCCGGGCGTCGGCCCATTGTTCTTTGCGACCGAGCGAGGGAGCCGCCGCCGCTCGGCCTTCGCGCTTGCAAAGAGACCGTCGAGCGCGGCACGAGGAAGGGCACGGCCGGCTGTTGACGGCTCGAAAGGGCGGCGGATGATCGAGTCTCAAGTCTTCGACAAGGCGGCCGTCGCCGCGCCGCACACCGCCGCCGCCGATGCCGGCCGCGATATCCTCGCCGCCGGCGGCAATGCGATCGAGGCGATGATCGCGATGGCCGCGACGGTCGCCGTCGTCTACCCCCACATGAACGCCATCGGCGGGGACGGCTTCTGGCTGATCCGCACGCCGGGCGGGCGGGTGCATTACATCGAGGCGGCCGGGCCGGCGGGCTCGCGGGCGACCCGACGGCATTACGAGCAGCTCGGCTACCATCGCATCCCGCCGCGCGGACCTCATGCCGCGGTGACCGTGCCCGGTACGATCGGCGGCTGGATCCTGGCGCGGGAGATGGCGCAGGCGATCGGCGGCCGGCTGCCGCTGCCCGACCTGCTGCATCAGGCGATCAAGCTCGCCGGCGAGGGCTACGCCCAGTCGCCGTCGGAAGAGCGCACGCGGCCGTTCGAGTTCGACGCGCTGAAGGCGGCGCCGGGCTTCGCCGACGCCTTCCTGGTCGAGGGCGCGATTCCGAAGGCCGGCACCCGCCGCCGAGCCCCCAAGCTCGCCGCGACGCTGGAACAGCTCGCCCACGTCGGCCTCGACGACTTCTACCGCGGCGACATCGGCCGCGAACTCGCCGCCGACATGGAGCGCATCGGCGCGATGCCGACGCGCGACGACCTCGCCACCTATCGCGCGCGCTGGCGCGACCCCCTCAGCCTGCGCCTCGCCGACGGCGATGGGATCCGCTCGGGCGCCCGCACGCACTTCAACGCGCCGCCGCCGACGCAGGGGATCGCCAGCCTCATCATCCTCGGCATCTTCGCCAAGCTCGGCCCGGTCCGCCGGGAAAGCTTCGAACACGTTCACGGGCTGATCGAGGCTTCCAAGCGCGCGCTGGCGATCCGAGACGCGATCGTCACCGACTTCGAGCGGCTGCGCCACGTCCCGGCCGATTTCCTCACCCCGCGCGCCCTGGAGCGCGAAGCCGCCGCCATCGACATGGGGCGCGCCGCCGCCGGCCCGGCCAAACCCGCCGCCGGCGACACGGTGTGGATGGGCGCGATCGACGCCTCCGGGCTCGCCGTGTCGTTCATCCAGTCGATCTACTGGGAATACGGCTCGGGCTGCGTGCTGCCGGCGACCGGCGTGCTGCTGCAGAACCGCGGCTTCTCCTTTTCGCTCGATCCCGCGGCGGTGAACCCGCTGCAACCCGGGCGGCGCCCCGTGCACACGCTGAACCCGCCGCTCGCCGCCTTCGACGACGGCCGGGTCGTGTCCTACGGCTCAATGGGCGGCGACGGGCAGCCGCAGTTCCAGGCGCAGGTGTTCACGCGGCTGATGATGGGCGACGGCGTCGCGGCGGCCCTCGACCGGCCGCGCTTCCTCTACGGCAAGGCGTGGGGCACCGACACCTCCGCGCTCACCGTGGAGCCGCGCTACGACGATGCGATCCTGGCGGCGCTGCGCCGGGCCGGGCACGAGCTGAACGTCGTCGCCGAGCCCTACGCCGACCTGCTCGGACATGCCGGCGCCCTCGTGCGCCGCCCGGACGGGCGCATCGAGGCCGGGCACGATCCGCGGTCCGACGGCGGCGCGGCGGGGTTGTGAGCCATCGCCAGGAGGCAGGGGATCACCACCTGTACCAGAGCGCGAAGATCGGCCCGGTTTCGCGCACGCTGTTGAAGCCCGTCACCGTTCGGAACGCCCCGATCTGCACCGACCACGCGGGTGCCAGGTCGTAGACGAGGCTGAGCTGCAGCTTGTCGTAGCCGGTTCGCGCAACCAGCGGCCCTCCCCCCGGAGCGGAGCCGGCCGACGGCGCCAGGCTGCCGAAGCTTTGAAGCAGCAGGAGCAACTGCGGCACCGGCCGCAGCCCGAGCGTCACGTCGAGCCGCGCTTCGCTCGGAAACGGGTCGGCGCGGGCGCGGACACCCGGGGCCACGTCGACGAAGGCGGGGGCGCCGAACAACGTGAACGATTGCGCGAACATCAGGCGGACATCGACGGCGAGATTGCGGGCGCCACTGATGGCGAGTTGTTGGCTACGGTCGCCCGGCGCGAGTGGGGGCTGCACCAGCACCTGCAGCGACAGCGCGCGGCCGGGCGCCCGGAATAACCCGAGCCGCGCGCCGAACGCGCTCGAATCCGAGCCGGTCACCGTATTGGCGGCTGCGCCCTCGCGCGCCAGCGTCGGCGCGGCGATCAGGGTGAGGTTCGGCGCGAGACCGTATTCGAGGTAGCCGCTCGCGACCGCCTTGCGGTAGGCCGGGGTCGGCATCGGCCGGGCCGAATTGTCGAAGCGGCGGGAGCCTTCGGAGAGTCCGACACCGGCAATGAACTGGCCGTAGCCTTCCGTTTGGAGAAACGCGCCGGCACGCGCCGGGGCGGCGCAGAAGAGGCCGCCGGCCAGGGCGCTCATCGTCAGGGTAAGAAGCTTTGCAACCGGACGCACGGAACCCTGCAGCCAACTGCAACCAAAAGTTCACGCGCGCTCGCCGAGCTGTAGCGACCGCAGGTTGCAACGCCGCAGAATCATTGACCGTGACACGGCGGTCACAGCGCCGGGAACTCCTCAGGCCGCTGACCCGGACCCGGCTGGCCCGAGACGTCAGACGAGCAGGGCTACCGCGGCGACCAGCAGCACGCCGAGGGTCGCGATGATGCCGCCGCCGCGGCAGGCGAACTGGCGCGGCGAGTTCTTCGGCGCGAACATGCCGACGGGATGGGCGAGGCGGGCCGCCAGCAGGACGAGGCAGAGCAGGTGGATCAGGACATGGCCGGCGCCGCGCCCTTCCAGCAGGGCGATCAGCAGCAGGGCGTAGGGCACGTATTCGGCGAAGTTGCCTTGCGACCTGATCCGACGCTGCAACCCGTCGTGGCCGCCGTCGCCCTGCAGCGTATCCATCCCAACCCGTCCGGCGACGACCCACCCCGAGATCGCAACGAAGACGAGGCCAAGGATTGCCGCATAGGCGGCGGTGATGGAGGGAAAGATCATGCCGCACGGTCCCGCTGCTTTCGACATTCAACGCGCGTCGAACCTGGGCGTTGCGCCCGGCCGGACCGCGGATCAGCGCCGCACGGCCGTGAGGTAGCAGCCGCGCCGCCCCTGCGCGAGCGCCTTGGCCTCGTAGCGCGTCGCTGTCCAGTCCGGCCAGGGCCGCTGCCAGTCGGCGGCGCACGCGGCCGTCCAGCGGAAATCGGGCGAGCGCAGGAGGCGGGCCAGCGTCCAGCCGGTGTAGTCGTCGATGTCGCTGGCAAAGCGCAGCTCGGCGCCCGGCCGCATGAGCCGGGCGAGGCGGGCGAGCCTGTCGCCTGACACGAAGCGGCGCTTGCGCTGCCCACGCTTGGGCCAGGGATCGGGATAGAAGAGGAAGACCCGGCCCAGGCACGCCGGTGGCAGCGCCGCGATGACGTCGCCGGCATCGCCGCAGTGCAGGCGGACGTTGCGGCTCCCGGCATCGTTCAGGCCGGCGAGTGCCTGGGACATGCCGTTGAGAAAAGGCTCGCAGCCGATCAGCCCGACATCGGGGTGCCGCGCGGCCGTGGCCAGCAGGTGCTCGCCCCCGCCGAAGCCGATCTCCAGCCAGATGTCGCGCGGGGCCGGTTGGAACAGGGTTGCCGGGTCGAGCGGGGCTGCGAGATCGAGGGCGAAGCGCGGCAGCAGGGTGCGGAGGCGTTCGCGATGCAGGGCGGTCAGCGACTTGCCGGCGCGCCGGCCGTGAAGCTTCACCCGATGGGCCGGAGCAGCCCCGCCGTCCGGCGGCGCATGCTCCACCCGATGGCGGCCCGCGCCCGTTCGCCCGCTAAGCAGGTTTCGCAAAAGTGCCCTGCGGTTTTGCGATCCAAACCTGCGGCATAGCAAGGGCCTAAGCAGGTGAAGCGTTGGCCTGCCAACGCGAACCTGCTTAGGCGGCGACCGCCGCCTTGAGCTTTTCCACCAGGTCGGTCTTTTCCCAGGAAAAGCCGCCGTCGGCGTCGGGGGTGCGGCCGAAATGGCCGTAGGACGCCGTGCGGGCGTAGATCGGCTTGTTGAGGCCGAGGTGCTCGCGGATCCCGCGCGGCGACAAGCGCATGATCTGCCCGAGCACGGCTTCGAGCTTCTCTTCCGGCACAGTGCCGGTGCCGTGGGTGTCGACATAGATCGACAGCGGCTCGGCGACGCCGATGGCGTAGGACAGCTGGATGGTGCAGCGCCCGGCGAGGCCGGCGGCGACGACGTTCTTTGCGAGGTAGCGGGCGACATAGGCGGCCGAGCGGTCGACCTTGGTCGGGTCCTTGCCGGAAAAGGCGCCGCCGCCGTGCGGCGCGGCGCCGCCGTAGGTGTCGACGATGATCTTGCGCCCGGTGAGGCCGCAGTCGCCGTCGGGGCCGCCGATCACGAACTTGCCGGTCGGGTTGACGTGCCACACGGTGGCCTCCGAGATCCAATCGGCCGGCAGGGCCTTGCGGATGTGAGGCTCGACGATGCGACGGACGTCGGCCGACGACAGGTCCTCGTCGACGTGCTGGGTGGAGAGCACGATCTGCGTCACGCCGACCGGCTTGCCGTCGACGTAGCGCACGGTGACCTGGCTCTTGGCGTCGGGGCCGAGCTTGGCCGCCTCCCCATCCCCCGTCTTGCGGGCGTGGGCGAGGTCTTCGAGGATCTTGTGGGAATAATAGATCGGCGCCGGCATCAGCTCCGGCGTTTCGCGGCAGGCGTAGCCGAACATGATGCCCTGGTCGCCGGCGCCCTCGTCCTTGTTGCCGGCGGAGTCCACGCCCTGCGCAATATCGGCCGACTGGGCGTGCAGCAGCACCTCGATCTGCGCGTGCTCCCAATGGAAGCCGTCCTGCTCGTAGCCGATGTCCTTGATGGCGGCGCGCACGACCTCCTTGATACGCTCGGGCTCGATGGCGGGCCCGCGGACCTCCCCGGCGATCACCACGCGGTTGGTGGTGGCCAGCGTTTCGCAGGCGACGCGGATGCCGTAGGGGTCGAGCCCGGCCTTGGCGCCCTCGCGGAAGAACAGGTCGACCACCTCATCCGAAATGCGGTCGCAAACCTTGTCGGGATGGCCCTCGGAGACGGATTCGCTGGTGAAAAGGAAGTTGGCGCGTGCCACGTCGCGAAATCTCCTGCAAGACGATCGCAGCCATAATTTGCCGTTGGAGGTAAAGCAAGCTTCGGTGCCCCCGGACGGATCTGATGGTGAATGGGCCGGCTCGGCACTCCGTGCGGGCACAACGGCCGGAAGCGCCCTTCAAAGCTTGCGAAGCAGGTCCTTCATCTGCTCCAGATCCTCCTTGGAGGCGGTGAAGCCCGAGCCGACGTGGTCCATCTTGCGGGAAATCTCGCCCAACTGCGCGGCGATGTATTCCAGCGCCTCGACGACGCGCTCGCCGACCTCCATCTGCGGGCCATCGCGATGGAGGCGCACCGGTTGAAACGGTCGGCTCGTCCATTCGTCAAAGGAATCGGCATCGTTCGGCATGCACTGCCCCTTCCCTGCCTGTTACGACATAACGCACTATAGGTGTCTCGTCCCCGGGCGATGCGCAAGTCGCTTGGGTCGAGGGCCAGCCTGTTCCGGCCGATTTCATCCCGATACGGACTCGTATCGACCTGCGGGGCAAGATCAGGGGGACCAATCGCTCGCATTCAGGTTATTCGAGGTTTCGATAACAAGACAGTCAATCTCGTGCCAATGCTATTGGCGAAACAAGCGCGAGAACAGGCGTCCGCGTGGTTAGCCGGCCGGTTTCCGCGCCAGCGCGGCGAGCCGGGCCGGAGCCCCGGCGCGCATCTCGTCGATCTCGGCCTGGGTCGGAACCTTCTCGCCGGGCGCGGCGAAAGCCTGTCTCAGCGCCTCGCAGGGCGGTATCTCATCCCACGAGTCGATGATCCCGCCCTTGGCATGGAAGTGGTAGGCATAATCGTAGCCGTCAACAGCGACGGCCGTGATGTCGAGCAAGGGAAAGCGCTCTCCTAACACCCTGTAGAAGGTGCAGGGCAGGCCTCGCAACGTCAGGTATCTCAGTTCGAGACGCCCAACGCTTCGCTTGCAGAACGAGGTGCCTTCGGTGATTTCCGCGCCCCAGTTGGCCTCGATCCAGTCTTGGCCGGGGGGTGAGTCGTCGGGCGGCGGCATCACCTTATCCATGCACAGCGTGAACCAGGTCGTGGTCCCGTAGTCCTCGCAGCATCGGGAGGTGAAGTCGCAAAGATCGTCTTCGGAACCCGTGACGATCAGGCGGTTGGGTATGCAATAGGACATCGCATCCTCCTCGACGACGGGCCGTCCCGCGAGCCTGCCGAATCGTCGCCCTTTCCCCAAAGGGGCCGGCTGCCTCCCTCAGGAGGGATCAAGGCACACCGGCGACCGCCGCGCGGACGCGGCCGGCCAGGATCGCGATCTCGTCGGCGGAAACGATCAGGGGCGGCGTCAGCACGACGTTGTCGCCGGCTTGGCGAAGAACCACGTCGTGGTCGAAGAAGGCCGCTTCCACCGCCTCGTAGCCGCGGGCGCCGACGGCGTCCGGGCGTGGCGCCAGCTCGATCGCGGCGGTGAGGCCGACGGTCCGGATGTCGACCACGTGGGGCATGTCGCGCAGGCCGTGCATCGCCTCCTCCCAGGTCGGCTCCAGCTCGCGGGCGCGCTCGAACAAGCCCTCGTCGCGGTACAGGTCGAGGGTCGCGAGGCCGGCGGCGCAGGCGAGCGGATGGCCGGAATAGGTGTAGCCGTGGAACAGCTCCACCGCCCTCTCGGCCCCTCCCATGAAGGCGTCGTGGATGGCGCCGCGCACCAGAACGCCGCCCATCGGCACGGTGCCGGAGGTGACGCCCTTGGCGAAGGTGATCATGTCCGGCACCACGCCGTAGCGCTCGGCGGCGAAGGCGGCGCCAAGCCGCCCGAAGCCGGAGATCACCTCGTCGAAGATGAGCAGGATGGCGTGGCGGTCGCAGATGGCGCGCAGGCGCTGGAGATAGCCCTGCGGCGGCGGCAGCACGCCGGTCGAGCCGCCCATCGGCTCCACGATCACGGCGGCGACCGTGGACGCATCGTGCAGGGCGACGAGGCGTTCGAGGTCGTCGGCGAGATGGGCGCCCCAGGCCGGCTCGCCCCGCGTGAAGGCCTGGTGCTCGCGGTCGTAGGTGGTTGGCAGATGGTCGACGCCGGGCAGCCCCAGGCCGAACGCCTTGCGGTTGGCGCCGATGCCGCCCACCGCCATGCCGCCGAAACCGACGCCGTGGTAGCCGCGCTCGCGCCCGATCAGGCGCTGCCGCGAGGCCCGGCCACCCAGGGCGTGATAAGCCAGCGCGATTTTCAGCGCCGTATCGACCGCCTCCGACCCGGAGTTGGTGAAAAAGACGTGGTCGAGGTCGCCCGGCGCCAAGGCGGCGATGCGGCCGGCGAGCTGGAACGCCCGCGGGTGGCCGAACTGGAAGGGCGCTGTGAAGTCGAGCGTCGCCGCCTGGGCCTGGATCGCCGCCACGATCGGCGCCCGGCCGTGGCCGGCGTTGCAGCACCACAGGCCGGCGGTGCCATCGAGAACCCTCCGCCCGTCGGCGGCGGTGTAGTGCATCTTCTCCGCCGCGACGAGCAGGCGCGGCCGGCGCTTGAAGGCGCGGTTGGCCGTGTAGGGCATCCAATAGGCATCGAGGTCGTTCGGCTGTGCGCTTGCTGTCATCGCGCCCTCCCTGGGATCCCGTCGCGGGTTTCCTGCGAGACCAAGCTCGACCTCTCGGCGGCGGCGTCAAGCACCAAGCGCTTCAATCGGTGAAAAGCTGCATCCCGCTTTCCTCATGCCGGCCCCGCCGTGCGCGGCGGCGGCAAGGGCAGCGGCAAGGGCAGCAGCAAGAGCAGCAGCATGAGCGGCGGCCGAGCAGCGAACGCCTTGACCCCCGGCCGCCGCTCCGCTAGCCGCGAGCACATGACCAACTCCGCATGACGGCGCCGACCCGCTCCGACCTCCCCCGCCTCGATCTGGGTCTCGCCGCCGTTTCGGTCGAAATGGATGTCCTGCTCTGCGACGTGTGGGGCGTGGTGCACAACGGGGTCCGCCACCATTCCCCGGCCGTGGACGCGCTCGGCCGTTTCCGGCAGACCGGCGGCACGGTGGTGCTGGTCACCAATGCGCCGACGCCGGAAGCTCAGGTGCAGGCCCGCCTCGACCGGCTCGCCGTCCCGCGCGAGTGCTACGACCGCATCGCCACCTCCGGCGACGTGACCGCCGACCTTCTGGTGGCGGCCGGCTGCCCGCCGGTCGTCTGCATCGGACCGGAACGGGAGCCGGCGATCTGCCGCGAAGCGGCGCGGCGCGGCCCGAGGGCACCCGAGCGGGTCGATGCGGACGCGGCGGAGATGGCCGTGTGCATCGGCCTCGACGCCACCGGCGACCGTCCCGAAGACTACGATCCCCTCCTCGCCGGGCTGCGGGCCCGCCGCCTGCCCCTCGTCTGCGCCAATCCCGACCTCGTGGTTGAGGTCGGCGACACCCTCATCTTCTGCGCCGGCGCCATCGCAGCCCGCTATGCCGCGATGGGCGGCGAGGTCGTGCAGGCCGGCAAGCCGCACCCGGCCATCTACGATCGGGCGCTGGCCATGGCGGCGGCGATCCGCGGGCCGACGCCGCGCCACAGGATCCTGGCGATCGGCGATGCGGCCGCGACCGACCTCGCCGGGGCCGCCCGGCAGGGCGTCGCCGCCCTGTTCATCACCGCCGGCATCCACCGCGACAGGCTGCACGGCGCCAGCGACGGCCGGCTCGACCGGGCGGCCCTGGCGGATCTGCTCGACGAGCATGGCACGAGGGCCGACGCCGCCCTGCCGCGGCTGAGCTGGACGGGTCCGGGCTGACGTCGCGCCGGCCGCTCCTGCGGCTTGCGCGCCGGCCTTTCCCGACCCACATGCTTTCCCGACCTATGTCGCCACGCTGTGTCCGCGAGGTGACCGCAATGGTTGAAATCAACCGATAATGCGCACCGCTGTTTACGGCGTTCTCAAGGCATGCGATGACCTTCGGGGTAGAGTTCGAGTAACGGGGGTTAACGACTGCGTGCCGGTTGGATGAAATCGAATATAGTTGCAGGAATATACTGCCTTCAGCCGTTCGCCGCGCAGGCGACGGTGCAGGTTTCGATCGATCTCACGCATCAGCGCATGCACGTTCAGATCAACGGCGGCAACTACGACTGGCCGGTTTCGACGGCGCGCTCGGGTTTCTACACGCCAGGCGGCAGCTTCGCGCCGACCCACCTCGAACTGATGCACTCTTCGCGCAAGTACCACATGTCGCCGATGCCCTACGCGATCTTCTTCCACGGCGGCTATGCCATCCACGGCATCTATTCGACCGGCTTGTCTAGACAGGTTCGAAGCGACTCGGTTGCAGGATTCGTGATTCACTTCCCGAGATCCTTGCGGACTTCTCTGAGAAGGAAGCTCGGAGAAGAGCTGGTTTCGTACAGGTTTGGGTGATTCAGTTACAGATCGAAACGCCCTGCTAATCTCGTGGCACGTACCCGACAGATTGAACATCTTCGTCCCGTCCGCACGTATGACGGGCGTTGGTCATGATGATCACTGACAGCCAACGTCGTCGCTCCCTCCTCCCCGATCCGACTCTCCGGCCCGTGACTTCGGCCCGTGACCACGGCGTCACGCCGAACATCGTGGACTTGGAGAGCGTCCCCGGGACGGCGAGCAAGCGCACGACGACGTCAACCCCGTCATCAAGAGCTCGATAGATCGTCTTGTATTGTCTCGACGACGATCCGGTTGATCGCGCGAGCGATGTGGCAACCGTCCCTTCGGGGAACCACGGTCAAAGCCTGCCGGCGTTCGAGGTCTGTAGGGTCTCCAACCGTGCAAGCAGGTGCGGCTTGGGATCCGGCAGCCGCTGGACCCAAGACAGCATCATGCCGACTTCCCGATCGGTACATCTCCCAGCAGTCGCGAGTGCTTCGATTGAGAAACAGCGTGGAAAAGGATCCGGCTGACGGGCTGATCGGCGCCCAAACGGGACCCACTCCCGGCACTCCTTCCATAATCCTACCGCCCGCCGCGGCTTCCGCAACCTGCCTCATCACTGAGCTGAGCCGCGTGCGCGTACCAGGGTTCCTGGATCGCGGCGACCGCCAGCTTGCCTGGGTCAACACCCTCGCTCATGGGCGGTCATCGCCGCCCGCCCAGCGTTGTGCGGCGAGCCGGATCGAATGCGCACCACCGATGTGCACACATCCGCACTGAACGCACGACGCGGGCGGGTCTAGTTCCGTTTCAGCGAAAGGCAGTGTGACGGGGCGAAACCTGAGCCCGGTTCGGGGCCGGACAGCGTCGAGAGGCGGAAAGAGGATCACTGAATGAGGATCGGTTTCATCGGCGCCGGCAACGTCGGCCGGACCATGGGGCGCCACCTCGTCGACGCCGGCCACGACATCGTCCTGTCGAACTCACGGGATCCCGAGCCCCTGCGCGACCTCGTCGACGAACTCGGGCGGTGCGCCAGGGCCGGCACCAAGGAACAGGCGGTCGGGAGCGACCTCGTCATCTCGTGCGTGCACTGGAGGCCGGCCCGCGAGGCGCTGAAAGGCATCACCTGGAACGGTCAAACTTTGGTCGATGCCACCAACGCCCACGTGGATGAGCCGCCCGACATCAGCCTCGCGGGCGTGACCCGGTCCCGGGCCGTGCTGGCGAAGACGGGTCAAACCTCCAGCGAACTCGTCGCCGAGTGGGCCCCGGGCGCCAGGCTGGTCAAGTCGATCAGCAACATTCCCATGGAGTGGATCGACGAATTCGGCGAGGGTAAGCCGAGCACGATCATATTCGCCTCGGGGGACGACGCGGGCGCCAAGCGGGTGGTCGTCGACCTGCTGAGCGGGGCGGGGTTCGCCCCGGTCGACCTGGGTTCGCTGCGCGAGGGCGGGGCCCTGCACGAGGTCGGCATCCCTGTCGGGCGTGGAGCTTCACCTCAAGCGCCGGCTCCGCTAACCCTCGTGACTCGATCCTGACCACCGCCGCTACAACCCTGAGGAAAACGATGGTGGACACCAATCTGCCTGGCAAGGTCGCCCTGGTCACCGACGCGAGCCAAGGCATGGGGAGGCGATCGCGCGCGGCCTTCACCGCGAGGGCGCGAAGGTCGCGCGGAAGCTGGGCGACGAAGCGTTCGGGATCGTTCAGATGTCCTACCAATGAGGATCAGGAGAAGCGCGCATGACAACAGTGAACGGCCGAACCGCGGATCATCCCATCGACCCGATGTTCCTGGAACGCTGGTCGCCGCGCGCCTTCGCCCCGGAGACGATCACGGAGGCGGACCTGCTGACGATGCTTGAGGCCGCGCGCTGGGCACCGTCCTCCTACAACTCGCAGCCGTGGCGCTTCGCCTACGCCCTGCGCGACACGGCCGCGTGGCCGATGTTCCTCGACCTGCTCGTGCCCTTCAACCGGAGCTGGGCCAAGGACGCGGCGGCGCTCGTCGTGCTGATCTCGAACTCGCTGATGAAGCCGCCGGGCGCCGACAAGGAGGTGCCCTCGCACAGCCACTCGCTCGACGCCGGCGCGGCGTCGGGCTACTTCGCCCTTCAGGCGGCCAGGATGGGATGGCACGTGCACGGCATGGTCGGCTTCGACATGGATCGCGCCTTCGCCGAGCTCAACGTGCCGAAGGGCTACCGCGTCGAGGCGCTCTACGCCGTCGGCAAGCGCGGCGACCCCGCGCAACTGCCGGAAGCGCTGCGCGCCCGCGACGTGCCGAGCCCGCGCCTGCCGCTCGGCAGCCTCGCCTTCGCGGGTTCATTCAGCGGCTGACCCTGTCGGGGTGCGCCGCCCTAGGTGTTTAGTCCCGGCATTTGGTGGAGTGGATCGACTGTGAACCGATCCGGC
>CAXTMA010000036.1:0-21763 GCA_964245015.1 uncultured Beijerinckiaceae bacterium | reverse complement strand
GATATGAGCGCGCCAGCCTGCGCGACCTGCGGCGAGGTGCAGGCCGACGCCGGGGCCCGCTTCTGCGAGAACTGCGGAGCGTCCCTCGTCGGCGGCCAAGGCCATGTCGCGGGAGAGGCCACAACCGGCGGGTGCCGCTGCGCGACGCCGCAGCCCGACGAGGACGGCTTCTGCGGCACCTGCGGCAAGCGCGCCGTCTTCAAGGTCCGCGCCGCCGACCGCGAAGAATGGCTCGACGCGGCAACCGCGATGGCCTGCGACCGCGGCCGTCGCCACCCGGCCAACCAGGACGCGGGCGGTGTCGTCGGGCGCGCCGACGGCACGATCCTGCTCGTCGTCGCCGACGGCGTGTCGACCGCCTCGCGCTCGGACGAGGCCGCGCTCGCGGCGGTGGCGGCGAGCAGGGCCGTGTTCCTTGCCGACGATGGCAGCGCCGACCGGAGGGCGACGGCGCGCGCCTGCCTCGCGCGCGCCGCCACTGCCGTCGCGGCGATGCGGTGCGACGAGGACGCCGACGGGCCGGCCTCGACCCTCGTTCTCGCCGTGGTCGCCGGCCGCGAAGTCTCGCTCGCCTGGGTCGGCGACAGCCGGGCCTATCAGGTGATGGCCGGCGTGCCGGCGACGCAGCTGACGCGCGACGATTCCTGGTGCATGGACGAGGTCGAGGCCAAGCGCCTGACCTATGCCGAAGCGCTCGCCGACGAGAACGCCCACGCGATCACGCAATGGCTCGGCATGGCCGAGGGCGAGCTGAGGATCCATGTCGGGAATCGCACCTTGCCGCCCGGCGCGGCCCTGCTCCTGTGCAGCGACGGCTTGTGGAACTACGCCGACGAGGGCAGGGCGATGGGCGCCGCCTACAGCCAGGCGTGCCGCGATGCGGATGCCGCCGAAACCTGCCGGCGCCTCGTCGCCTTCGCCAACGACAAGGGCGGCCGCGACAACATCACGGTGGCCCTCACCCGGCCATGAAGCATCGGACCGAAGGTGCGCGGCGGTTCCGGAAAGGTGCGATAGGCGGGCGTGCCGCCGCCGGGTGCGGGCGATGGGTTCGTCGCGCAACGAGCGGGGCTGCAGGATCGGACTCAGAACTCCACGCGCCGGACCTTGGCATCCATGGTCTCGCGGATACCCCGCGAGGCCAGCATCACTTCGGACAGGAAGGCGGCGAGCGCGCCGACGGTGCAAAGGATGCCGAGGCCGAAGAAGCCGAGCAGGATGGTCTGCGTCGCCGCCGAGCGCAGCAGACCGAGGAACAGGGTGAGCACGGTGCAGCAGGTGCAGGCGCCCGACACGGCGGCGAGAACCACGGCGCCGTCGAGCAGCAGCGAGCGTCGCTTCAAGGTCGCGAGGCGGATCAACAGGATCGTGTCGGCGCCCTTCTCGGAACGCCCGAACTGATCTGCCAGCACGTTGACCTGATCGGCGACGCGGGCGAGCCGGGTCGTGAACACGCTCAACAGGTTCGCCACGGCCGTCAGCAGGAAGATCGGGGTCAGCGAGATCTGGATGATGTGAACAACCATATCCAGGCTGTTGCCGGTCGACTCGATCATGGGCGGGTAATGGGCAAGCGGCGAGAACCTGTCAACGTGCGGCACCAGCGATGACGAACGCACCTCAGCCCCGCTTCAGATGGGCTTGCGCGGCTGCAGCAGCAGCGCCACCAGGCCGGTCCACCCCGTCTGGTGCATCGCGCCGATCCCTTCCCCGGTGTCGCCGTTGAAGTATTCGTGAAAGGGAACGCAGTCCCGGAACGCCGGATCGCCGTTGAGGATGGGGTTGGCGCCGTGCACGGGGCGGCGCCCGTCGGGGCCTTTCAGGAACAGGCCGTTCAGCCGGGTCGACAGTTCGCGGGCGACGCCGCCGAGGTCGAGGAAGCGGCCGGAGCCGGTCGGACATTCGACCTTGAAGGACGGATCGTAGAAGCGCTCGAACTCGTAGAGCGAGTCGATGAGGAGGTAGTTGATCGGCATCCACACCGGCCCGCGCCAGTTGGAATTGCCGCCGAACAGGCCCGAGGTCGACTCGGCCGGCTCGTAGTCCACCATCGCGTGGGTGCCGCCGAGGTCGACCACGTAAGGCACCTCCTCGTGGACCTTGGAGACGGCGCGGATGCCGTGATCGGACAGGAACTCGGTGGTTTCCAGCATGCGCGTCAGGATCGCGGTCATGCGGGTGGCGCGCAGCAGCGACAGCAGCAGGCGATCCTGCTTGCCCGGCTCCTGCGGGTGCGACACCAGGCCGGCGAGGTCCTTGCGATGGGTCAGCAGCCATTGCAGCCGGCCGGCGAAGCCCGGGAACTTGGCCAGGGCCTCGCCGTCGATCACCTGGACGGCGCACAGCGGGATCAGCCCGACCAGCGAGCGCACGCGCAGCGTCAGCCGCGTCCCGTCGGGGAGGTTCAGGATGTCGTAGTAGAACATGTCCCGATCGTCCCAGAGCCCGACCGGGTTGCCGTCCTCGCCGTCGCGAAGGTCGGTCATCGCCGCCGCGATGAAGAGGAAGTGCTCGAAGAACTTCGAGGCGATGTCCTCGTAGACCGGGTCGGCTCCGGCCAGCTCCAGGGCGATGCGCATCAGGTTGAGGGCGTACATCGCCATCCAGGCCGTGCCGTCGGACTGGCTGATATATCCACCCGTCGGCAGCGGCTTGGATCGGTCGAACACCCCGATGTTGTCGAGACCGAGGAAGCCGCCCTGGAAGATGTTGCGGCCGCCCTCGTCCTTGCGGTTCACCCACCAGGTGAAGTTCAGCATCAGCTTGTGGAAGACCCGCTCCAGGAACATGCGGTCGCCGCTGCCCCCGGATTCGCGTTCCATCTGGTAAACGCGCCAAGCCGCCCAGGCGTGCACCGGCGGGTTGACGTCGCCGAAGGCCCATTCGTAGGCCGGCAGCTGCCCGTTGGGGTTCATGTACCATTCGCGCAGCAGCAGGATCAGCTGATCCTTGGCGAAGCCGGGATCGACGATGGCGAAGGTGACGCAATGAAAGGCGAGGTCCCAGGCCGCGTACCAGGGGTACTCCCACTTGTCGGGCATCGAGATGATGTCGGCGTTGTTGAGGTGCGGCCAGTCGACGTTGCGGCCGCGGCGGCGCTCGCCCGGCGGCGGCGGCTGCGTCGGGTCGCCGTCCAGCCAGCGCCTGACGTCGTAATGGTAGTACTGCTTCGACCACAGCATTCCCGCCAGCGCCTGACGCTGCACGGCGCGGGCGTCGGCGTCCGCGATGTCCCTCTGCACGACGGCATAGAACGCGTCCGCATCCGCGAGGCGCGAGGCGACGACCGCGTCGAACGCCTCGACCGACAGCGGGGCCGCGCCGGCCGGGGCGAAGCGGTAGCGCAACGTCACGGTCGCGCCGGGTTCGATGGTCAGCCGGTCGAGAGCGGCGGCCTTGGTGCCCTCGTTGGCTGGGTTGACGCCGTCGGCGACGCCGCCGACGATCCGATCGTTGATGCCGTCCTTCGCGAAGCCGGCGTTGCGGCCGCCGTAAAGCCGGTGGTTGTTGGTTTCATTGTCGCAGAACAGGAACTCCGACGATTGAAGGGCCGAGAAGCGGCGCTCCGGCGCGTTCGGCCGGGTCGCGGCGACGGACCCATCGGCCTGGAGGCGCAGATGCGGCTTGGCGTGGCCGGCGTCCCAGGACCAGACGTTGCGGGCCCAAAGGTGGGGAAGGACGAAGACCTCCGCCGCCTCCGCCGCGTGGTTGCGCACGCTCACCCGCATCAGGATGTCCGACGGGTCGGCCTTGGCGTATTCCACGCTCACATCGAAGTAGCGGCCGCCATCGAAGACGCCGGTGTCGATGATCTCGTATTCCCGCTCGTTGCGTCCCTTGCGGCGGTTGTTCTCCGCCACGAGGTCCTCGTAGGGGAACGCCGCCTGCGGATACTTGTAGAGCAGGCGCATGTAGGAATGGGTCGGGGTCCCATCGAGGTACCACCACAGTTCCTTGACGTCCTCGCCATGGTTGCCCTCGCCGTTGGTCAGGCCGAACATCCGCTCCTTGAGGATGGGGTCGCGCCCGTTCCACAGGGCGAGCGACAGGCACCAGAGCTGCCGGTCGTCGCTGAAGCCGGCGATGCCGTCCTCGCCCCAGCGG
Source organism: uncultured Beijerinckiaceae bacterium (assembly GCA_964245015.1). Taxonomy (GTDB): domain Bacteria; phylum Pseudomonadota; class Alphaproteobacteria; order Rhizobiales; family Beijerinckiaceae; genus RH-AL1. The sequence goes on along the minus strand of CAXTMA010000036.1, from coordinate 17,659 downwards.
TAGGCGCGCGAACGGGCGTGATCGTGCGGAAAGTATTCCCAAGCGTCGCCGCCGGCGCTGTAGTCCTCGCGCACGGTGCCCCACTGGCGCTCGCTGAGGTAGGGTCCCCAACGCCGCCAGTCCGCGCCCTGCGGTCCCAGGAGGCGCTTGCCTTCTTCCGTGTCGAGAAGTCTCGTCGGCGCGTCGGATGTCATGCTCGGGCTCGCTTCTCGGGACTCAAGCATCCGGCGGATGCGGATCAGTTCGCCCGGCCACCGGGCCTGGTACGGGCAGCCGCGCGATGCGTGCGGCGGTTCGCCGTCGGCGATCCGCGAAACATGGCCGAGCCCGGCTTGGTCGAGTCGCGCCATGGCGGCGCGATGACGATGAGGCCGGTCAGGCGATCCATGCGCCGGGCTCGTTGTTGGGCGCGGGTGAACGGTCGCCTCACATAGCCCCAAGTTTTTGGTTCGAGCGAGCGTTCACAGCTTCAGCCGACTCGGCAGGATGATCGCGGCGGGTGTGCGATGCGATCTCAATCTTCGCACCTTACGTCGGCCAGGGCGCGATCCGCTTCGACCTGCCCCCTCGACCCGCAGCTGCCCAACATCTGCCATGGCCAGACCGTGATCAAGACGCGCCCCCTCGCGCGCAGCCTGTCGACGCTGGAGGCGGCGTTCGGGCAGCTGCTGCCGACGCTGCTGATCGGGCGTGTTCTCAGCCTGACGATGAGGGACAAGTAGCGGGAACGCGATCGACCCGCGCGATATGACCCGACCCCATGCCGAGGCGGCGAAGGCCTGCGGATCGAGGGATCGCCGTCCCTGCCATCGAAGCTCCGGCAGGCTTGGTCATGCCCTTGCATTCCCCCTCGCCGAAGGAGAACGTCATGTCAGAGGGTGCCATTCAGCTCGGCCTGCGCGACCTGCGCAAAGCCTTCCCGGCCAAGGGCGGAGCCGTTGCGGTGCTGGACGGACTGAGCTTCGACATCTTCGAGCGGGACTTCGTCAGCATCATCGGGCCCTCGGGCTGCGGCAAGACAACGGTGTTCAACGTCATCGCCGGCCTGCTTGAGCCGGATTCCGGCACCCTGCGCTTCCGCGGGCAGATCGTGCCGGGCCTGCGCGGGCGGGTCGGCTACATGATGCAGAAGGATCTGCTGTTTCCCTGGCGCACCGTGCTCGGGAACGTGATGCTGGGCCTGGAAATGAAGGGCGTCGGCAAGCGGCAGGCCACCGACATCGCCCGCGAGTACCTCGCCAACTTCGGCCTGCTCGGCTTCGAGAACGCCTATCCCAGGACCCTGTCGGGGGGCATGCGCCAGCGGGCGGCCCTCATCCGCACCCTGATCACCGATCCCGACATCCTGCTGCTCGACGAGCCGTTCTCGGCGCTGGACTACCAGACCCGGCTCTACCTGGAAGGCGTGCTGCTCGATGCCGTCGAGCGGTTCAACAAGACGGTGGTGCTGGTCACCCACGACATCGACGAGGCGGTGGCGTTGTCCAAGCGCGTCATCGTGCTCGGCAACCGACCGGCGAAGGTCAAGAGCGTGCACGAGATCACCCTCGCCGACCGCTCGCCGATCGGGGCGCGCAGCGACCCGCGCTTCTCCGACCATTTCCATGCGCTCTGCGGAGAGCTCGACATCCAGACCCGTTCCCATCCGCAAGCCCGTTCGCCTTCCGGGGCGAGGGCTGCCTGATGGCGATCGAGGCCCTCCCCACCGAGGCGGCCATCCCCGACGCCTCGACCGTTCGGCGCGGACCCGGCGCGCTCGCCCGGCTGGTCGACGGTCCGCTCGGGCGCGGCGTCATCCAGCTCCTGCTGGTTGCAGCCTTCTTCGCGGCCTGGGAGGTGGCGGTCGACGCCGGCTGGCTCACCGAGTTCCTGGTCGGCGCGCCTTCGGGGATCTGGCGCGTGTTTCTTATGTCCGTGAAGAACGGCAGCCTCTTCGTCGATACCTGGGATACGGTGATCGAAGCGGTCCTCGGCTTCGTTATCGGCACATCAGCCGGGTCGCTCGCCGGGCTCGGCCTGTGGTATTCGCGGTTCGTCGCCAGACTCGTCGAGCCCTTCATCGTCGCGATCAACTCGGTCCCCAAGATCGCGTTGGCGCCGATCGTCATCCTGTGGTTCGGCACCGGCTTCGTGTCCAAGGTGGCGCTCGCGGTGTCGCTGACGGCCCTCGTCGCTCTGATCGCCGCCTACCAGGCGGCCCGGGATGCCGATCCCGACCTGCAGGCGCTTCTGGCTTCCATGGGAGCCTCCAAGACCCGCATCTTCGGCAAGGTGATCGTGCCCTCGACGCTTCCGGCGATCATCGGGATGTTTCGGATCAACATCGGCTTCGCCCTGGTCGGCGCGGTGGTGGGCGAGTTCATCTCCTCGCAGGCCGGGCTCGGCCACCTCATCTACAACGCGTCCTCCCTGTACGACCTCGACGCGGTCTGGGTCGGGCTGTTCGTGCTGATGGCGGTCGGCTTCGTGCTGTACCACCTCATCGGCTTCGCCGAGCGCCGCATCCTGCCCTGGCGCCAGATCTCGACGGCCGGTCAGGTCCAGGTCTGAGGGCAAGTCTGAGCGCGAACTTCATCCTGCCAGCCTGCCGTCCGGCAGCCTCGATCGTCACACCGGGAAAGACCACAGATGCGCAACCGCCTCCGCCCGCCCTTCAGCTTGCCCTTGCGCTTGCCCCTGCCCACGCCCTTGCGCTCGACAGCCGTCGCCGTCGCCCTGCTCGCGGCGGCCGCTCCGGCCTCGGCCGCCGCGCTGAAGGCGACGGTCAGCCAGGCGTTTCAATCCATGCTCTACCTGCCGCTCTACGTGGCCATCGACGAGGGCTTGTTCGCCAAGGCCGGCGTCGACGTCACCAAGGAAACCGCCGGTGCTCCCAGTGTCGCGCTGTCGGCGGTGATCTCGAAGAGCGCCGCGTTTTCGATCCACGGCCCGGAATGGACGGCTGTGGCCGCCTCCAAGGGCGCGCCGGTCAACGTCATCGCCAACGTCGTCAACGGGGCGGCGGTGTGGATCGTGACGGCGCCGGACGTTTCCTTCACCGACGTCCACAGCCTGATGGGGCAAAAGGTCGTCAGCGGGCTGATGCCCACCACCAGCACCTCGCTGTTCCTCAAGCTCCTCAAGGAGAACGGGATGAGCAAGGACGACCTGACGCTGACCCAGGTGCAACTCGGCTCGGAGCCGGGGCCGCTGCTCGCGGGTCAGGCCAAGGTCGGCGTGATGTACGAGCCCGGGCTCGATCAGGTCGTGGCCAAGGGGATGAAGGTGGTGCTGGGCTTCCCGCAGCAGTACGGCCCCTACGCCTTTTCGGCCGTCAGCGCCCGCAGGGATGTCGACCCCGCCACCGCCCAGGCCTTCGTCGACGGCATGCAGGCCGCGATCAGGCTGATGCAAAGCGATCCGGCCAAGGCGGTCGCCGTGGCGAAGAAGGAGTTCCCGAACCTTGATCCCGCCGTGGTCGAAGCTGCGGTCAAGCGGATGATGTCCGAGAAGGTATATCCGCAGAGCGTCGACATCACCCCGGACGCCTTGAAGATCGCCCTCGACACCCAGATCGCCCTCGGCAATCTCGCCGGTCAGCCCGACTACGCCACCCTCGTGCGCCGCGAGTTCATCGCCAAGGCGACGGCAGGACACTGAGAGCGAGACTTCGGGGCGCGAACCTCGGCCCGGCCCGCTGCAGGATGTGAGCAGCGCCGCGTGCGTTCCGCGCGCCCGTTTCATGGCGGCGGGTTCGCCCGTCCTCGCGGCTTTATCCGGCAGGCTGCGGGAGGGTCTCGCCGGTGCCGTCGTGCTTGTCCGATGCGGCGACGGGCCGGCTCGCTGCCTCGACGCCACCCACGGTCTTGCCGGGCTGCCGGCTTCGGAGGGCAGCCAACCAGACCGCACTCGACGGCAACCGTAGGTCTGCAAACAGCCCCTTCGGCGCGAATGTCGCCAAGCACCTGGTTGCGCCGGGGCTGGAGATGGAAACCTTGATCCAGAAGGTGAGCGGCGACTTCGAGGTCACAGGTCGCCGACGGACTCCCTTCATGTCGTTCAGTCTGCTTCGGAGATACACCTGGCAGATCGATGAGAGCGGCACGCCCTGCGGCAGGTCCGCCGGGATGACGCGAAGAGTCTCGTCATCGTGATGGTGGAAGCCGGAAGGTCCGGTTTGCCCGGCAGCGGAACCGAGGCAGGCTGCACCTCGCAGGAATGAACTCGAGAGCGTCGGGACCTTATTCCTCGAATACGTCCATCGTCGTTATCGTCCGAAATTCGAGGTGTCCTCGACACGCGGGCTTTTCTTCGTCCGGCTTTGGCATGGTGTCCGGCTTTGCCATGGTGAAATGACCGGACCCACGGGAAAGCCTGGGCTCGCAAGCCAGCCTGGACCGTCTCGTGCTTATCGCCGACCGAGGCCGCAAGGAGTTCGCGATGATCACGCTCTATACCTGGTCGACGCCCAACGGCCGCAAGGTCTCGATCATGCTGGAAGAGTGCGGGCTGCCCTATGCCGTCAAGCCGATCAACATCGGCAAGGATGAGCAATTCTCGCGCGAGTTCCTGGCCGTGTCGCCCAACAACAAGATCCCTGCCATCGTCGACGACGAGGCCGACGGCGGCCCCGACGGTCACCCCCTTGCGATCTTCGAGTCCGGCGCCATCCTCACCTACCTCGCCGACAAGACCGGGCGCTTCCTCGCCTCCTCCGGCCCCGAGCGCTGGAGCGCCATGCAATGGCTGCACTGGCAGATCGGCGGCCTCGGTCCGATGCTGGGCCAGCTCGGCTTCTTCGCCCTGCGCTCGCAGGAAAAAGCCCCGCTGGCGATCAAGCGCTTCACCGACGAGGCCGACCGCCTGCTGCGGGTGATGGAGGGGCGCCTCGCCGCCGTGCCTTATCTCGCCGGCGAGCACTACACGATCGCCGACATCGCCTGCTACGGCTGGACGCTGGGCGCGGCCAAGATGATGGCCGAGCCGCTGGCGGACACGATCGCTGCCGTGCCGCACGTCATGGCGTGGCTCGACACGGTGGGCTCCCGACCCGCGGTGCAACGCGGCATGAGCGTGCCGAAGACCTGAGCGGCCGGCTCGCGGGATCAGGCCGGGCGCGACAAGCCGGCCGGCGCTGGCTAGAACGAAACGCCTCCTTCGAACCCGCAAGGCTTCCGTGCCCGCCGCCGAACCCCCGATCACCCCGGACCTCGTCGCCGCCCATGGCCTGAAACCCGCTGAATACGAGCGCATCCTCCAGCTCATCGGGCGCACGCCGACCTTCACCGAACTCGGCATCTTCTCGGCCATGTGGAACGAGCACTGCTCGTACAAGTCCTCGCGCCTGCACCTGCGCACCCTGCCGACCTCCGCTCCCTGGGTGATCCAGGGACCGGGCGAGAACGCCGGCGTGATCGACATCGGCGACGGCGACGCTTGTGTGTTCAAGATGGAGTCGCACAACCACCCGTCCTTCATCGAGCCCTACCAGGGCGCGGCGACGGGGGTCGGCGGCATCCTGCGCGACGTGTTCACCATGGGCGCGCGCCCGATCGCCTGCCTCAACCTGCTGCGCTTCGGCGACCCCGCGCATCCGCGCACCCGTCACCTCGTCGCCGGCGTGGTGGCCGGCATCGGCGGCTACGGCAACAGCTTCGGCGTGCCCACGGTGGGTGGCTCGACCGCGTTCCACACCCGCTACGACGGCAACATCCTTGTCAACGCGATGGCCGTCGGCCTCGCCCGCGCCGACGCCATCTTCACGGCGGTCGCCACCGGCGTCGGCAACCCGATCGTCTATCTCGGCTCGAAGACCGGGCGCGACGGCATCCACGGCGCCACCATGGCGTCGGCGTCCTTCGAGGCCGACTCGGGAGAGAAGCGCCCCACCGTGCAGGTCGGCGACCCCTTCGCCGAGAAGCTGCTGCTGGAAGCCTGCCTGGAACTGATGAAAACCGGCGCGGTGGTGGCGATCCAGGACATGGGCGCGGCCGGCCTCACCTCCTCGGCGGTGGAGATGGGGGCGAAGGGCGACCTCGGCATCGAACTCGATCTCGACGCCGTGCCGTGCCGCGAGACCGGCATGAGCGCCTACGAGATGATGCTCTCGGAGTCGCAGGAGCGCATGCTGATGGTGCTGCATCCCGACAAGCGCGCCGCGGCCGAGGCGGTGTTCGTCAAGTGGGGCCTCGACTTCGCGGTGATCGGGCGTACCACCGACACGCTGCGCTTCGTGGTGACGCATGGCGGCGCCGTGAAGGCCGACCTGCCGATCAAGGAATTGGGCGATCAGGCGCCGCTCTACGACCGCCCCCACGTCGCTTCGCCGGAGCTGCCGGTGATCGATCCCGCGGCGGCCGTGGCGCCGGTGGGATTGGCCGAAGCGCTGCTCGCCCTGATGGCGACGCCCGACCTCGCCTCCAAGCGTTGGGTGTGGGAGCAGTACGACCATCTCATCGGCGGCAACACCGTGCGCCCGCCCGGCGGGGATGCGGCGGTGGTGCGGATCGGCGACGGGCCCAAGGGCTTGGCGCTGACGGTCGACGTCACGCCCCGCTACTGCGAGGCCGATCCCTACGAGGGCGGCAAGCAGGCGGTGGCGGAAGCCTGGCGCAACCTGTCCGCCGCCGGCGCGACCCCGCGCGCCCTGACCGACAACCTGAACTTCGGCAATCCCGAGAAGCCGGAGGTGATGGGGCAGTTCGTCGGCTGCATCCGCGGCATCGGCGAGGCAGCCCGCGCGCTCGACTTCCCCGTCGTGTCCGGCAACGTGTCGCTCTACAACGAGAGCGCCGGTCGCGGCATCCTGCCGACCCCCTCGATCGGCGGCGTCGGCGTGCTTGCCGATGTCGGGCGCGCGGCCTCCCCCGCCTTCGCCGCCGCCGGCGAGGCAATCATGCTGGTCGGCGACACGGTGGGCTGGCTCGGCCAGTCGCTGTACCTGCGCGAGATCTGCGGCCGGGAGGAGGGCGCGCCGCCCCCCGTCGACCTCGGGGCCGAGCGCCGCCACGGCGACTTCGTTCGCGCGCTGATCGCGGAAGGCCGCGTTTCCGCCGTGCACGACCTGTCCGACGGTGGCCTCGCCGTGGCGCTGGCGGAGATGGCGCTCGCCGGCGGTGTCGGCGCGACGATTGATCCGCCGGCCGGGGTGCCGGCCCGCGCCTGGGCATTCGGCGAAGACCAGGGGCGCTATCTTCTCGCCGTGGCCGAGAACGGGGCGAAGGTGGTGCTGGCGCGGGCGGCCGCCGCGGGCGTGCCGCTGTTCCGCCTGGGCACCACCGGCGGCGATGCGCTCACGATCAATGGCGAGCGGGTGTCGCTGGCCGCTCTGCGCGAATCGCACGAGGGCTGGATGCCGGGCTACATGGGTTGAACGCCTGCCCGCCCGATGGCTGACCAAGCAGGTTCGCGTCCCGCCCGGAAACGCGCATTCTCGGCCGAACCTTCGACCCAACTCGGGAAAGCGCCGCCGAGGGAGCCCGCAAGCCATTGTGAAGGCCTGGTGGGCCGGGCAGGACTCGAACCTGCAACCAGACCGTTATGAGCGGCCGGCTCTAACCATTGAGCTACCGGCCCGGCGCGCGAAGCCGTGCGAGCCGGATTAAACCGCTTTCGGATGCCCTGGCAACAGCCTTGGTCGGCAGCCTCCCGCTGGCGGCGAGCCCGCGGACGGGCGCGGCGGTTGCGCGATCGGCGCACCTGCGGCGTCAGGGCGCCGTGCGCTGCGCCAGTTGTCGGGTCGCCGGCATCGGCGCGCTCGAGGGCAGGTTCCCTCGCAACTGCCACGCCAGCGTTTGATCGACCGTCGTGTCGGCAACGAAGCTCAGCACCGTGGCGAACAGCAGAAAAGCGCTCGCGCTCGCCGTCGCCAGACTGGCGCTCTGCGCCGAGCGGAAGGCTGCGGCGAGCAGTCCGAGGCGGGGCGAACGGGCGTCGCGAGACGACGCGAAGAGGTTCGCGCCCGCCGCTGCGGACACAACGGCATCATCCCAGCACGACATCGCCGCCTCCCGACACGCCGCCAACCTGCCGGACCGCCGGTGAAGGCTTTCTTGCCGCGCGCGTGGTTTGCACGCCCGTCGCCGCCCCGTTCCGCCGGCGTGGTTACTGCCGGGTTCGATCAGGCCGCCTGCCGCTTCGGCGCGATCAGTTTGCGGTTGATCATGGCTTCGGCGATCTGCACCGCGTTCAGCGCCGCGCCCTTGCGCAGGTTGTCCGACACGCACCACAGCACCAGGCCGTTGTCGACGGTCGGGTCGTCGCGGATGCGCGAGATGTAGGTGGCATCCTCGCCCGCCGCCTCGTGGGGGGTGATGTAGCCGCCCGTTTCGCGCTTGTCGATGACGAGGCAGCCCGGCGCCTCGCGCAGCATGTCGCGCGCCTCGTCAGCCGAGATCGGCCGCTCGAACTCGATGTTCACGGCTTCCGAATGGCCGATGAACACGGGCACGCGCACGCAGGTGGCGGTGAGCTTGATCTTGGGATCGAGGATCTTCTTGGTCTCGACGACCATCTTCCATTCTTCCCGGGTGTAGCCGTCCTCCATGAAGGCGTCGATCTCCGGGATCACGTTGAAGGCGATGCGCTTGGGGAATTTCTGGGACTGCACGGGATCGGACACGAAGATGGCGCGGGTCTGCGCGAACAGCTCGTCCATCGCTTCCTTGCCGGCGCCCGAGACCGATTGATAGGTCGACACCACCACCCGCTTGATGGTGGCGTGGTCGTGCAGCGGCTTCAGCGCCACCACGAGTTGCGCGGTGGAGCAGTTCGGGTTGGCGACGATGTTCTTCCGGGCGAAGCCGTCGAGGGCGTGGGCGTTGACCTCCGGCACGACCAGCGGCACGTCGGGGTCCATCCGCCACGCCGAGGAATTATCGATCACCACCGCCCCCTTCCGGGCGATGCGCGGCGACCATTCGCGCGATATATCGCCGCCGGCCGACATCAGGCAGATGTCGATGGGGGAAAAGTCGTAGGTGTCGAGCGTCTTGCACTTCAGCGTCTTGTCGCCGAACGAGACCTCCGTGTGCAGCGAGCGCGAGGAAGCCAGCGCCACCACTTCGTCGGCGGGAAAGCGGCGCTCGGCCAGGATGTCGAGCATTTCGCGGCCCACGTTGCCCGTGGCGCCGACAACGGCAACGGTGAAACCCATGATGGTGATGCTCCCGGCTCCCCTGCGGAAAGGCCAGTTCGAGGCACGGCCTGAGCAGGTGAGCAATGATGTTGCCCTGCTCTAAGCAGCCTTGCGTGGCTTGCGCCACGTTTGATTTCGTTTTCTCCAGGGCGAGATCGAAGCGGCTTCGAGCCTGCGGCCGGCGCAAGCCCTGCGCCGTTTGGCAAGACTGTCACAGCATCGCGACATTCGTTCGCCGCGATCCCGATCGCAACGAAGTCTGAACCAACCCGGGAGTTAAGTGTTAGACCTTCATCGACGGGGGTCGAGGTTTGGGGGACGTTCAGATGAAGACGACAGCGAAGCTCTTCGCTTGCCTTGTCCTGACGGGACTCGGTGTGGGCGGCTTGGCGCAGGATGCCTCTGCGGCGAAGCGCCGTCGCGCGCCGGTCGAGCCGATCGTCACGAGTTCGGGTGTCGAAACCATCCCGCTGACTGTCAACCGTCGGTCCTGGCTTGATCCGGGCAACGCCAGCAGCACCACGGGCACGCTCGGCCCGTCCTATGTCGCGGCAAACACCGCCCTGAACAGGACGCAGGACCGGATCTTCGCTCCCGACGGTTTCGGCAACGCCGAGATCCGCAACAATCCGTTGGACGTGCCCGGCCGCTCGCAACCTTTGGTCGAGGGCTCGTCCCTTCCCAACGGGCAAATCGTCGTCGACAACGTCCTGCTGCCGCAGAACTATTATTTCAATCCGGCGCCGGATCTGCCGTTCGGACGATAAGCGCCGTCGTTGGGGGTGTTTCGGGCTGATCGCCGGAGGAAGGTGTCTTATCTCCGGCGGCTTTGCTAACAGGGCGCGATGCGTCGCCCCGTTTGTTACGACATCACCCGTCTCCTGACGCGGATCCTCAACGTGACGCCGAACGGCATCGACAGGGTCGATCACGCTCTCGCCCAGCATTTCCTGGCCGGCGATCCCGGCACGACCTTCGGCACCACGTATCTCGGTATCGGCTCGCGCCTGATGAAGGGCGCGGCAGCCCGCGAGGCGGTCAACGGTATCGCCGCGCACTGGGGCGAGACCGGCCTCGAAACTGAGGACGACCCGATGTACCGACACGTCGTTGACTGGCTGGCGGGCCGGACGATGGCTTCGAGGCCGCGTCGGCGGCGACGGCGGTACGGCCTGCCCTTCCCCGTTTCCGCCATGGGATACTGGGCGGCGCGCCACGGCCTTCCCGTGACCACCACGCCGCGCACCGACCTGCCGCGCAACGGCATCTACATCAACGCGAGCCAGTTTCCGCTTTGGATGACGGGGCCGTTCACCTGGCTGGAAGAACGCCGCGACGTGCGCGCCGCCTTCTTCGTTCACGACCTCCTTCCCATCGACCTGCCGGAATATTTCCGGGTGGCCGAGTTCGAGCGCCACCACAAGCGCATGCGCTCGGTCGCCCGCTTCGCGTCGGCAGCGATCGTCACCACGCGCACCGTTGCCGACAGCCTGCAAACACATCTGGCCGAGCTCGGGCGACGCGACCTGCCGGTGTTCGTCGCGCCGACGCCGATCTCGCCGATCTTCGCCGCGCCGCGCAGGCTCGAACCCGCGCTCGGGCAGCAGCCGTTCTTCGTCCTGTGCTCGACCATCGAGCCGCGCAAGAACCACCTGATGATCCTGGCCGTCTGGCGCGCGCTGGCCCAGATCATGGGTCGACGCACGCCGAAGCTGGTGCTTGTTGGCACGCGGGGGTGGCACTACGACCCGATCATCGACCTGATCGAGCGCAGCCCGCCGCTGCGCGATCACGTCATCGAGGTCAACGGCCTGTCGACGCCGGGACTCAAGCGGCTTGTCGACAACGCGCAGGCCTTGCTGATGCCGAGCTTCGGCGAGGGCTACGGCCTGCCGGTGCACGAGGCCTTGACGGCGGGGGCGCCGGTGATCGCCTCGGACATCCCCGCCTTTCGCGAGATCGAGGCGCAAAGATCGCCGGAAAGCCTGACGCTGCTGTCTCCCCTCAACGGCGAAGCCTGGTTGGGCGAGATCCAACGGCGAATGCAGGCATCGCGGGGCGACGCCCCCGCGAGCCGATCCGCCCCCGTCGACTGGCCGAGCTATTTCGCGGCGCTTGACGCCTTTCTCGCCGGGCTTTGAGGCGCCGAGCGGAGCTGCCCGTCAGGGGGGAGCGGTACCGCGTCAGCCCCGGCGATGCTTCATCGCCGCGCCTGCCCGGCCTTGAGACCGGCCGGCCCGGTTCCGCGCGCCTTGCCTTCATCGACGGGGGGATGGCGCAGGTCGCGGATGCCGATCAGGACGCGGGTCACGAAAACGGCGACGAACATCACGCCGGCGAACAGAATGATGCCGTCGTAGGCCGACACGAAGGTGCCGGCGACCATGCCCCCGCCCACGCCGACCGTGACGATCGATGCGTTGATCGCGATCAGGCAGAGCCGCAATTCGGTCGGACCGAAACCGAGGAAGGACAGCTGAAACACGCCCGACAGGTGATTGCTGATGAAGACATAGATGCATAGCAGGTAGTAGCCGACGAGCGCGAACAGCGCGACGTCCATGCGCACGGCAGTTGTCAGGCCCAGGCCGAGCATCATGATGAGATTGTTGAGGGCATCCACCGTGTGATCGAGGAAGTAGCCGTAGGTCGGCCGCTCGATGCGGCGATACCTGGCCAAGCTGCCGTCGAGGGAGTCGCCGAACCAGTTGAGGATGAAGCCCAGCGATGCCAGCCAGAAGAAACGGGTATCGTGGCGGCTGGCGATGTAGCTCGCGAGAACCAGCACGGCGCCGAAGACGCTGAGCAGCGTCAAGCCGTCGGGTGTCACGGCCGGCGGCAATCGGGAGCACAGCCAAGTGAGAAGCTGGCGCTCCCGGCGGGCGACGACGTTGAGCTGAATGCGTGTCACGCGAAAGCACCCGTGTCCTGCCGCCGTCGCCATCGTGCGTCCTTTCCGGCCGCCCGCGCCGGCTGGCCTGCCGCAACGCCCGCGACGATTCCGCGGGCGCCGGCAGGCCGGACGGGGGGGAACAGGCTGGCGGAGCTGGGCATCACGGCGGCTGTTTGCTCGGACTCGGCGACAGAAATCAGGCGAAGGGTAGTTTTGGCCAGCCAAGGCGTCGGCTCAAGACGCCATCGCAGGGGCGAGGCTCCCTCGGGTCACGATCGGCCAGACGTTCATCGCGCCAAGCTGGGTCATACCGTGCGAGGCGAGTAAAGCCACGATGTTTCCGGCCGGTTCCGAAGATTTCGACCCTGTTGCATATCAGCCGCGGCGCCCTGTGGCCGGCATTCCGCAACCAACCGCGAAGCGGTGCCGCAACCGGCATCAAACTTGCCGTAAGACTAGCCGGCCCGACCGTCCTCCGCTATTGGGTGTCTGATTGGTGCGTTGCACAACGAGAGGGTCATACCTGTATGAGGCGACAAACGGCCGGTCTTGAAGTCAGCAGCCGAGGGGCGCTGCAGGACATCGTCGCACGTCGCATGGAAGCCGAACGCAAAGCGGTTCGCGCCCCGGAGCGAGACTCCAACCCCTTCGCGCAGAGCACCGATTTCGGCACGCTCCCGGGCATGCAGGAGTTGAAGCTGCAGCGCTCGGCGGCCGAGCACATCGGCCTCGCCAACCCCTTCTTCCGCGTTCACGAAACGCGTGCCGGCGCGACCACCCAGATCGGCGGGCGAACCTACCTGAACTTCTCCTCCTACGACTACCTCGGCCTGAACGGTCATCCCGAGGTTCAGCTGGCGACCTGCGCGGCGGTGGCCGATTTTGGCACATCCTGCTCGGCGAGCCGCCTCGTTGCCGGCGAACGCCCGGTTCATCGCACGTTGGAGCGGGCGCTGGCCGATCACTACGGTCAGGAGGACGCGGCCGTGTTCGTCAGCGGCCATGGCACCAACGTCACCGCGATCGGTGCGCTTCTGGGCCCCAAGGACCTCGTCATCCACGACAGCCTCGCCCACAACAGCATCGTTCTCGGCGCCACCCTGTCGGGCGCGGCGCGGCGATCCTTCCCGCACAACGACATCCGCGCCCTCGATCGCATCCTGGCCTCCAGCCGCGCCCAGTACGAGCGCGTCCTCATCATCGTCGAAGGCCTGTACAGCATGGACGGCGACTCGCCCGACCTTGCCGGTCTGGTCGACGTCAAGATGCGGCACGGCGCTTGGCTGATGGTCGACGAGGCGCACGGCCTCGGCGTCCTCGGCGCGACCGGCCTCGGCTCGTTCGAAGCGTGCGGTGTGGCGCCGCGCGACGTCGACATCTGGATGGGCACGATGTCGAAGACGCTGTCGGGCTGCGGCGGCTACATCACCGGCTGCCAAGCGCTGGTCGAATACCTGAAGTGCATGTCGGGCGGCTTCATCTACAGCGTCGGCCTTCCCCCGCCGCTGGCGGCGGCCTCGTTGGCCTGCTTGCAGATCCTGCATCGCGAGCCCGAGCGGGTGAGGCGGTTGCAGCGCAACAGCGCCCTGTTCTGGACCCAGGCGAAGGCGCGCAAGCTCGACGTGGGCCTGAGCTGCGGCAGCGCCGTGATCCCCGTGGTGCTCGGCAGTTCCCTGGCGGCGGTGACCCTGTCGCAATTGCTGTTCGATCGCGGCATCAACGTCCAGCCGATCATCCACCCCGCCGTGCCCGAGCGCAACGCCCGCCTGCGCTTCTTCCTGTCCTCGGAACACACACCCGAGCAGATCATGACCACGGTTCATGCGTTGTCCGAACTGCGCAACATGGCGGGCAAGGGTCCATCGGGTCTCGCCCTGACGACCTGACGCGCAGGGTCGCGGGCTTGGACTGGGCCCGAGCCTTGGCCGGCGCCAGCTTGGACTTCCGCGGCTGGCGCCAGCTCGGGCTTCGCTCTCGCCAAGCGAAACCATGTTGCCCGAATACCGGATCCAGGCCGGCCCGCCGAGGCCTGTTTAGACCGGTTCCGGGTTGACAGACGACTCCCCGGCGTTCGAAAGATCGCGAAACAACTGCAGCGGGCGGAGTGGGGCCGGTCAACGCAGGCATGACTTGCCGGATGCCGGGTCAACTCTCGCACCCTAGGTCTTGACCGCGAGAGAACAGCCACGCTTTGACCCATAACGCTCCGTTTCATGCTGCAGATCATGCTGCAGACATTGCCGTCGTCGGCCGCTCGTGCCGGCTGCCGGGGGCGCCCTCGGTTGCCGATCTTTGGAGGCTGCTGTCCTCCGGCACCTGCGCCATCACCCGCATCCCGTCCGACCGCTGGTCGCTTGAGCGGCTGAGCCATCCGCGCATCGCCGAGCGCGGCCGAAGCTATACCTGGGCGGCCGGCTGCCTCGACGACATCTGGGGCTTCGATCCCGCCGCCTTCGGCATCTCGCCACGCGAAGCGGAGATGATGGATCCGCAGCAGCGCCTGCTGCTGGAACTCACCTGGGAAGCGCTGGAGGATGCGGGCGTCCGTCCGTCCCGCCTCGCCGGCAGCGAGACGGGCGTCTTCGTCGGCGTGTCGGCCGTCGACCACTCGACCTTGCGCCTGCTCGATATCTCAAGCGCCGACGCCTACATGATGACCGGCAACACGCTTTCGGTCGTCGCCAACCGCATTTCCTACATCTTCGACCTGCATGGGCCGAGCTTCGTCGTCGACACCGCCTGCTCCTCGGCGCTGGTCGCGCTCAACGAGGCGGTGATCAACCTGCAAAGCGGGCGCATCGACACGGCCATCGTGGGCGGCGTCAGCATTCTCGCAACCCCGCACTCCTTTGTCGGGTTTTCCCAAGCGGCGATGCTGTCGCGCCGGGGTCTCTGCCAAGCCTTTTCCGCCAACGCCGACGGCTACGTCCGCGCCGAGGGCGGGGCCGTGCTGATGCTGCGGACGCGCGAAGCGGCGGAGCGCGACGGCAACCCGATCCACGGCTTCATCACCGCCTCCGACAGCAATTCCGACGGGCGCACCAACGGCATCTCGCTGCCCTCGCGCGAGTTCCAGGCCAAGCTGCTGGACAAGATGTACGTGCGCGGCGGCGTCGACCTCGACAGCCTTGCCTTTTTCGAAGCTCATGGGACGGGAACCCCTGTCGGCGATCCGATCGAGGCCGGGGCGATCGGGGAAACCATCGCGCAGCGCCGTTCCCAGCCGCTGCTGATCGGTTCGGTGAAGACCAACATCGGGCACATGGAGTCCGCATCCGGCCTGGGCGGCGTGCTGAAGGCGATGCTGGCGCTGGAACACGACGAGCTGCCCGCCTCGCTGCACAGCGAGGAGCTCAATTCGCACATCGACTTCGCCGGCCTCAATCTCAAGGTCGCCCGGGAAAGGACGCCGCTGCCCCGCGCCGACGGCAAGCGCCGCCTCGCGGGCGTCAATTCGTTCGGCTTCGGCGGCACCAACGCCCATGTCATCCTCGCCGACGCCCCGCCCGCTCCCGCGCCGACCGTTGCCGTGCCGCCGCGCTTCTTCGCCGTCTCAGCGCACAGCCGCGGCGCCCTCAACGCCCTCGTCGCGGACTATGCGTCGCGCCTCGAAGCCGCCACCGACGACGAGGCGACGGCGATCATGGCGGCGGCCGTGCACCGGCGCGACCTGCTCGCCCATCGCGTCGCTGTGCCGGTCACCAGCCGCGCCCGGGTCGCCGACCTGCTCGACGCCTTGTGCGGCGAAGAGCAGGAGGTCGTCGGCGCGGTGCGCGGCACCGCCGTGGAGCGGGACGCGCCGGTGTGCTTCGTGTTCTCGGGCAACGGCAGCCAGTTCGTCGGCATGGGGCTCGCCGCCTACAAGCACAACACGCTGTTCCGCGAGCGGCTCGACGAACTGTCCCGGCAGTTCGAGGGTGTCGCCGGCTGGTCGCTCGTCGACACGCTTCACGGCGAGGAGCTTGCCGCCAAGATCGAGCTGGCCTCGATCGCGCAGCCCTTGATGTTCGCCATCCAGGCGGCGGTGAGCCACGCGCTGCGCGTCAACGGCCTGGAACCCTCGGTGGTGATCGGTCACAGCGTGGGCGAGGTGGCGGCGGCGCTGGCGGCCGGCATCCTCGACGACGCCGGCGCGCTCGCGACCATCCATGCCCGCTCGCTTCACCAGGAGCTGACCTTCGGCCACGGCACCATGGCGGTTGTGATCGGCTCGCGCGAGGCGACCGACGCGATCCTGGCCGAGCTGCCGGACGTGACGGTTGCCGCCTGCAATTCGCCGCGCGCCTTCACCGTATCGGGACCCAAGTCGGCCATCGCGCGGCTGTCCGCCGTCGCCCGGCCGCACAAGGCGCGGGTGCGCAAGCTCGACCTGGAATATCCCTTCCACAGCGCCCTGATGGCGCCGGTTGAGGAACCGCTGCTCGAAAGCCTCGCCGACCTCAAGCACAGCTCCGGCGACATCACCTTCCTGTCCACCGTCACCGGCGCAGCCGTGGACGGCGCCGGCCTCGACGGCGGCTACTGGTGGCGCAACGTGCGCGAGCCCGTGCTGTTCTCGCAGGCCGTTGCGGCGGCGGCCAAGGGCGGCGCTCGCATCTTCGTCGAGATCGGGCCGAGCCCGACCCTGCTGTCGCACATCAATGATTCGATCGACGAGCGCACCGCGACTGTGGCGACGCTGGCGACCCTCGACAAGCGCGACAAGGGCGAAGACCCGATCGCGCTGGCGGTGGCCGCCGCGATCGTGCGCGGCGCCGCGGTCGACCGGGCCAAGGCGTTCGGCACCCCGCCGGCCCCCGGCAGCCACGTGTCGCTGCCCCTCTACCCCTGGCAGCGCAAGACCTTCCATCTGGCGGAAACGCACGAAAGCGTGTCCAACACCCTGCCCACGGCGTGGCATCCCCTGATCGGCGCGCGCTTCAGCGCCGAGCGGCTGGAATGGCATTCGAGCCTCGACACGACGCTGAATCCCTCGCTCGCCGACCACAACGTCGAGGGCCGGGCCATTCTTCCCGGCGCGGCCTTCGCGGAAATGGCGCTCGCCGTGGCACGCGACTGGCTCGGTTCGGAGGCGGCCACGATCGCCGATCTCGAGATCACCAGCCCGATGCAGCTGACGCCCGACGTCGGCCGCGAGGTCGTCTGCCGCCTGTCGCCGCACATCAACCACATCGAGATCGCCAGCCGGCCGAGGCTCGGGCAAACGCCGTGGCAGACCCATGCGACGGCGAAGATCCTGCGCGACGCAACCGTCGGCGCTCTCCCCGAACTGGAAGACCACGCCCCGCTTTCGCCCTCGCATTCGGTGACCGGGGCGGAGATCTACGCGATGGCCGACCGTGCCGGGCTGCACTACGGCCCGACCTTCCAGAAGCTGCACACGGCGGCGGCGGTGCGCCCCGACCGCATCGTGCTTGATCTGACGAAAGAAGATGCCGACCCGGCCTACGGCATCGATCCGGCCCGCCTCGACTCCTGCTTCCACGCGCTCGTTCTCATCATGTCGAGCCTGCGCGACGCCGTGCACGGTACGGCTTACATTCCCGTGCGCTTCGGCGAGGTGATGCTGCGCCATCCCGGCCGCACCTTCACCAAGGGGCGCATCGACGTGCTGCGCCGCGACGAGCGCATCATCATCGCCAACTTCATCC
>CAXTMA010000035.1:8088-22142 GCA_964245015.1 uncultured Beijerinckiaceae bacterium | reverse complement strand
CGCCCTTGACGCCCTGCGGTCCCGGCGTGCCGGCCGGCCCGGCCTCGCCCTTGGGACCCGCCGGCCCGATCGGTCCGGCCTCACCCCTGGGCCCCTGCGGTCCCGGCGCCCCGGACGGACCGGCCGCGCCAGCCTCGCCCTTGAGACCGACGGCGCCCACCTCGCCTTTGGGGCCGGCGATGCCCGCTTCGCCCTTGGCGCCCGGCGGCCCCGCGTCCCCTTTGTCCGCCTTGCCGCAGCCGGCCGTCGCCAGCAGGGCCGCCGTCAGGGCTGCCATCAGGGCCGGCTTGGCCACGACGTTGAGTGCGCGCATCTCATGTCCTCCCGGTCGCGACGGCTCGGTCCCACTGCTGGACCGTGATCGGGCCGAAGCGTGTCGCGGCGCATCTGTTCCAGCAAACGGGCGAACGGTCGAGTCGCCGCGTGGCGAAACCCATGCTGTTCCGCATCGGCACAAGGGGCCGGCGGCCGGCGTAACCCGTCTCTAAGGCTGACGCGGGATAAACGCCGGGCGTGTCGCCAAAGGCGCGGCCAAGGGCTCGGCCCAGGGCAAGGCCAAGCGGTGCGGCAGAGGGTGCGGTGAGCGGGGCGTGATGAAGCGTTCGCAAATGGGATGGGCGGTCGGCGTCGTCGCGCCGTGGTGCCTGGCGGTCGGGCTGCTCGTGTCCATCACGGCCGATGCCGGCCAGATGGCCGTGGTCGGCGGCTCCTTCGCCAACCTGTCGAGCCGGGCCACGCCCGAGCCCGACGATCTCGTGCCGGCGGCCGCCCTGGCCGCGCACCGTCCCGGCGACTTCGCCAGCTTCGGCCTCGCCCGGTCGACGGGGCTGATCGCGGTCAACTTCGATCCCGGCACGCCCGACGACTTCCGGCGGGTGTCCGACGAGATCGAGCCGCGTCAAGGCGGCAAGCGACCGGGCGGCACCAACGGTTCGGGCCCGGCGCCCGCCATCGACCGCACCCGCAAGGGCGATCCGACCCTCGACCTGCGCCCGACCTTCGACAGCCAGCTTCGCCGCCGCAGCGGCCCCCGGGCAGCCCAGATGCTCGGCCCGCACGACGACGCGATGCCGGCGGCCTCGTTCTCGCTCGCCGACGAGGGCGCGCCGCTCGATGGCGCCACCAGCTTCGCGCCTTGGGCGGCCGGCGAGGACATGCAGGCCGACCCCGATGCGGGCGGCGGCTCGGGGCGGCCAAGTGTTGCCACTGCCCTCTCGATGCGCCCGGCCGCCCTGCGCGAGCGTCTCGCCCAGGGTGCCACGCCCAAGGTGTCGCGCGCCGAAGCCCTGTCCTCGACCACGCCGGCCGAGGGGCCGCCTGTTGCCGCCGTGCTCGGCCCGCTCGTCGCGCGACAGCCGGAGGCGACGATCCTGCCGCGCGCCGGGGCTCAGCCCAACTACGCCGCGTTGCTCGCTGGCGAAGGCGGCGCCCGCGAGCGTAAGTGCCTGGCCGAAGCCGTCTACTTCGAAGCCCGCAGCGAGCCGGAGGAAGGTCAGGCGGCGGTGGCGCAGGTGGTGCTCAACCGTGCCACCTCGGGCCTGTACCCCGCCTCGATCTGCGGCGTCGTGTACCAGAACCGCAGCCACTACAAGGCCTGCCAGTTTTCCTTCGCCTGCGAGGGCAAGTTGCTGCGGGTCACCGAACCGGAGTCGTGGCGCATCGCCGTGCGCATCGCCGATGCGGTGGTCGACGGGCGCACCTACCTCAGTGACGTCGGCGGCGCCACGCATTATCACGCCAGCTACGTCAGGCCGGGCTGGGCGCGGCGCCTCGTCAAGATGGACGTCATCGGCCACCATGTCTTCTACAAGCTCCGCCGCGGGCAGAGCTGAGGCCGCTCAGCGGCTGGCGCGCCAGGCCGGTTCCCACAGGTCGTCGGGATCGACGATGCAAACGGTGGAACCGGCCGCCTTCGCTTCCTTGATCGCCCGCACCACGGCCACCGGCGCCAGCGTCAACTTCGAGGGCGGCAGGTAGGGGATCTCGATCTGCCCGTTCTTCTGGCCGACGGGGCCGATGTACCAGCCGCACACCTGTCCGCCGGGACTGCGGAACAGGTGCAGTTGAAAGTCGTAGCCCTCGGCTGCTTCTTCCGAGCGGAACTTCCGCAAACGCAAGGGAAACGTCAAGTGTTGGGCCTCCGCCGAAGTGCGAAGCCCCGCACTTCACCGCTGACGGCGGAACCCTGGTGCCTCATTCCCTCGGATGCCGGGGAACCGCGTTCGTATCTGACGTTAAGTCAGATCGACGGGGCGCGCTTTAACATAAGTTTGCTCAATGCGTGCGATTAACGCAGAAATCGACGACTTCGATCAGGGCGTGCTTCCAGGGCGAGGCCGGGAACAGCTCCAGCGCGTCGCGCGCCATCGCCCCGTAGTGCCGCGCCCGCTCCACCGTGTCGTCCAAAGCCCGGTGCCGGCGCAGGAAGCCAAGCGCGGTGTCGAGGTCGCCCTCGGCGATTTCGCCCCGCTCAACCGCCTTGCGCCAGAACTCGCGCTCGGCCGTCGACCCCCGACGGAACGCCAGCACGACCGGCAGGGTGATCTTGCCCTCCCGGAAGTCGTCGCCGACGTTCTTGCCCAGGCTCGCCGCCGTGCCGCCGTAGTCCAGCGCGTCGTCGATGAGCTGGAAGGCGATCCCCAGGTTGACGCCGTAGCTCCGGCAGGCGGCGACCTCCGCCTTGGCCCGGCCGCCCAGGATGGCGCCGACCTCGCAGGCGGCGCCGAACAGCGCCGCCGTCTTGGCGCGGATCACCGCGAGGTAGTCGTCCTCGCTGGTTTGCGTGTCCTTGGCGGCGCTGAGCTGCATCACCTCGCCCTCGGCGATCACGCAGGCGGCGGTGGACAGCACGTCGAGGCAGGGCAGGGAGCCGACCTCGACCATCATCTTGAACGCCTGCCCGAGCAGGAAGTCGCCGACCAGCACGCTGGCCTCGTTGCCCCACAGCATGCGGGCGGCGAGCTTGCCGCGGCGCATGTCGCTCTCGTCGACGACGTCGTCGTGGAGCAGGGTCGCCGTGTGCATGAACTCGACCGAGGCGGCAAGCTTGATGTGGCCGTCGCCCTCGTACCCGCACAGGCCGGCGGTGGCCAGCGTCAGCATCGGCCGCAGCCGCTTGCCGCCCGAGGCGATGAGGTGGCGGGCGACGTCGGGGATCATCGACACGTGCGAGGCCGCGCGCCCGAGGATGGTGGCGTCGACCCCGGCCATGTCGGGCTTGACCAGCCGCAGCAGCGCGCCGATGCCCGCCTCCGCATCGCGCCTGGGTTGGCTGTCCCTCGGCATGTCTTCGAGTGGCACCACGACGCCCAAGGCGGACCTCCGCAACGATCCCACGGTACTTAGGACCGGGCACTCATCGCCGCAACCGCCGCATTGCGGCGCACCTCCGGGCCTGTCGCGCCGGCCTCGAACCTGCCTGCCCCAAGCCCGAAGCCTGGCGGCTTGCGGCGCTTCGGCCCTCGTGCGATGTCACGGTCGCCCCGCTGCGCCTTGCCGCAGATACGGCGCTCGAAGCGTGGCATTTGAAAAGGCGCGAAGGACAAGGTCATGATGGACGCGTCATGATCGAGCTCCTGAGAACCAACGACATCGTCCTGATCTCGCGCATCGAGGCGCTGATGGCCGAGCACGGCATCGCGTTGCTGGTCGCCGACCAGTACATGAGTTCGCTGGAAGGTTCGCTCGGCTTCCTGCCGCGGCGCATGCTGATCGACGTCGAAGACCTCGGCCGCGCCCGCATGGCCTTGCACGCCGCCGGGCTGATGGCCGAGCTGCGCAACGGCTGAGCCGCACGCCGTGTCCGCCGGGCCCGTGCCGGGTACCACCCGCGACGCCTTCTACGGCGGCCGCCTCCTCCTGACCCAGCCGGCCCGCGGGCACCGTTCGGGCACGGATGCCGTGCTGCTCGCCGCCGCCGTGCCGCTTGGCTTTGCCGGGCTCTGCTACGACGTCGGCTCGGGCGTCGGCGCGGTGGGCCTCGGCGTCGCGCTGCTGCGCCCCGGCGCCCGCGTGGTCCTGGTGGAGCGCGAGGCGGCGACCGTGGCGCTTGCCCGGGCCAACGCCGCCGCCATGGGGCGCGAGGTCACCGTGAGGCGCGAGGTCACCGTGGCGGAGTGCGACGTTCTCGATCGGGAGGCGTTGCGCCGAGTGCTTCCCGTGCGCGCCGACCTTGTGGTCACCAATCCGCCGTTCCACGACCCTTCGCGAGGCCGAGCCTCGCCAGACCCGCTCCGCCGCGCCGCTCACGTCCTGGAGGATGGCGTGGCGATCGAGGACTGGGTGTTGGCGTGCCTCGACCGGCTCGACGACAAGGGCACCTTGATCGCCATCCACGTCGCGGCCGCCCTGCCGTCGGTCCTGGCCGCGTTCGCCGGCCGCTTCGGGGCGGTCGTCGTCAAGCCGGTCCTGCCGCGCGTCGAAGCGCCGGCGCACCGCGTCCTGGTGCAGGCGACGAGGAACAGCCGCGCCCCCTTCACCCTGGCGCCGCCGCTGGTGCTCCACGACGGGAACGGTCGGTTCACGCCCGAGGCCGTTCGCCTCCATCGCGGCGAGGCCGCGCTGGACTGGTAGCTTCGCTCTCAGCAGGTTCGCGTTGGCAGGCCAACGCTTCATCCGCTTAGCTCTTTGATGAGCGGCAGGTTTCGATCGCAAAACCGCGGGGCACTTTTGCAAACCTGCTCAAAGCCTGACCCAGATGTCTACCTACGCGCGGGTTGCCTGGTGCCGAACTGAATGGCGGCGAGGGTGTCGTGCACAAGGGCTGCGCCAAGGGTCTCGTAAACCCTCGGCGAGCCGCCGGTTGCGGCCGAACCAGGAGAAGGTGCGCTCCATCACGAGAGCGCCGCTTGATCACCTCAGAGCCGTCAGCGGGCCGCGGTGCCGAGTCCAGCGCGGCTTGCTCTACTGGGTAAAGGTGTAGGCACAGACCTTGTTGCCGGCGGGATCGCGCAGGTAAGCGGCATAAGCACCCGGAAGATGACTGCGCGGGCCGGACGCCCCTTCGTCGGCACCACCGTTGGCGAGGCCCGCAGCGTGGAAAGCATCCACGTCCGCAGTGGTCTTGGCCGCGAAGCCGACGGTCGCGCCGTTGCTCGAAGCCGCTTCGCCGTTGCCGGGCCGCGCGATGACGAAAGCGGGCTTGTCCTTGCCGTACAGGACCCAATCGTTGCCGAATGGGCCGAGGTTCTTGACGCCCAGCGGCGCCAGCACCGCATCATAGAACTTGACCGAGGACGCAACATCGTTGGCGCCAATGAAGACGTGGGAAAAAATACCGTCACCGGATATCACGGCCATGTGTCGCTGTCCTCTGCGTGTTGGCGCGCCGGCGTCCACCGGGCGCCGACGAGGCGTCGTAGATCACGAATACGGCCGGTTGTGTCAACCGCCTTGTGGCGCCGACGATGAGGTGACGCCCGTCGCCTTCCGGAGCGTCCGACCCCGTGCAGATCTGAGCGGAACGTCGGAGATGGGTGCAGAAGCGCCGGCGTCGTCCGACCGTAGTTCGCACGCTGGAACATCGGACGCAGAAGTGCGCAGCGCCTTTTGGACGACATCGACACCGCAAGTAGTATAGCGCGTGAAGCCCGATTCTATTGGGGGGCCGGTAGTCTTAGCAGCCACGCGTTGGCAGGCCAGCGCTACACCCGCTTAGCGTCCTACGAAACCGCAGGTTCGATCGCAAGACCGCTGACCACTTCTGCGAAACCTGCTTAGCCTGCGAGCAGCGAAGGCAGCGGCAGGCCGCTTCTCTCCTGCGAGCTCCCGGCCTCTGCGATCCTACGCCGACCGCATCGCGGCTCGCGTGGCCGCACCAACGGCCCGGTGCGGGACGAACCAGCGGCGGAGCGCTTCCGCCAGTCCGTCCAGGCTATGGTCTTCGGCGGCCCAGGCGATGCAGCCGTCGGGGCGGATCAACATGGATGATCCCGCCGGGACCGGAACGCACCGCACCTTCGACGCGGCGGCTGCGACAAGGCTCGACCCCGTGCCGTCGCCGGCATCGAGGAAGAGACCGCGGCCATCCTCTATGACGTCATAAAGCGACGTGACGGCCTCCCCGAGGCCGATCGGCCGGTCGCCGATCAGCCGTCCGACCTCGTCGTGCTCCGACCCGAGGTCGTAGCGGGTGGACAGGCCGCTCATCATCTCGCCGAAGCGGCGGTTCACGTCGGTCATCTGCAGGAGCCCGGCGATCAGATCCCGCATCGCGCCCGCCTGCGGATCCGGGCGCATGATGGCGGCCTGGGCGAGGGTGTTCGCCATCACGGCTTCGGCGACCGGCCGCCGCTCGGCCGTGTAGGTGTCGAGCAGGCTGTCCGGCATGTCGCCGCGCACCACAGAGGCCAGCTTCCAGCCGAGGTTGGCCGCGTCCACGAGGCCAAGGCTCATGCCTTGTCCGCCGAAGGGCGAGTGGACGTGCGCCGCGTCGCCGGCGAGCAGCACCCTGCCGGCGCGATAGGTGTCGGCGAGCCGCGTGTTGTCCGTCCACCGGTTCGCGACGTCGAGCACCGCGACGTGGACGTCCATGCCGCTGATCCGACGCAGCACGGCCTCGACCTCCTCGCGGGTGACCGGTGCCTCGCGGTCCGCAGGTGGGCCGCTGAAATCCAACATGCCCAACATGCGCGGGACAGGCCCGTAGAAGAACATGCCGCCCGGCCCGCGCCGGAAACCCGGCGATGATGAATGTCGGGGAAGGTCGATGTCGCAGCTCGCGCTGTACATCGTCATGGTCGGCGGCGTGCCGGGAAAGGCGAAGCCGGCCATCTTGCGGACGGAGCTGCGCCCGCCGTCGCATCCGACGAGGTAGGCGCAGCGGATACCGCCTCCGCCCGTCGGGGATGCCCAGGCCACCTCGACGCGATCCCCTCGCTGCATGAAGCCGGTGACGTCGCATTCGCGGCGCACGGCGATGCCGAGCGCACGCGCACGCTCGGCCAGGACGGCTTCGAGGGTCTGCTGATCCACCGGGCGCATGCGTCGCTCCGGCTCCCTTTGCGCATCGCTCCGGAGAAGCAGGCCGGCGAAATGACCAAAGGCCTTCGGCGACCGGCTGCGCTGTTGCACTCCGGGCTGCATCATCGCCGCCAGGCGGGGCGCCTCGGCGGCGGCGATGGTCGCGCTCATTCCCCGGCGCTGCAACGCCTCGATGCCGAGCGGTCCGCAACCCTGCGCTTTCAAAGCCGTGCTCGGCGCGGCCAAACGCTCCAGCACGAGGACGCGTGCGCCACCCAGGGTCAGCTCGATTGCGAGAAGGAGCCCGACCGGCCCGGCTCCCACGATCACGATGTCGACGTGCTGATTCATATACGTCATCCATACATAGACTCAGTATATAGATGGATGTGTTATTCGTCGGCTCATGTCAACACCGTCCGACCGCCGTACCCGCAAGCGCCTCGCCGTGAGGAAGAACATCTCCAACGCCGCGACGAAGCTCTTCCTGGAACGGGGCTTCGACAACGTGACGGTGGATGAGATCGCCGAGGCCGCCGACGTCGGCCGGATGACGGTGTTCAACCATTTCCCCCGCAAGGAGGACATGTTCTTCGATCTCGACGAGGAAGGCCGCGAAACCGTTCGCGCCGCCCTGCGCCAGCGCGAGCCCAGCGTCGCCCCGGTGGAGGTCTTGCGCCTGCTCGCTCATCGGCTGATCGTCGAGGACGTCTCCTACCTCCGGTTCTTCCCCGCGAGCCAAACCTATGTCGAGGCGATCGCGGCGAGCGAAACGCTCAAAGCTCGAGCGAGAGCGATCCGAGACGAGCTCGCGCAAGTGGTCACTCTGGCGCTCGCCGAATGCGTCGGTCGGGAGCCTGCCGACCCCGACGCCCGGCTCGCGGCCAGTCTGCTCCTTGCCACGTGGACGGAAGCCTTCATCCAGGCTCACCGGACCTTTCGACGGAAACGGGACGCCGACGCCGCAAGGTCCGTCTTCCTGGCCATCGTCGAGAAGGGCTGTGTCGGGGTGAAAGCCGCGATGGCGGGAACGCAGTACGCTTGAGGTGACGACGCATCGAAAAGCGGCTGCCAATTCGAAGGCGACCAGGCGTACTCGTCAGCGACGTCCGCTTGCTAAGCAGGTGTCGCAAAATTGCCCCGCGGTTTTGCGATCAGAACCTGCGGCCCATCAAGGAGCTAAGCTGGTGAAGCGTTGGCCTGCCAACGCGAACCTGCTTAGCCGCCCTTCTTCCTCAGGGTGTCGGTTGGCGCGTCGGGCGGCAGCATCGAGCGTCGAGGGCAAGCGGGTCTGTCGAGCGAAGAACGCCATCTGCTGGTGCGGATGCGGCGCTGGAGCGAAGGATGGATCCTGTTTCGAGGGGCTCGGCCCGGTGGATCAGACACGTCGCCTGAGCAGGGCCACCGCGAGGCCGGCGATGAGATCGGCTTCGGAACGGGCCGCGGGGAAGGCGAGGCGCACGCGGGGATGCGTTTCCACCACCCTGGCGACGATCTTGAGCAGACGCGGGCGCAACGTCGCGGATCTTGGGAACGGCGTCCCTCACCGTCGGCATCAGCCAATCGGCGGCGCTGCGCAGGTCGAGGCGGACCCGGTTGGCGAGCGCCGAGCGGCACGAGGTGCGGTCGGACCGCAGATGGCTTTTGTTCAGCCGCGCCAGCCGCTCGGCGATGCCGAGACGGCGCTCCGCCGGGGCCAGCAGCTTTTCGCAACCGTCCGAGGTGAGACGACCGCCGTCCAAGGCGGCCGTGACGTTCGTCCGCTCCACGGCTGCAAGCCGAAAGCGTGGATCGTCTCCTGGACCATGGCGGTCGCGGCAGGGCGTGGATCGGGGTTGGCGCCAGCACCCAATTCCTACGCTGCTTCGATGCTCTCAGCTATGCTCGCCACCGCAGCCAGCCCGTGCCGATGAAGAAGACGCGCTAACGCGGCTCGATACGCATGATGTGCCTCGAACACGCGTGTTGCAAAATCAAGGCCCGCGTCCTTTAGTGTCTACAACACCGTTGTCGTCGGCAAGCGAAAGCTATGCTGAAACACTCGTCATGCACCAGGATCGGTCTATCACGAGCGATCGATCTGCAAGAGCTTAAGAGGAAGATTTAAAGATGCGAGATGAGGAGCTTCCTTTCGAATGGTTCGAACGTGACGACTATCCACGTATTCTAGAGGTAATGTCTGATACACATCGATTGCCGCGCGCCTTTGAGGAATGGGAGAAGCATGCTCTGGCGGGGGTTCAGGAACTGGAAGCCACGAGATACAGCGTCGTCCGCACGGTCATAAAGCCGGATGTCTTCGCAAACTGGTGTCGAGACAACGGCTTTCAGCCCAATGCGCAGGGGCGTCTCAAATATTGCAAGCAGCAGTTGCGCAATGCCGCCGTGCCCTCGAACGAGGACAGTGGCTTGTCAAACCCTGAGGCGTCCGAGCCGACAGCGACGCTCCGGCCGGAGGCCGCAGCGCCGGACGAAACGAGCATCATCGAAGATCCGGTCCAGTTCATCGGCAAAAAGTCGAGCCGCTTGCTCGACACCGGCAAGTCCGCATGGGGAGCGCTGCGGCGGCTCCTCGCTCGCCCGCGAGCTTGAACGATTGGGAGCCGATGTCGACACGCCTGTTGTTGATCGCACACGCGGGAACGAGCGCGACACGTCATGCAACGTTCGCACGCGGAGAGGGGCTGGACCCACGCGGTCTGCAGACCGCGCTTGCTTCGGCGGCAAGGTTGCAGCTGCGACCCGATGTCGTGTGGTCCAGTCCCGCTCCTGCTGCCCGCGAAACCGCCGAAGCGCTCGGTTTTGAGGCACAGGTGGATGATGCGCTCTGCGACCTCGATGTCGGTCTATGGACCGGACGCAGCTTCTCCGAGATCGCGCAAGAACAACCGGATCAAGCCGCGGCCTGGATGACCGATCCGACTTACGCGAGCCACGGTGGCGAATCGATCGATGCCTTGATCGGGCGCGTTGCGGTGTGGCTTGCTCCCCGCCGCTCGGCAAAAGGGATGATGGTTGCCGTGACGCACGCCGCGGTGGTGCGGGCCGCTCTGCTGCTGACGCTCGATGCTCCGCGCTCGGCATTCTGGCGGGTCGATGTCGCACCCCTCGCGCACATCGTTCTCGGTACGAACAGCCAGCGCTGGACCCTTCGTGCCCAGCACCTGGGCTGAGATCGGCTGAAATGACGATGGAGTGTGACGCACGGGCTCCGGCCTCAAAGAACGGACTCCGGCTTCGAAGAGTTGTAAGCCGATCCGGTGAGTCAACCCGTGATGGACGACATATCCATCCCCCCCGCCTCATGATTGCAGATCAAAGATCTTAGTTCTTGAAGCTGCGTTCCGTGAGTGTGCCGAACAGCAGGCCGATCGTTCCCCACAGAATGGCTTGGATGCCAAGGCTCGCGAGGCGGAACGACCACAGCGTTTGCGCTGGGAACGCCTCAGGAACCTCATCAACGACGGGAAGGGCGTGATAGCTGATCGCGATCATCACGAGAAAGGCGAGGAGACCGATCAATGATGCATTCCACTGACCTAGCCGTATTATCACGGCGCGCCGCAAGGCAAACGCCGCGAAAGCGGCAACAACCGAGATCGCGATCATCGAAAAGTAGAGCCCCGTTCGGATCCCGATGGTATCGGGCTGGCCGACCGCCGGCGGGTTGGCCGGGTACTTGAGATCCGGGATAAGATAGATCACCACGAAGCAGACAAGTGACAGGGTTGCTGCAAATTCGCGCGGCGTCACGTTCGAGAAGCGACCGTACCCGAGCGCGAACAGCAGCGCGAAAATCCCGCCCAACGCCGTGCCAACGACCGTTGTACCGACGAACAGGCCGAAAGTGGCCTGAACTTCGCGGCTGACGAGTGCGGGCTCCTCTGGCTCGCCCTTCGCTTTGGCGATGGCTGCTTCAACGGCGATCGAGCGATCGACGCTCGGCTCGCCGTAAACCTTCGCGAAGGCGAAGCCGAGGATCCCAGCGAGAAGGCCGACGAGCATGCCGCGTAGGAGAAGGCGCGCCATAGCCATATCGTACCTTCCCCAACCGTTTGCCCTAATCGTTTGTCAGTGGCAGGGGAAGCCGAGAAGGTGGCGACCATCATGCACAAACTCATGAACGTACATGCTCTTGAAGATCGACATCGCGCCTTCCTCAGCACCGACGAAATAAATCGCCAGCAGGCAGACCGGGATGAACAACAGCCAAGGCAGGACCGCACGGAGGGGAATGGCTTGCGCGGAACCGACAAAGGCTTGCGGGGCGTCGGCGGAGATAAGAGCGGAAGTTGCCATTTGAGACCTTTCGTGAGCGCGAATGAGTTCTACGCAAGCCAGCTTACCCTCGTGGAGCGGATTGGCAAGAGCAATGCAGGAAAAAGCTGGCGAGAAAAGTGAGAGCATAACGCGTGCCATCGGAAATTTAGGGTACTCCCCTATACCTTCAGAAAAATCTTGCCTAGTGGAAACTCATGCAGGAAGGGCTCGACTTGCCCACACATATTCGAGGCGACACGTCGCCGTGGACTTTCGAGGTGAAACGCCGGGTCGAATACCTGGTTCGGTCCGGCACTCCAGCTTTTGTCGCGCAACGGACCCGATCTGAAAACCGCGGCGTTTTTCGACGCGATGCTCTGATGAACAATCTTCGTACATCAGCGACGGTATCGGTCGCCACGTCGGCTGAAACTGACGCAAGCCCCTCACCTTACGGTTGACCGGTCATTTCAGGTAGGTTCGAACGACTTCGAGCAACTGTTCCACAGCCTCCTCATTGATCGCTCCGGGAGGCGCAAGATGGGTGCGTACGTGGTCTTCAACGACCTCGGCCATCAGCCCGGCGGTTGCCCCGCGGACACCAGCGATCAGGTGCAGCACCTTTTCACAACCGACTTGGTTCTCCAGCGCGCGTTCGATCGCCTCGACCTGGCCGCGAATGCGACGAATGCGCGCCAGGAGCTTCTGGCGTTCGGAAATGGTATGGGACACCTACTCGTCGAACCTCTTGAACGCCTTTGATCCATCCGGTCGGCAGGGCTCCAGGAGATCGGCGGCGCGGCCACGCTGCTCCTCGATGAAGCCAAGCCGCGGTTCACTGTGCGGCGCTCGCCATCTCCGCCCGCCGGTTTGCCGGCGGCAGCTTGTCGCCACGAATGACGTCGGATGGGACGATCGGCTGACCGGAGGCGCATTGGCTCGGCAATCCGTCGAATTTCGCTTTCGGATCCGAGAGCATCGGCCCGACATCGATCAGGAAGGCGTGCTCCTTCAACTTCTCTTCGCCCGACAGCTGGTCGAAGGTCTTCTGGCTGGTCCAGAATGCTTCGAGATCCGTCTTCGCGACGCCAAGGAGGACGACGTTGGCATAAGCAGTCAGAACGTCGAAGAATTCGGTCATCGTGATCGGCAGGTCGGTCTTATCGTCGAGTAGGTAGGTCGACTTCATCATTCCCTTGAAGTCTTCGAGCATGTCCTCATGTCCCATGTTGCGCGAACCATACATGGCGACATGGGCGTAATCGGTTTTGAAGCCGTCCTTCAGTCCGTCGTATTTCGGCGTGAAGCCGATCCACTGACTGATCACGGCTCCCCATTTCGATGGTGCTTCGCCGGGAAGAACCTGGACGCCGGGATGGGTGAGCTTCGCCACGTCGAACAAGGTCCAGTTGCGCGATGACGCGCCGGTCATCTTCGTCGATCCACCGCCCTCCTTCGCCGGTTTCAGCACGCGCACGAGGTCCTTGCCGCCGCTGGCCACGCACCAGCGCATGAACGAGTCGCCGACGAAGCGATTGGTGACCATCTCCTTGATGGCTTGGCGGATCCTGGCTTCCCCCGTCGTCGTATATGCCGTCAGGCGCTGCCAGCTTTGCTCGGGATTGACCACGAAGAAGCCGCCGTTGAACGGGCTCTTGAATGCTTCACCATACTTCGCGACGATGGCGGCATTCTTCTCGTCGTCGAGCATGCAGTCGAGATCGTTCAAAGCCGTGTAAAGCGCCGCGCTGTCCTTGTAGGTGGCGGGATCACCCGTGTGGGGCAGTTGTCCGACGCCGACGATCTGGACCTGATCACCCAGGCCGAGTTGTGATAGATGACGCGCGAGGTCGACCACCATTCCGGTCCCGGTGCCGCCGGCGAGGCTGAAACAAACCATCACCACCGATGGCAGCTTTGCCTTTTTGACCTGCTCCGCGAACTTCGTCAGAGCGACCTGGAGTGGCTGCGAGCCTGAATAATAGGCATCTGCGTAGATGGCCTTCGCGATGGCCCGCGGAAAGTGTTCGCCGGCTTTCGGCATGGTGAATGTTTTGGGGAGATACGGGTCGAGCTTCGCCTTCTCCAGGGCTGGCGTTCCCTTTTTAAGCGTGTCACAGGCGGTTTTCAGGCTGGCGATCAGGCCTTCTTGCGAAGGCACAGGAAGCGGGACCGACTGGAAAAGGTAGCGGTCGGTGGGAATGCCGCGGGATTCCAGGCGTTTGGTGAAAGCATGGCCGTAGTCCTGGGCCAGCGACATGTCGTCGTCGCCGATATCGATCACCAGCGCGGAGAAGGTCGCGCCTTCCCCGACGAGCAGGTCCTCGGCCTCGCCTGTCCGCAGGAGAGACTCGACATAGACTGCGCCGGTGCGGCCGATGCCGATGACGTGCATGCAGGGAGCGATCGCCTTGTCGACGGCGGCTGTCTCGGACGATGTCATGTTGGACCTTTCGATTCGAATCGGGTGCATGCGGTAGAGCGCCAAAGCCAGGAGAAGGGTCGAGCACTCGGCCCGCAGCGCTGGGTATGCCGGTGGAATGTCCTTCGGCCATGCTGCCGAGTAGGCTCGATCGTCGAGGTCGCTTTGAAGCGGACAGCAGCAGGTGATCGAGAGCGCAGACGATGCCGCTCGGTTTCCGCGAGGTGACATCGCCTCGCAGTAGAGCACATCATATGCCACGGCGCGATCGGTCACTCGTCGGAGAAGGGGTCAGCCAGTCGCGCGCCTTCGCTCAATCAACGGCTACGGCGATGGCATTGTGGGAACGACCGGAGCATCGGGCCGTATGTCGGATCCGGACCGATGCTCTAGACTGTTGCTTTTCATTGGA
>CAXTMA010000035.1:0-7988 GCA_964245015.1 uncultured Beijerinckiaceae bacterium | reverse complement strand
GCGTGAGCTGGCGACGCATCTGTCATCTTAGGAACTGCTCAATCGCCTGCGCAACCTCGCTCGGAAATTCCTCGTGCACCGCCAAACGTCCCGAGGGCAGACGCGCGACCTCCACCCCTGGCAGATCAGCCAAGCACTCCATCTCGGCGCGCGACTTCTTTGGCGTGCCTTCGCCAAGAACGACCAGCATCGGCACGTTTGCCCGGCGAGCAAGGTCGAGAAAGTCGTCCCGGCTGGCGATGCGGTCGAGGCTTCCGGTGACGAAGCGCACGGATGCGTGGCGGGCACCAAGCGTGCGGGTCACGGCGCGTTTCGCGGCAAGTTGCGCACCAGACAACCAGTTCGGATCGTCGTAGACATGTTCTCGCGCCATCTTCCGCAGGACCGCGGCGCTGACGTTCAGCCGGAAGAGCATCGGCCCGAGGACTGGCACGTCGATGGCTCTCCGGATGCCGTTGAACCAGGGTCGGTTGGCGCCGACCATCGTCGGAAGCGGGCCGCGCCATGTCGGCGCAACCAGTACCAGACGGCGAAGTCGCCCGGGCCGCCTGACGCATTCGCAAAGTGCGTAGGACGCGGCATGGCCGGCGGCCACGACCGCATCTGGCCGTACCACCACGGTTTCGATGATCCATTCAAGAAAGGATGACAGCAGGTCCGGCGTCCAATCCACGCGCGGCCGCGCGCGATCACCGAAGCCCGGCCAATCGACCGCGGCCGCGTGGCAGAACGAAGCCAGCGACCGCAGCAAAGGAAGCATTTCGCCACGCGTCGAGATCGAGCTGAGTGCCGGCAGAAGAAGAACCGAAGGTCCGGACCCGGCTTCGTCCATGCCCAAGCGCAAGCCAAGCTTCTCCCAGCAAAGCTCGCGGGTCCGAAAGGGCTCGGCAGGCACCGGCTCGGTCCTGGCGGGCAACGGCCCGTCTCTCCGCTCCGTGCTCACTGCCGCGTGTCCCGGGTGACCGTTGCCGCCTCGTCGCAGGCCCGCAGGAGCGACACGACGAGTCCGCGAGCCTGGGCGACACGCAGCTCGATTGCCAAATCCGAACCCTTCGTGTCGGTCAGCTCCAGCAGCACGTTCTCGCCGATCGCATCGTGACGAACCGCGACCTTGCCGAGATGGATGACCGCGATCTGCTGCAATCGGGGTGACCCGGCCGCCGAGCGATCCTGCAGGAGTTCTCGGGCAAGCGCGGGCAGTTGCCTTGCAAGCGAGATGACGTCTGCGGCTGTCAGGATCAAGGGATCGGGCGAGGCGGGGTGTTTCAGTTCAAAGTCGCCGTTCCCGGCAGCCGTGATCGAGACTTCCGCCGTCAAGCCGCGATCCCCTCGTTGCCGACGTCAGTAATCAGCTTCGCGCTGGCCGGCCAACGCTCCACCCGCTTGGCTCTCTGAGAGGCCGCAGGTTTTGATCGCCAAGCCGCAGGGCACTTTTGCGAAACCTGCTTAGACATGATCATCTCGCCATTCCATGTCGGTCAACGGCGAAACGCGCGACGGGATGCGTCGCTGCCGTGCATTCGCGGAATGATCAAGGGCGGCTGCCATGCATGTTGTCGCGTGACCGTGCCTCATGAAGTTGCGATGCTGATGCAAATTAGGGCAACTCAGCCCTCATCGATGAACAAGCATACAACAGCTGCCGCGATTTCCTGAATTTCGCCGAGGCCGAGATCCAGCGGCTGCAGGAACGACTTAAGCAGAAGATGTTCGTTCGTCACATCGAACCGATCTGCGAGGTCCGGCAGCACCAGCCGCAAGAGGGCTGGCAAGACTTCGTCAGTCATCGCCCAATCCGGGTCGATTCGGCTTGCCTCCAGAAGGTCGGCGGCAAGGCGGTCCCAGCTTCGCGGCCGCATTGTCCGTGACAATGCGGTTTGACGCCTGATGATTCGCTCGGTGGCTCGAAAGCTGTGCGCCGGCGACCCTCACCCATCGCTGTAGCCATAGAACTTCTTGAGATGGGCCAGGATCGCGGCACCAAGCTCCTGCACTTCCTTCGCCGACACCATTTGAGGATAGATGACGGCCTTCGCAGACAGATCGCGGATCTTCTGGCTGTTGAGTTCATCGAGCGGCGGCGGCTTGTGGGCCTGGGGCTGCGGCAGGCGATCGACGAAATTGATGACGTTGTCATCCTCGCTCATGATTGCGCCGCCGAACCCTTGAGGGGATGCCGGCGTGTCGTGCCGGAAGCGAGGGCAATCTGAACGGTGCTCGGGTCGCTGACCGACCTTGGACGGCGTGGCGTCGAAAAATAGCTGGGACGTCGGGCGGCCATGCCGTCCGACGTCCCCTGATGTTGTGGACGAGCCCGACCCGGAATGCAGGAGGAGCGTCGACCTGATCTTTTGGCGCGGAGGTAACCTTTCGATGCGATCTGCTTCATCGAGTGATCCCTCCTCGCTTCGTCAGTATCGGGCGACGACGGCCGGTGTTGGCGCCGGGGCGACGTAGAGCGGGACAGTGATGCGGATGCTTCCACGCGTTTCGTAGTCGCTGCTGGGGTTCACGACCGTCCCGGCGAGCGAGGGTTGACCAAGTCCCCAGCCGCCGTTGCGGACGTAGACTTCCCGGGTTGCAAAGGCCTGCACGGTGAACTTGCCGAAGTCGTAGCCGATCAGACCGCCGATCGCCAGGGAGGACTGGCGGACTACAGGCCCGTTAATGTCCGTCTCGTAGGTTCCGATCAGGCCGAGTTCGACCTTGCCGAACTTCTTCGTGAAGGTGAAGTCGACGAACACGTTGTCGTCGAAACCGAGCAGGACGCTGTTCCTTGTGGTGAGCTTGCCGCCGAAATCACCGAAGTAGTTGGCAGTCACCGTCGCATTGTATCCGTCCTTGACATAGGACAGCGAGGCGCGGAACTGGGCGTTCTCCCCGCGCCCGGCGTTGGTGAAACGATCCTCGGTGTTGCTACCGGCCGCGATGCCGAAATTGAAGCCGTTGCCGAAGTCATGGGCCAGAATGAAGAACGCGGCCGTGGTGTAGGCATCGACCCGGTTGATGGTCGAACCATCGATATGCGTGAAAATCGGGTCGGGAAGAACAAGCTCGACGCGCGTGTCGTAGAACGAGAACGGCGTCGACCAGACGAGCGTCGGCTCGTTGACCCCGAGGCGATTGCTTTGCCCGTCACGTTGACCGTAGCTCTCGTTGTCCAGGAAGAACACACCTTCCGGTAGCGGAGCGCCCAAGGCGAGGCCGCAGGTTTCGCAGGGCTGACCGATGATCTGCGCCTGAGCGGTTCCCATCAAGCCAGCGAGTGGAATAGACGCGGCAATGACAGCGCCGCCGATTGATGTACCAAGTTTATAACGCATCGTGAGATGACCCCCTGATCTTTGTCATGCCCGAGACCCCCTCAGATCTCGAATCTGTCTCTGGTGAACGCTCTCGTTTTCCGAGATCTCAAAGGCATATTTCAAGCCTCTGCCTTGAAAATTCCTACGCTCCCAACGTCGTGTTGCTGATGGGCGACAAAGAAGTAAGTAGGCAGCAGCATATGGTCAAAAACTAGACTTAGTCCCGGCGCATCACGCGTGGTTGAGACACCCAGACTTGATGATATGTTGAGCAAGTCGAGGTGACCGCTTGAACAACAGAACGGAAAATATGTACATCCGTGCACTGACCGTACTGTCATGCTTCGCGTGGCATCATCGGCATGCGATGTCGGGAGGGCGGAACCATTGCGATGAAAGTCATCGTAAGGATCACCGCGATCCGAAAACGCAAAAGACCGTACGTCCACCGAGGGTGAGCGACACGGGGCGCTGATGCCTATACTCTGAGAGGGCTCTGTTGCCTGATGTGAAGCCTAGGCGGCTCACCGACCCCTTGTCAACGACCGCGAGAAATCTCGCTAACATCACCAAGCCGCTGTGCTTTTCGGGACGCGCCGCTGGTCCGCAAGCCATCGGCATGTTGCTCCTAGGTAAGGAACTCGGACAAGCCTCCGGGCGACAGCAGACGGCGCAGCTCCTCCACAGACGTGACGGGAGCGAGACAGCTGGTACCGACGCAGATCTGGGCTGCGGGTTGCGCCCGATCCTTCTCGCCGTCGCCGGCTCCCGGCCCGAGAACCAGCCTGTCGGGCAGGCTGTGATCGAGCGCGATTCGCATCAGGGTCCGGGTTTGTTGGTTGGCGGGATCACCGGACACCTTGATCTTAACGAAATGCGCCAGGGTCTGGACATTGCCGACCGACGTCACGCCGGCGATGCCGGACTTGGTGATGTCGGTGTGAAAGGCTTCGACCAGTCTTTCCGCCCGGTCGCGGTAGGCTGGTGCGCCGGTCAGGTCGTAAAGGCGGGCCAGCACGCCGATCATCAGGCCGTTGCCCGAAGGCAATGAGGTTTCGGTGATGGTCCTCAGCCGAGCCATCGGGCGCCATTGCGCCGCCGAGCTCATGCAGTAGCCCCCATTCGCCGCATCCCAGAATTCGGCATCGAGCGTCGCCACCCACGTCCTCGCGAAATCGAGGTAGCGCGGCTTGCCGAAGGCTTCGAAAAGGCGGAGCGCGGCCCGGCTCATCATGACGTAGTCGTCGAGAAAGCCGTCGGGGCCGATCACGCCCTCCGTGACGCAATGGTGGAGCCTGTCGCCGCACGACAGGCGCTCAACCAAGGCATCGAAAATCTGGATGGCGACGGCGAGCCAGTCACGCCTGGCGAACACGCTGCCGGCTTCGACCAGCGCCACCAGCATCAGGCCGTTCCAATCCGCCATCACCTTCCGATCGCGCACCGGCGTCGGGCGCAACGAACGCGCCTCGCGGAGGCGCGCCCTGCAGCCGGCCAAGCGCGGCTCATCGACCTCGCCCCGACAACCACATTCGATCGGCACAAGGGGGCCGGCGGGATCTCCCTCGAACGACCCGACCTCGTAGTGCGCGAGGAAAAAAGGCGCGTCGCCGCCGAGAGCCTCGGCGATCTGGTGTTGGTTCCAGCGATAGAACCCGCCCTCCGTCCCGCTGTCTTCATCGTCCGCACTCAGGCTCGATGCGAAACCCGAGCCCGGCACCATCATTTCCGCGACCGCCCAGGATGCGATCCCTTCGGCACAGTCTTTCAGTCTGGTGTCGCGCGTACCACGCCAAACCCAGGTGAGCAGTTCAAGAAGTTGCGCATTGTCATACAACATCTTCTCGAAGTGGGGGACGGTCCAGGCATCGTCCGAGCAGTAGCGATGCACGCCGCCGCCGACATGATCGACGAGCGCGGAACGGCAGATCGCCTGGAGCGAGCCCACCACCGCATCGCCGAACCCGCCGGTTCCCGAAACAACGTGGCGACGCCACAGCAACTGGTGAGCGGCGGCATTCGCGAAACGTGGGCCGGACAGGCCGAAGCCGCCGTAAAGGGCGTCGATGTTTTCGAAAAGCCGCCCCGTGAGGAAGGTCGCGTAGCGATCGACATCGAATATCGCGGAGTCACTCCCCGAACGTGTCGGGCGAGCGCGGTCGGGCATCGGCGGCGCGGACATCCAGCCTTTTTGGTGGTAGACGCGCAAGGCCTCGGCAAGCACATCGGGAAAGCCGGGCAGGCCGTAGCGCGGCGCAGGCGGGTAGTAGCTGCCACCAGCGAAAACTTCACCCTGGGGCGTCATGAAGGCGGTCACCGGCCAGCCTGTTCGCGCCCCGATGCGGGCCATCGCATCGAGTATGGACCGATCTACGTCGGGACGCTCCTCGCGGTCGATCTTGACCGCAACGAAGTCGCGGTTGATCGCCTCCGCGATGGCCGGGTCGGAAAAACTTTCCTGCGCCATCACATGGCACCAGTGGCAAGCGAGATATCCGATCGATACGAGAACGGGCTTGTCGGCGGCCACCGCCTCCGCGAACGCATCCTCCTTCCATGGCCGCCAAGCGATCGCCTGCTCGGCATGAAGCCTGAGATAGCCACTCGGTTCGTCTTGCAGTGCATTTGCCATAGCGTGCTCCGCCTATGACGGCCCAGCGCTGATGCGACGATAGCGGCCTGGACGCGCTCAGCCGTGTATCGTGCTCGGGTCGATGGAAAGGCGTAGGCGCTCGATGGGTTGGCCACGCATCACGTGGGAGCGCATGATCTCCTCGATGTCGGCCTCGTTTTCGTAGCGGTACCAAATCCCCTCGGGATAGATCACCATGACCGGCCCATGCTCGCAGACATTGAGACAACCGGCGTGATTGATCCGGATGCGCTTCACACCAAGCGCCATGCCAAGCCGGCACATGTAGTTGCACAGCTGCTTGGCGCCCCGGTTGGAGCACGACCCGCGCCAATGCGTGTCCGGCCGTTCATTGGTGCAGCAGAACACATGAATGCGGTAGACGGGTTCGCTCTCGGCAGCGCCAAGCAGATCGACCACCTAGGCGACCTTGGCAGGGTTGACCACGCACCGGGCGAGGCCCGCCGCGAACTCCGCGCGATCAAGGTTTTTACCGATTACGACGAATTGCGAACTGCGCGTTTCCCCCGCGAGCCAAGGTTTGTCGGGCCGCATCGTCGTCAGCATGCGCACGCTCTGAAACACCAGCCGCTCGTTGAAACCGCGGGCATTGAAGATGCCTTTGGTACGATAAAGGTCGTCGCCGCGCTCCTGCGCGACCTTATTCATCCAGAGCGCGAAGGTATTGATGTCGATCGGATTGCTTTCCTCCAACACGAACGAGGTGATCGCGGCATCATGTTCATGCTCGTGGTCGCCGAGAAACTCGGGATCGACCTCCAGCTTCTGAACGAGATCGAATGCCCCGACACCGATCACCTTCCCGATGTCGATCTCGGAATTGGCGGTGTGATGGATGATAGCCAACGGGTTCAGCTTGCGAATGCGAGCCTCGACGGCTGCGATCTGCTCGGGTCCGACGAGATCGATCTTGTTTATAAGAATGACATCGCTGAAAGCGACCTGCTCGACGGCCTCGTTGCTTTGCGCAAGATTAGCCTCGATGTTGACCGCGTCGACGACAGTCACGAAGGCATCCAGCTTGATGTTGGCCTTGACCTCGTCCGCGACGAAGAACGTCGAGGCGACCGGAGCGGGATCGGCGAGTCCGGTGGTCTCGATGAGGATACCGTCGAGTGACCCGGCGCGCTCCTGAAGACGCCCGAGCGTCTCAACAAGGTCGCCGCGTACGGTGCAACACAGACATCCGTTGTTGAACTCGACGAGTTCCGCCTGATCCTCGCGGATCACGAGTTGTCCATCAATGCTGACCTCGCCGAACTCGTTGACGATGACGGCGATCTTCTTTCCGTGCTGCTCGTGGAGTATGCGATTGACCAGCGTCGTCTTGCCCGATCCCAGGAATCCCGTGATCACGGTGGCAGGAATGGTGCTGCGAGCGTTTCCAGCCGTTTGATCACTTGGCATCGGCGTTCACTCCCGGTTGCAGTGGAAAACATCCTTGAAATAACAAGATGCAGGTGGAGTCCCACCTGCATCCCGTTCATCTCGTTCCGCGCTCTTGCGAGCGGGGTCGGCTTAGATCAGCCGTGCGCGACGGCGGCGACCGCCACCCGCTTCGGCGCCTCGCCGCCCGGCGTCGCCACGACCGTCTTGGTCATCGCAGCGATCTGCTGCTCCAGAATGACCTTGCGGTTGGGCGGCGGCAGGACATCGCCGCGCAACTGATCGTAGGGAACCACGACCCAGCAGGCACAACCCCAGATGCACTCGCCGGCCATGCCTTCGAAGCGGATCGCGGGTTCCGAAAGCATCGGGCCGATGTCCACGAGCCAAGCGTGCTCGTTGAGCTTATCTTCCCAGGTCAGCTTGTCGTACACCTTCTGGCTGTCCCAGAAAGCGAGGAGGTCGGTCTTCGCAACGCCGGGCAGGATGATATTCGCGTAAGCTGTCAGCGCATCGAAGAACTCGTGGTTGACGATCTGAAGCGTCGACTCCGAATCCAGCATGTACTGCTTCTTCATCATCGCCCGGAACATCTTGTTCATGTCTTCGTGTCCCATGTTGCGGGACCCGTAGATGAACACTTC
>CAXTMA010000034.1:0-22258 GCA_964245015.1 uncultured Beijerinckiaceae bacterium | reverse complement strand
GGTTCGGCTTGACGCTGCCGACGAAGACGATACAGTAGAACAAGCTGCACACCTAATCATTAAATTCCAACAGGGTGGCGAGCATGCGGAAGCCGCCGACCTCCACCTTGGGTTCGGGCACATGCTTGAGCACGAGGTCGAACAGCGGGCCCATGCCGTCCTTGGGACCATCGGGTTCGTTCGCCATCCAGCCCTGCTTGGCCGAACCGTAAAGAATGGGGAAGTCGAGCTGCTCGTCGGTCGCGTCGAGGGCGGCGAAAAGGTCGAACACCTCGTTCACCACCTCGGTGACCCGCGCGTCGGGCTTGTCGACCTTGTTGACGGCGACGATCGGCTTCAGCCCGATCTTGAGCGCCTTGCCGACCACGAACTTGGTCTGCGGCATCGGCCCCTCGGAGGCGTCGACCAGCACGATGGCGCCGTCCACCATCGACAGGATGCGCTCGACCTCGCCGCCGAAGTCGGCGTGGCCGGGGGTGTCGACGATGTTGATGCGGGCGTCCTTCCAGGCGATGGAGGTCGCCTTGGCCATGATGGTGATGCCGCGCTCCTTTTCCAGGTCGTTGGAGTCCATCACCCGCTCGGCGACGCGCTGGTTTTCCCGGAAAGCGCCGGACTGCTGGAGGAGACGATCGACGAGGGTTGTCTTGCCATGATCGACGTGAGCGATGATGGCGATGTTTCGCAGCTTCATGGGGCGGCCAGATGTTGGATGTGCGGGCGCCAAGCTTGCGCATGCGGGTACCGGCATGCAGCGACTTACCGCGATGCAGCATGCTCTAGCGCATCGCGGCCGGCTTGGGAAGCTTGGCTCGTGCCGCGGGCTGCGGCACAGGCTCCGCCGGCACCCTGGCCGGCTCGCGACGCCGTTCCCCCAGGTGCCGTTTTACTTGATGACCTTCACGCTGCCGGCGATCGATTGGAGATCCTTGCCGTTGCTCTTCTCGCCGGCCGGGCTGCCCCAGTAGGTCACCATCATCAGCTTCTTATCGGTGATCTTGACCAGCGTCATGCTGACGTGGGTCGGGCCGTCCTCGTCGGTCGCCTCCCATTCGATGTCAAAGGCCGGCAGCCCGCCGAAGGTGATCTCCTTTTTCTTTTCGGTTTCCGGTTTCAGCGTGATCTTCATTTTCTTGAAGAACTTGCCTTCCTCTTTGGCCGCGTCCTGGATGTCGTCGCCGTCGACGATTTCGGCCGCGACATAGGTTTCCTTGTCGGGCGAGGTGCCCTCGACGCCGTCGTCGATCGTGCTCGGCTCCCAGCTGTCGGGAATTTCGATCGAAGCCACCGGCCCGTCATCGCCGAGCTTGAAGGCTTTGGCGTTCGCCGCCGTCGCGGCGAAGCAGAGAAGAATTGCAGCAAGAACAGTCTTCGACATCGTAACGCGCCCCTCCGACGCCCTTTCGGGCGCCGAGACTTAGCACGTTCCATCCGCCCGCGCAGGCGATTGATGGTTGCTTTGCCGAGCGCCCCGCCGATCACCCCCGGCGCGAGCGATCCCCGTCTTTGCCGCCGGCCTTGGCCTGCCGGCAGCGGTCGGAACAATACCGCACCTCATCCCAGGTCTTCGCCCACTTCTTGCGCCAGGTGAACGGACGCCCGCAGGTCGCGCAGATCTTGCTCGGCAGGTCGGCCTTCTTCACGCCGCGGGTCACGTCTTGGCGCCCGCCGCGGGACGCACGAGGCCGACGTCACCGGCCGTTTGCCGCGCGTCCCGATAGAACACGAGGGAGTGCCGCACCCCCGACGCGTCCGGCCTTTCCGTGAGGGTGCGGACGCCGTGGCACCGCCGGATGCTTCTTGTGTCGCGCTGCGAGCCGGTGAGCGTCATGGCCTGGAAATAGGTCTTCTGCCGCCCTTCGACGACCCGGCCGACGCATCGCACCGAAACTGATATTCCGGTGCGATGACCGAGGCTCATGCGCTGCGGTCACGCGCAGAGGCGATGACCCCTGCCTCGCAGAGTCAGCGGCAGACCTTCTTGACGGTGACGACGCGATGACCGCCGAAACCTTCCTTGACGACGCGCATCGTGCGGCAGCCGCGATCGAAGCCGCCGTCGTGCTTGATAATGACCTTGCGCTCCATTTCGGCGCTCGCCGGGGTGATCACGGGCATCGATCCCACAACGAGGGCGCCGGCGACGAGGATGAGATTGGCGGATTTCATGATGAACTCCTTGCCGAACCGCATGCTGCGATCCGCGACCGGGCGATAGCAGCGGCGAGTTGAACAAACGATGAGCGGATGCTTCAGAAAACAGCATCCTGTCTATCGCGGGAGCAGGGCGTTCTTCGCGTCGGGTGCTGCACTCAGACGTGCTCCACCGTGACGATGCCGGGGATCGTCATGATCGCGCCGGCGACCTCCGGCGAGACGCGGTACCGCCCCGGCAGCTTGATCTCCGCTTCGGCGAGATCGGCGGTGCGCGCCACGATGGTGACCTCGCCCCCGCTGGCCTCGGAGTGCCCGCGCTCGCCGAGATGGCGGCTGATCGCCGGCAGCGGCTCGGCCGAGCGCACCACGATCTGCAGGCCGCGCTGCACCCTGGCGGCGGCGGCGGCCATCGCTTCCACCGAAACGATGCGGGCGCGCACGTCCTCGCCCTCCAGCTGCGCCTGGATCCCGAGCAGCAGGTTGGCGCCCTTCACGAGCTGGTCGCGGAACTGGTTCAGCCCCTCCTGGAACAGGATCGCCTCGTACTGCCCCGACGGATCGGACAGCTGCACGATCCCCATCTTCGAGCCCGAGCGGGTCCGCCGCTCCTGACGGTCGAGCACCGTCGCCGCCAAGCGCCCGGCCTCGTGGCCACCCTTCACCTTGCGGCAGAAATCGACCCAGCGCTCGGCCCCCAGCCGCTTCAGCACGGACGCGTAGGCGTCGAGAGGGTGGCCCGAAAGGAAGAAGCCGACCGCGTTGAATTCGCGCTGCAGCCGCTCGGTCAAAGGCCAGGACGCAACCCTGGGCAAAGCGAGCGTGTCCGCCGTATCGGCGCCGAACAGGGCGCTCTGCCCTTCCGCCCGCTCGTTGGCGCGGCGGTTGGCGGTGGCGAGCAGCGTGTCGATGCCGGCGTGG
This sequence comes from uncultured Beijerinckiaceae bacterium, assembly GCA_964245015.1. Classification (GTDB taxonomy): domain Bacteria; phylum Pseudomonadota; class Alphaproteobacteria; order Rhizobiales; family Beijerinckiaceae; genus RH-AL1. Next base: position 19,183 of record CAXTMA010000034.1, on the reverse strand, counting down.
ACGCGGGCCCGCTCGGGCTCCAGCTCGTCGAAGGCGCCGGCGGCGGTCAGGCTTTCCAGCACCCGGCGATTGATGTCGCGCGGGCTGATGCGCCCGGCGAAATCGGCCAGGTCGACGAAGGGCTTGCTGGCGCGCGCGGCAAGGATGCCGGCCGCCTGCCCGTCGCCGACGCCTTTGACGGCGGACAGCGCGTAGCGGATCGCCAGCACGCCGTCGGGGCGCTCGTGCACCTCGAAGTCGGGGCAGCCGTGGACAACCGAGGGCGGCTCCACGGGGACGGCCATGCGCCGCGCCTCGTTGGCGAATTCGCTGAGCTTGTCGGTGTTGGGCTTGTCCAGCGTCATCGAGGCGGCGAGGAACTCCACGGGATGGTTGGCCTTGAACCATGCCGTCTGGTAGGCGATCAGCGCGTAGGCGGCGGCGTGGCTCTTGTTGAAGCCGTAGTCGGCGAACTTGGCGAGCAGGTCGAAGATCTCGGTCGCCCGCTTGTCGGTCAGGCCGCCCGTGACCGCGCCGGTGACGAAGCGGCTGCGCTGCGCATCCATCTCGGCCTTGATCTTCTTGCCCATCGCCCGGCGCAGCATGTCGGCCTCGCCCAGCGAATAGCCCGACAGGATCTGCGCGATCTGCATCACCTGCTCCTGGTAGATGATGACGCCGAAGGTTTCCCTCAAGACGACTTCGATCTTGGGGTGGAGGTAGTCCGCTTCCATTTCCCCGAGCTTCACCGCGCAATAGACCGGGATGTTGGCCATCGGGCCCGGACGATACAGCGCCACCAGCGCGATGATGTCCTCGAAGCGGTCGGCGCGCATCTCGACCAGCGCCTTGCGCATGCCCGCCGATTCCAGCTGGAACACCCCGACCGTCTCGCCGCGCCCGAGCATCTGGTAGGTCTTCGCGTCATCGAGCGGGATGGCTTCGAGGTCGATCGCGATGCCGCGCCGCGCCAGCAGCTTCACGGCGTTGGCCAGGGTGGTGAGCGTCTTCAGGCCGAGGAAGTCGAACTTCACGAGGCCGGCCGGCTCGACCCACTTCATGTTGAACTGCGTCGCCGGCATTTCCGACTTGGGGTCGCGGTAGAGCGGCACCAGCTCGTCGAGCGGGCGGTCGCCGATGACGATGCCGGCGGCGTGGGTCGAGGCGTTGGAATACAAACCCTCCAGCTTCAGCGCCACGTCGAGCAGGCGCGCCACCTTGGGCTCGGCGTCGGCCGCCTCGCGCAGCCTCGCCTCCCCCTCGATCGCCTGCGCCAGCGTCACGGGATGGGCCGGGTTCTGCGGCACCAGCTTGGCGAGCTTGTCGACCTGACCCAGCGGCATCTCCAGCACGCGGCCGACGTTGCGCACCACGCCGCGGGCGAGGAACGAGCCGAAGGTGATGATCTGCGCGACCTTGTCCGCGCCATAGCGGTCGCGCACGTAGCGGATCACTTCGTCGCGCCGGTCCTGGCAGAAGTCGATGTCGAAGTCCGGCATCGAGACGCGTTCGGGGTTGAGGAAGCGTTCGAAGAGCAGCCCGAAGCGCAGCGGATCGAGATCGGTGATGGTCAGCGCGTAGGCGACCAGCGAGCCGGCGCCGGAGCCGCGCCCGGGACCCACGGGGATGCCCTGATCCTTGGCCCATTTGATGAAGTCCGACACGATCAGGAAGTAGCCGGGGAATTTCATGTTGCGGATCACGGTCAGCTCGAAGGCGAGCCGGTCGCGGTAGGTTTGCGGCTCGATGCCGGGCGCGGTGCCGCGCGCATCGAGGCGGCGTTGCAGCCCGTCCTCGGCCTGGCGGACCAGCTCGGCCGCCTCGTCGTCGGCGGCGCCCGAGGTGAAGGCCGGCAGGATCGGCTTGCGGGTGCGCGGGCGGTAGGCGCAGCGCTTGGCGATCTCCACCGTGGCCGCCGTCGCTTCCGGCAGGTCGGCGAACAGGGCCAGCATCTCGCCGCGCGCCTTGAAGCGGTGCTCGGGCGAAAGCTGGCGGCGTTCGGCTTGGCCGATCACCGCGCCTTCGGCGATGCAGATCAGGGCATCGTGCGCCTCATAGTCGGCGGCGGCGGCGAAATAGGGTTCGTTGGTCGCCACCAGCGGCAGGCCTTGCGCGTAGGCGAGGTCGATGAGCGCGGGCTCGACCTCGCGCTCGCGCCCGAGGAGGTGGCGCTGCAGCTCGACGTAGAGGCGGCCGTCGAAAAGCCGGGTCAGAACGCCGAGCCGGGCCAGGGCCAGTTCCGGCCGCTCCGCGCCCAGGCAGCGGTCGAGCGGGCCGGCGGGGCCGCCGGTCAGCGCGATCAGCCCCTGCGTGCGCCCGGCGAGGCGGCTGACGGTGATGGCGGCGGGGTCGCCCGGCGCCGGATCGAGAAAGGCGCGCGAGGCCAGGTGCATCAGGTTGGCATAGCCGCGCTCGTCCTTGGCCAGCAGCACCAGGGGCGCGCGCCCGGCCGCTTCCTCGCCGCCGCGGGAGGCGAGCTGCGCCCCGTCGCCGAACTGGATGTCGAGCTGGATGCCGATGATCGGCTGCAGGCCGGCCTTGGCGACCTTTTCCGAGAATTCCAGGGCGCCGAACAGGTTGTTGGTGTCGGTGATGGCCAGCGCCGGCTGCGCGTCGGCCAGCGCCGAGGCGATCAGCTTGCCGACCGGCATCGCCCCTTCGCGCAAGGAGAAGGAGCTGTGCACGTGAAGGTGCACGAAGCCGGCGCCGGCCGGCGCGGCCGGCTCGGACCGGCGGCGGGGGAATCGCGAATCCATGGGCGAGCATAGCAGGGCGGATCGGGGATCGCAGCCGCCGGGCCGGCCCCATCCCCAGTTCCGCGCAAGCCGCCGCAAGAGTTGAGGAACGGCAGGAGAAAACGGTGGGCTTCGCCTGAAGTCTGCTTGACGCGGCGCACCGACACTGTAGACGCGCCCGCCGAGGTGATCGTCATGCAGAGGTGATGTCATGTACAAGTCGAAGGGTGGGTATCCGCTGGCGGGCCTGATCGCGATGGCCCTGGCAGGCCAACCTTGGCGCGCGCACGCGCAAATCGGCGAACCGCCGCCCCTCGTGGTGCCTGCGCTGCCCCAGCTGCCGGCGCGTCCCGGCGCTCCGTCGCTGGATCCGCCGCAGGCCTCGGGGCCGCTGGCGCCGCAGCAAACCCTCTCACCCCCTGCGCCGCAGCCGGAGCTGCCGCCGTTGCAACCGCCGCAGAAGCTCGCGCCGCTGCTGGCGCAGTTGGATGCGCCGCTGGACACCGTGCCGAGCGACCCGCCGGCCAGTGACGCCAACCGGCTCGATACCCCGGACCAGACCTCGCAAAAGGCCGGCGAGGTGATCGAGGGCGTGACCAAGGGCGACGTCAAGGCGCTGCGCCGCGGGCCCCTGCTGCTGCACGGCAACTTCTGCGGCATCGGCAGCCGTCCCGGCCACGGGCCCGTGGACGCGCTCGACGCCGCCTGCGAACGTCACGACAACTGCACGAAGGATGGGGAGCTGCCGTCCTGCGCCTGCGACGGGCGACTGCAGCGCGAGGCGACGGCCGTGGTGGACGATCCCGCCAGCACGCCGGACCTGAAGACGCTCGCCGCCGCGGTCGCGGCAAGCATGGCCGTGCTGATCTGCAAGTGAGATTCAACCGTTGGTTCCCCAGGCACCACGCCACGATGCGAGGGATGGGCCGATCCCCGGCCGCGTGTCTCGCCGCATCGGAGGAGTCGACGTCCAGGTGTGCGACCTCGATGCCGCCGTGGCCGAGCTGGAACGCGCCAGGGATGCGCATCTGCCGTTGAGGATCGCCTTCCTCAACGCCCACCTCGCCAACTGCGCCGCCGGATCCGCCGAGGTGAAGGACGCCCTCGCCGGCTTCTTCATCCTCAACGACGGTCTCGGGATCGATCTGGCGAGCCGGCTGCTGTTTGGCCGTGCCTTTCCCGTCAACATGAACGGGACGGATTTCATACCCGCCCTGCTCGACCGCTTGCGGCCGGGCGTGCGCCTCTACCTGCTCGGCGGCTCGCGGGACGTGATCGAGCGCGCGGCGGCCTTTTATCGCCGGCGCTGGCCCGACCACCTCCTGGTCGGCCAACACCACGGCTTCTTCTCCAACGACGAAGGCGCGCTCGTCGCCTCGATCATCGAAGCGGGGCGACCCGATCTGCTTCTCGTCGGCATGGGCTGTCCGCGCCAGGAGCTCTGGCTCCGCACTCACGTCCCCGCCGCCTGCCGCATCGGCATCGGGGTCGGAGCCTTGTTCGACTTCCAAACCGGTCGCGTGCGGCGGGCGCCCGCGATCGTGCGCAGGCTGCGCATGGAGTGGCTGTTCCGATTGCTGATCGAGCCGCGACGGCTGTATCGCCGGTACCTCTTCGGCAATGCCGTTTTCCTCGCGCGCACGCTCGTGCAAAGGCTCCGTCGGGATGCGCCGCCGGATCGACCGCGTCCGGCTGGGTGACCGCGTCGCCGCTCAGCTGGAGAAGGTCGCCGGTCGACAGTCGATGGAAGCCGCCCAACCTTCGGGTTCAGGAGGATGTTGCCGAGCGTGTTGAAGAAGCGGTTCCCGCGGTAATCGGGAACAACAAGGCTGCCGTCCTCCTCGACCTGGACGAAGCCGGGGGAGCCGCCGCGGTGCGAAACGTCGACGCGGTGCCGGCCGTTGCCGTCGGGACGATCGACGGCGGCGACGAAGCACGTGTCGGCACGGGCGATCATCGCCCGCGCGGCCGGCGCGTCGACGGCATGGCGTCACCCGTTCCGCCGGCAGGTCGAACGGCCGATCCGTTCAAAGACCAACCGAGGGTTCCGGTGGGGCCCGCTTGATCGGCGTCTCGGCTGAAAGCCTGAGAAGGCTCACCGTGATCGCCACAACAACGAAGAGCGCCGCCACCGCGAGGTCGATCTTTTCCGCCGAGGCGCCGGCGATGCGGAAGGTGACCGTCGCGATCGTGGCTCCCACCGTCATGCCGATCAGGCGCGCGGTGGCGAGCATGCCGCCGGCGGCGCCGGCACGGCTTCTTGGGGCGGCGGAAAGAAGAGTGCGGTTGTTGGGCGCCTGGAAGAAGCCGAAGCCCAAACCGCAAAGCGCCATGCGCCAGATGATGTCCACCGCGGAGGCCGACGAGGGCATCGTGGCCAGCAACACGAGGCCGCAAAGGAGGACGCCGAGGCCGGCGCTTCCCAGGATCGCCGCCGGCATGCGATCGGCGAGGCGGCCGGCGATCGGGGCGGCGACGCCCAACGCCACCGGCCAGGGCGTCATCAGCAGCCCGGTCTCGACCTGGTTGCGATGCAGCGCCGATTCGAAGAAGAAGGGCAGGCTGAGGAAGACGAGCATGTAGGCTGCGAAGGAGAGGACGGAGGTGGCGACGGAAAGGGCGAAGATGCGGATCCGCAGAAGGTCGAGCGGGATCATCGGTCTCGCCGAGGCCGTTTCGCGACGAAACAGGACGCAGGCCGCGCCCGCCGCCGCGGCGAGTTCGACGCATCCCAACGAAAGATGCCCGTTGCCGCGCGTGGTCGTATCGATGCCGATGAAGAGAAGGCCGAAGGTCAACGCGTTCAATCCGGTGCTCGCCCAATCGAAGCGGCCCTGCGATCGCTCCGAGAAGGGAAGGGACCGCATCGCGAGCGCGAGATTGACGAAGCCGATCGGCACGTTGATCGCGAACAGCCATTCCCACGAGGCGACGGCGAGGATGCCTGATGCCACGGTCGGGCCGAGCGCCGCGGCGATCGACACGACCAGCGCGTTGAGGCCGACGCCTCTTCCGAGCAGAACCGTCGGATAGGTGTAGCGGACGAGGGCGCCGTTGACGGCCATGATGCCCGCCGCGCCCAAGCCCTGGAGGATGCGCGCGGCGACAAGGGTCGCGAGGTGGCCCGACAGGGCCGACCCCAGTGATCCCGCGACGAATACCGCGAGGCCGACGAGGTACACCCGGCGATAACCGACCCGCTCGCCCAGCGCCGCGAGCGGCAGCAGGGCGACGACGCTGGCAAGCTGGTAGGCGTTGACGATCCAGACGGAGGCGGCCGAGGTGGCGTGGATCTGGCGCGCGATCGTCGGCAGGGCGATGTTGGCGACCGCGGAGTCGAGCACGGCCATCACGATGCCGAGCGCGATCGCCAGCATCGACCAGTAGCGCTGCGGCGTCGCCAGCCCGTCGATGGGGATCGCTCGCGACCCGATCCTCCGGGTGTTGGTGAGTCCCGCCATCAGATTGCGCACCTTCCGGCGTTTCGCGACTGCGTCGCGATCAAGCGCGTCCGATCCGACACGATATCCGATGCCGGCCCATGGCGCGGTCGAGTTGTCGAGCCAGGGCGCGGGCGCACGTCGAAGGTTTCGATGCGGGTCCGTCCTTCCCTGCACGGACTCAAAGGTGCCCGTGCCGCACGATCAGCAGGGTCGCGGCGAGCGCGGTGGCGGTGGTGGCGGCGATCACCGCGAGCGGGAGCTGCGCGGCGGCGATGCCCTCGCCGATGACGCGCTCGTAGGCGGTGATCGCCCACGCGTTGGGGGTCGCCCAACCCGCCATCTGCAACCAGGGCGGCATGAGGTAGCGCGGCACCATGCTGCCGCCGATCGCCGACAGCAGCAGCACGCCGAAAGTCGTGGCGAGGTCGGCCTGGACCCGGGTACGGCACAAGGAGCAGGCGGCCAGCGCCAGCGCCGCGGCCATCGCGGCCACGAGCACGCTGGTCAGTGCCCAGCCGAGGGGATGCGCGGTCAGCGACACGCCGTAAATGCCGGCCGCCGCAGCGAAGATGAGGCCGGCCTGCAGCGTGCCCTGCACGGTGAGGAACAGGAACTTGCCAGCCACAACCACCGGCAGGCCGCCCGGCGCCGCCATCAGCCGGTCGGCAAGGCCGGAGCGGCGCTCGTCCACCAGCGACAGGGCGCCCTGCATCGCGGCAAACAGCAGGAACACCGCCGTGATCGCCCCGGCGTAGTAGCTGACCCGCCCGTTGGCGCCGCCGGCCGCCGTTTCCCGATCATCGACGAGCGCGGCGAAGGAAAAGGCGCCGGTGGCGCCCTCCGACCCGCGCCGGGCGGCGAAAGCCCCCTGCAGCCGGGCCGCCTCACCCTTCGGAAGTCCCCCCGTCCGCTCGACGTCGCAGAGCACGCGCGCCATCACCACGTCGGGCAGCTGCTCGTTGAGGATACGCTGGAGCTGCCCCAGCGCGATCGGTCGCGCGAGGGCGCGGGCCGGGTTCACCACCGCGAGGATCGGCCGTGGAGCGCCGGGCAGAACGGTGCCGGGATCGCCGCGAATGATGAGGGCGAGATCGACGTCGCCGCGGCGCACGGCTCCCTCCACGGACACGGCATCCTCGCCGTCGAGACGGGTCACCCGCCAGCCCGGATCGGCGGCGAGAGCGTCGGCGAGGCGCCGCGTGGTCGGCGTGCGGGCGAGGTCGTCGAGGCCGACGTTGATGCGGATGCGATCGCCCACGGCCCCCGAGAAGATGGCGGCGAAGATCACGAAGATGACGGTCGGCAGCACGAAGGCCATGGCCAGCGCCGTGCGGTCGCGCAGAAGGCTGAGCAGCATCACGCGGAAGGCGGCGCCGATCATTCCGCCGCCTCGCGGGCGCGCATCGGTCGGCGTTCGCCGATGACGTAACGGTAGACGCTGTCCAGCCCGGGCTCGCGGGCCCGCACTTCGCGCACCTGGGCCCCCTTGCCACGCAAGGTCGCGAGAAGCGCGTCCAGCGAGGAGGCATGGTGTCGCGCGCTGGACCAGCTCAGGCCGTCGGCATCCCGGGCGAAGCCGGCGCCGACGAGGAGGCCCTGCGTTTCCTCGCCGGCCGGTTCGGCGAGCAGCACGTCGTGCTCGGGCCCGGCGGCGCGGGCGCGGGCGAGCAGAACCGGCAGCGAGTCGAGGAGCACGAGGCGTCCATCGCGCAGGATGGCGACGCGATCGGCGAGGCGCTCGGCCTCGGCGAAGTCGTGGGTGGCGACGACCACGCCGGCGCCCGCCGCGCGAAGTCCGGCGAGCACGGCATGGACCGCGGCGCGCGCGTCCCTGTCCAGCCCCTGCGTGGGCTCGTCGAGCAGGGCGAGGCGGGGCGGGCCGAACAGGGCGGCGGCGATGTCGACCCGGCGCTGGTAGCCGCCCGACAGGGTGCCGACCACCTGGGAGGCGACGTGGGCGACCTGTCCCAGGCGCAAAGCCGTGGCGACGCCGTCGCGGCGCTCCGCGCCTCGCAAACCGGCGAAGCGGGCGAAGACGTCGAGGTTCTCGCGCACGGTCAGGCGCGGGTAGAGGGCGATGTCCTGCGTCACCCAGCCGATCGCCCGCCTCGCCGCCGCGTGCCGGTGCGGATCGGCGCCCTCGACGCGCACGCGGCCGCGGCTCGGGGCGAGGCGCCCGGCGATGAGGCGCATCAGAGAGGATTTGCCGGCGCCGTTGGGCCCGAGCAGCACCAGCATTTCGCCGGGCGCGAGCGACAGCGTGATGCCCTCCAGCACCGACCGGGTGCCGTAGGACAGCCCGACCGCAGCGAGGTCGACAAGGGTCGGTGCAGGGGCCGGTGCGGCGGGGCGGCCGGCGCTTGCGTCGGGCGCATCGGCAACTGGTTTCAAGGCCGTCGATCGCACGGCCGGTAACTTCATGTTCGCGAACTTCATGGCCGCGCGGGGCGCCTGAGGCTTGAGCGCGCCTCGAAGGCGCTTGGCCGGCTTGCAGCGGGCAGGGCTCTCATCGGCGGCCGAAGTGCCACAGGTCGGCGCCCGTCCCAAGCGGCAGATCCTGCGGCGAGCGGTCGCGGCGCGACGTGCGGCCCCTTGATGGGGCCGGAGCCAGACTTGAACCGGCGGAGCGGGCACCCCGCCCGGAGCGGATGCGGCCCCGTGGATCGCGAGGCGAGCCGTCCCAGGTGCCACGGTTGGGATGTCGAGCATGATGGGCATTCGCCTCCGCTGCCCGCCACCTCGACGCCCTGCCGCTTGGCACCGAGATCGAAGCGTCATCGCCGCCATACGATCTTGCGCGTGACGCGGCCGGCAAGGTGGCGGGCGTTGCGGCGTCAGGCTCCGAGCCGTTGGTAGGCGTCGATCTGCGCGAGGGTGAGGTCGCGGGCCGAAGCCCCCTCGCTGTGCCCGCGATACCAGTCGGCGGTCCATGCCAATGCCTCGTCCAGGCCCAGGCGCCGGTCCCAGCCCAGACGGGCGCGGGCTTTCGAGGAATCCACCTTGAGGACGTTGGCCTCGTGGGCGTGTTGCCTGTCGGAAAGGTGCCAGCGCGCGCCGCCGCCCCAGGCGGAGGCGAGGGCATCCATGACGTAGGACACCGGGCGGCAGTCCTCGTCGGTCGGCCCGAAGTTCCAGGCCTCGGCGAAGGCCGCGCCGTCGGCTCCGGCGAGATGCTGGGCCAGGACGAGGTAGCCGGCCAGCGGTTCCAAGACGTGCTGCCACGGCCGCACCGCGCCGGGCGAGCGGATCTCCACCGACCCGCCATGGCTGAAGGCGCGCATGATGTCGGGGACGAGGCGATCCGTCGACCAGTCGCCGCCGCCGATGACGTTGCCTGCGCGGGCGCTGGCCAGGCGAAGGCCGCCCGACCCGAAGAACGAGCGGCGATAGGCGCTGACCACCAGTTCGGCGCAGCCCTTCGAGCTGCTGTAAGGGTCGTGGCCGCCCATCGCCTCGGTTTCGCGGTAGGCCCACACCCATTCGCGGTTCTCGTAGGCCTTGTCGCTGGTCACCACCACCGCGGCACGGACGGACTCGATGTCTCGCGCCGCCTCCAGCACGTGCACCGTGCCCATGACATTGGTGGCATAGGTACCCACGGGATCGGCATAGGACGGGCGCACCAGCGCCTGCGCCGCCAAGTGGAGCACGATGTCGGGCCGGGCCGCGTCGAGGCTGGCGCGCACGCCCGCAAGGTCGCGCACGTCGACGGTCGCGGAGGCCACCGTTCCGGCGACGGCGAGCGCGAACAGGCTCGGTTCCGTGTCGGGGGCGAGTGCCAGGCCGTTGACCTCGGCACCAAAGCGCTGCAGCCACAGCGTCAGCCAAGCGCCCTTGAATCCCGTATGCCCGGTGACGAGCACCCGCTTGCCGTTCCAGAACGCGGGATCTGGGCCGGCGCTATCTTTGCTCTTTTGAATCGACAAATTGTGGGATCTCCGGTTCCAACGGGCCATCAGCGACTACCATGCCTTTCACGGCTCGCTGCCGCCGGCCCAAGGATGCTTCAGGTCCGGACCCTATCCGCAATCACGATCGCCGCGAGGGTCTCCGCTGTTCCTCCATCGGGGAGGTGAGTGCTCTGCGGCCATTCCACCCGCTGGCGGATCGGCGGTGCAGCGTATTCGTCCGGCCGCCGCGAGCCAAGCGTCCCGTGGATCAGCTCGGATTTGCACGTCGTGCTCGGACGAACGCGACCACGCCTGCGATGAGGTAGGCCGCACACAACAGCCACGTCTTCGCGGCGAGGGAGACAGCCATTGCGCAGGTGCCTCGGCAGCTTGCAGCAGAGCGGCGATGTCGCCGATTTCGCAACGCGTGTCGCCCGCCCCATCAATTCCCGAGATCCGCGGGAACGATACGCGATCCTGATCCTCGCACTTGCTGCCACCAAACCTGTCCGGGGCGATCAACGACGCGGCAGTCCTCCTCCACCGACTGCTGCGGCCTTCCCCGTTTCGCGAGGGAGAACATCTCGGCCGTTCACCGTCGGTTTGCGTCAGCCCGCGAAGCCTGCCCGCGCAGACCCTTGATCCGATGCTTTGGTGAACAGGAATTCAAGGCCGGTCGGTTCCACGGCGTTTCGTTTGTTCGAGCGGGCGGCTGAGGTAGGTGGAGCCGACGAGAAGGAAACGCCATGGCGTGTCCACGCCGCGCGTGAGGCCGATGCGGGGACCGGTGGCGATCTCGACGGGCTGACGTCGAGCCAGCAGCTCGAACGGGGACCGATTCAGGGGCTGTCCGTCGAGCGTGCCCGTGATCGCCAGGGCCTGGCACAGCCGGCCGGGGCCCGAGCACAGCAGGCGAGGGGAGGCGGTGCGTCGGCGTTCAGCCATGGCGGCGACGCCGACCGTCGGCTCGAGGGCCCGCACGAGAACGGCGGAGCCCGGCGCGCAGACGATGTTGAAGCACCAGTGCAGGCCGTAGCTGCGGTACACGTAGGCGTGGCCGGCGGGGCCGAACATGGATGCGTTGCGTCGGGTCGGACCGGCATAGCTGTGCGAGGCCGGGTCGCCGCGATCGTAGGCTTCCGTTTCCACGATCAGCCCTCCCGATCCCGCGTGCAGGAGCTGGCAGCCGATCAGGTCGGCGGCGACCGAGGCGACGTTGCGGGCGAAGAAGTCAGCCTTCACGCGGCGGCGCGATCATCGGGTTCGCGCCCTGGTTGGCCACCGAGGCAAAAACGGCCGAGACGCTTCGGCAGCCGGACCGATCGTTGTTGCGGCGTCAAGCATCCGCACCCGGCGCCGCCCCGCACGGGATCAGGCTGCCAGAAACAGCTTCTGCCCGATGAACTCGCCGTCCTGCACGCCGCCGCAGCAGGCGAACACGGCGCTGCCCACGTGGGTCGCATACTGGTTCAAGAGGTCGAGCTTCGACATCGGCTCGTAGATCCGGCTGAACCCGTCGCGGGGGTCGCGCTGGTAGGCGATGAAGATGAGGCCGGCGTCGTATTCCAGGCCCTGGCGCCAGGGCGGCCAGCGCTCGGCGACGAAGCTCAGCCCGTCGTTGTAGGAATAAGCCCGGCGCATGATCCGCGCGCCTTCGTTGGCGCTGGCGGCGCCGAGGCGGACGTGGGCGTTCTGCGCGATGACCGGATTGCCGTCCCGGTCGGTGGCGTCGAGGTCGAGCGGGGTGAACTCGTCGCCACCGGTCAGCGGTGCCCCGCTCATCTTGCGGCGCCCGATGACCTGCTCCTGGAAGTCGAGTTCGGTCCGGTCCCAGTGCTCAAGGGCGAGCCGGATGCGGCGCACCACCATGTAGCTGCCGCCGCGCATCCAGTCGGGTCCGTCCTCGACCCAGACCACCTCGTCGAAATCGCCGTTGCCGATCGTTCTGCCCCCGGCGACCTCGGCCGGGTAGGGGCTGCCGGGGTTCTGCGTCCCGTCCTTGAAGCCGAGCAGGTTGCGCGGCGTGCTGCCGCCCGGGCTGTCGGGCAGGAAGCCGTTCTGGATCCAGCGCAGTTGCGCCGTGCCCCGCTTGGCGCCGTGGGCGGCGGTCGCGCCGGCCTTCTTGCCACCGTACCCGGCCGCAGAATCGTCGGACGCGGCCAAGCGTGCCAGCTGGCGGATCGCGTGGAAGGCGACCATTTCGTCATCAGCGCAGGCCTGGATGCAGATGTCGCCGCCGCAATACTTGGCATCGAGCTGGTCGCCGTTGAACAGCGGCAGGTCGGCCAGCGCGTCCGGGCGCCGTGCCCTCAGCCCGAACCTGTCCTCGCCGTTCTTCTCGAACAGGCTGGGCCCGAAGCCGAAGGTCAGGGTGAGACGGCGCGGCGGCAGGTGGAGGGCCTCGCCGCTGTCGGCCGGCGGCTTGGCGGCGTCGCCGGTCAGGGGCTCGGCGGGTTGTCCGGCCATCATGCGGGCCGACGCCTCGGTCCAGGCCTTCAGCGTCGCGATCAGTCCCGCCGCCTCGCTCGTTGTCACGTCAAAGGCGGCCATCACGCTGTTGGCCTGCTGCGGCGTCTGGATGCCGGACTGATGGGTGCCGTAGAAGGCCTCGCGCGCGCCGAGGCCGGTCTTGTCGGACTTGGTGTCGGTCGCCGGGTTGCCCTGCGACGCCGCGCGGGCGCTGGTCGCCGCGAAGGCGCCGGTCGCGGCCGCCGCTCCCAGGAAACCGCGCCGCGTGGAGAAAGGGCAACCGGGCAAGAAGCGTCTCCTGAATCTAGTCGGCCTTGACGAGGGTATTTACGTCGTCCTGGACGTAATAAAAGCCTTTGCCCGACGGCATCATCGCGAGGCCGAACAGGTCGCCGGAGCCGGGCGGCTGCTGCGCCTTGTCGGTGTCGGCCCAGTAGGCGTGCAGCTGTTGTCCGCTGGCCGGATCGATCTCCACCACTTGGCCGTTGAGACCATTGGTGGTGAGGAGGTGACCGTTGGGCGCCATCACCAGCGCGAGCGGACGCTGCAGCATGCCGTCCCTGGTCACGGCGCGCCCGGTGCCGGCGCTATCCCTGCGTGTCGTCGCCTGCGGGATGGCGTTGATCGCGTTCTCCAAAGCGTCGGACACGTAGAGCGTTCCCTCCTTGCCAAGCGCGAGGCCGGTCGGGCCGATCACGAAGACGCCCTTGTCGGCCTGCTCGCCGAAGCCTTCGCCGACCACGGTCTCACTCACCAGGACGGGCGGCTTGTTCTCGGCCACGGCGAATTCGAGACGGACCACGTTGGCCTTCCTGAGGACCGGTGAATTCTCCGCCGGCGCCCCGATGCCGAAGCCGGTGTTGCTCACGAACAGCGTCGCCGTGGCTCCGTCGTCGACGACCGCCATGTTGCCCCAGGGTCCGTCGATGTGCGGGCTGGTGATCGTTCCCGCGACCTTGCCGTCGGGGCCGAGCACGATCAGGCAGCCCATGCCCTTGGTCGCGGTGGTGCCGTCGCTGCTCGGCATGCTGCCCACGATGATCCAGCCGGTCTTCAGCATCGCCATCGCGGTGGTGAGGCCGACGCCGCCCGGACAGCCGTCGAGCGTGCGCGGGATCGTGGCAAACTCGCTCACCTTCTTGGTCGAGGGGTCGTAGTCGACGATGGTCGAGCCCAGGCCCTGCAGGTTGGCCCTGTTGTTGAAGTTGTCGACGAGGACGTCGCCCTGCTTGATCTTGCCGGCGCTGACCGGCGCCACGATGATCGCGTAGGGGTTCTGGTCGCCGTTGGCCGGCACCGTCGAGGTCAGCGTCACCTGATGGCGCAGGCCGGCGAGGAAGCTCGCCGGCTCGTCGGCGGCCTCCACCGGACGGTCGAGGGCGATGGCAACGCCGGCCGTGGCGGCCAGCGCCGCGACCGAGAGCGCGGCAAGGCGGGACCTGTTCAGATGGGCTGGCACAATATCCTCCTTTGCTGTGATGCCGTCACGCTTCGGCGCGTCGTTGCGGTCGCCGGCTCCCGCGAGGCGGCCGGCTCGCTCGTCGCCATCGCGGCGGGCTGCGAGCGGGCGTAGGCCACGACCTCGCCGGCGACGGCGAAGCGCACGCGATCGCCGGCCTTCGCCGGCACATGGCCGGGCAGCCGGGTCGTGAAGCGGGTCGAGGCCGGATCGAGCGACACCAGCGCCACGCGCGCGTCATGGCCGAAAAAGGTCGCGCCACCGACCTCGGCCGGCAGACCGCCCGGCTCGTTCTCGGCGAGAAGGCGGATCTGTTCGGGCCGGATCATCACCTCGACCGCGCCGCTCGGCATGCCGGCGGCGAGCGGCAGGTCGCCGAGCGCGCAGGTGACGCGCCCGGCGGCGGACTCGCCGGGCAGCACGACCGCTTCGCCGAGGAAGCGGGCGAGATCGACGTCGTTGGGGCGGCGGTAGACCGCCTCGGGCGTGCCGACCTGCAGCATGCGGCCGTCGCGAAGCACCGCCACCTGCGCGCCCATCGACAGGGCCTCGCCCTGGTCGTGGGTGACGAGAAGCGCGGTCGCCCGCGTTTGCGCGATCGCGTCGGCCACAGCCTGCCGCGTTTCGCCGCGCAGCGCGGCATCGAGCGAGGAAAACGGCTCGTCAAGGAGCACGATGCGCGGCTGCGCGGCGAGCGCGCGGGCCAGCGCCACGCGCTGCTGCTCGCCGCCCGACAATTGGTGGGGCCGGCGCACGGCATAGGTCGCGCGCAGCCCGACGAGGGCGAGCAGACGATCCACCGTCGCCGCCGTGCGCTCGCGGCGCGGCAGGCCGAAGGCGACGTTGTCGGCCACCGACAGGTGCGGAAACAGCGCCCCGTCCTGCGCGACGTAGCCGATCCGCCGGCGTTCCGCCGGGAGGTGCAGGCGCGGTCCGGCGACGGGGCGGCCGTCGAGGTCGATGCTGCCGGCATCCGGCCGCTCGAAGCCGCAGATCAGGCGCAGCAGGGTCGTCTTGCCGCTGCCCGACGCGCCGAGCAGCGCCGTCAGCGTGCCGGACGCGACGCGCAGGTCGACGTCGGCGAGAACAAGCGTGCGGCCGAAGCTCTTGGTGATGCCGGCGGCGACGAGATCGGCCATCAGCCCCGCCTCACAGGGCCGCCGGTGCCCCCGCGCGACCGAAACGGCCGGCGAGAAGCACAGCGGCGAAGAGCGAGATGGCGGTCATCGCCGCCGCGAACGGGGCTGCGGCGGCAAAGGCGAGGGTCGACGTGTTGCTCCATACCTGCGTCGCCAGCGTCCGCGTGCCGATGGGCGCCAGAAGCAGGGTCGCGGTCAGCTCGGTCGAAACGGACACGAACACCAGCACGACGGCCGCGGCGACCCCCGACCAGGCCTGCGGCAGGGTGATGCGCCACGCCGTCGCCAGGGCGCCGAGCCCCAGCGTGCGCGCCGCCTCTTCCAGCCCCGGGGGAACCTGCACCAGGGTGGCGCGGATCGACACCATCGCCAGCGGCAGGAACAGGATGGCATAGGCGGTCACCAGCAGGGCCGCGCTCTGGTAGAGCGGGTGCAGGTGTCGGATGACGAGGGCGACGAGGGCGAGCGCGACGACGATGCCGGGCACGCCCTGGGCGAGAAAGGTCGAGCGCTCGGCCACGGCAGCCAGGCGGCTGCCTTCGTAGCGGGTGGCGAGAAAGGTGATCGGAAACGCCAGCACGGTGGTGACGACCGCGCCGGCGACGCCGAAGCCGACCGTCGAAGCGGTCGCCGTGACCACGCGCGACAGCGATGCCTGCGCGGGCGAGATCGCGTCGGCGCCGTGCTGCAGCGACCAGTACGCGATCATGGCCAGCGGCACGGCCACGGTGACTGCCGTGAGGAGCACGAAGCCGAGCAGGACCGGCCACTTTGCGCGACCAAGCGGATGGAGCACCACCCCGCGCCCGACGCCGCGCGCGATCCGGGCATAGCGGCGCCGGCCGCGCACCCGGCTTTCGGCCAGCAGGCAGAGCAGGCAGAGCACCAGCAGCACGCTCGCCAGCAGCGACGCCTCCGCCCCATCGAAGCTGGTGCGGTAAACGGCGTAGATCTCGGTCGTGAAGGTGCGGAAGCGCAGCAGGGCGAAGGCGCCGAACTCCGTCAGCGTGTTGAGCGCGACCAGCAGCATGCCGCCGAGGATCGCCGGGCGCAGCTGCGGCAGCACGACCCGGACGAAGCAGCGCCAGGACCCAAGCCCCAGCGTGCGCGCGGTTTCTTCCAGGGCCGGGTCGAGGCCGCGCAGGGCCGCCGCCACCGGCAGGTAGACCAGCGGGGTGTAGGCGCACACGACGACGAGAAGCGCGCCGTCGAAGTCCTGCAGCAACGGGCTCACCGACACCCAGGCGAAGCTCGTCACGAAGGCGGGGATGGCCAGCGGCACGGCGGCGAGGCCGCTCCAAAGCCGGCGGCCCGGCAGGTCGGTTCGCTCGACGAACCAGGCGGTGGCGGTGCCGATGACCGCGGCGGCGAAGGTCGCGGCGACGACCAGGGCAACCGTGTTGACGATCAGCGAGCCGACGAGCGGCCTCACCAGTGTCGCGACCGCCTCGGCGGGTTCGACGTGCGACGCGCCGGCCAGCGTGATCGCGATCGGCAGCAGAACCAGCGCCGGCGCGAGGAGAGCCCCCACGAGCAGCGGTGCGGGCGGGCGGCGGCCCGCGCCGGGTAGCCGGAAGACGCCGGCGGCCCCGGCCATCAGAGAAGGCCCGCCTCGCGCAGCAATCTGGCCGACTGGCGGTCGTCGCCGAGCTTGGCGGCGGCGATATCGGGCGGCTGCAGTTCGTTGAAAGGCTTCAGCAGCGGGTTGGCGGCGACGCCGGCGGCGAGCGGATATTCGAAGTCGACGTCGCTCTTGGCCAGCATCTCCTGCGCGGGCTTGCTGACGATGAAGGCGAGGAACGCCTGCGCCTCGGCCTGGTGCTTCGAGGATTTCAGCACCGCCGCGCCCGATACGTTGACCAGGGCGCCGACGTCGCCGCCCTTGAAGTGATGGATCGCGCTGCGGGTGCCCTTCTCGCCAAGCTCCGTGTGCAGGCGCGCCCAGTAATAGTTGTTGATGATGCCGGTGGCGACCGCGCCGCGGTTGACGGCGGCGACAACGCCCTCGTCGTCGTCGAACACCTGGGCGTTGGCCTTGATCCCCTTCAGCCAGTCGAGGGCGACCTGGTGCCCCTTCAGCATCTCGATGGCGCTGACGAGCGGCAGGAAGTCGGCGTCGGCGGGGGCGACCGCCACCTTGCCCTTCCAGGCGGGCTTGGCGAGGTCCATCAGCGAGGCCGGCATCTCGTCCGGCTTGATCATCGAGGTGTTGAAGGCGAGCACGTTCTCGCGCGACAGCACTCCGACCCAGTTGCCGCCGGGCGCGCTGTCCCTGGCCGGAACCGCGGCGAGGGTCGCCGGATCGACCTTGGCGAAGAGGCCCTTGGCGTCGAGCAGCACGAGTTCGGGCGAGTTCTCGGTGAAGAAGATGTCCGCCGGCGAGGCGTCGCCTTCCGCCGCGATCTGGTTGGCGATCTCCGGCGCTTCGCCCGAGTGGAGCTTCACGTCGATGCCGGTCTCCTTCTTGAAGGCCGTGGTCAGCAGATCGATCATCTGCTGGTGTTGCGCGCCGTAAAGGATCAGCGGGGCGCGTTCGGCTTGCGCCGGCCCCGTCTGCAGGGTCACGGCGGCGGCAAAGCCCCCCAGCAGGGCGAAACTCCCAAGCAGGGCGCAACTCCCGAGCAGGGAAAGGGCGCGGAAGCGACGTCGCAGAATGAGGCTCGTCACCGGCTGGTCCCGATATTCAGAATGCATCGGCTGCCTGTCATCCTCCACGGGGCGGCCTGTCAACGGTAATAGTTTGTAAGTAGTCTAATTCCAGACTTCCGTCGTGAGCCGGAGCGGGACGGCTGCCGGGCGTCCGAGCCTCGCGCGCCACCTGACGATCCGTGCGGAACAATGCCGGTCGACCGGGATCGCCTGCCTTGCCTCCGCCAAGGGCAGATCGACGCATTCGGCCGATGTCACGACCTGCGACCCGGCGTGCGGTTGTTTTGATATAGCCGATGCTATATCTGACTTTGCGGCGGCCGGCGGCCGGGTGGGACACGCGATTGTCGGACGAGGCCACGCCAGCCAAGACCCTCGGCGAGCGAACAACCCGGGCCCTCCGCGAAACGCTGGCCGGTCAGCGCCCCGCCTTCCCTTCGGTTCTGTTGTTCGCCGGGCCGGCGGTGGTCGCTTCGATCGCCTACATGGACCCCGGCAACTTCGCGACGAACATCCAGGCCGGGGCGAAGTACGGCTACCGGCTGCTCTGGGTGGTTCTGGCCGCCAACCTCATCGCCATGCTGTTCCAGGCGCTGTCCGCCAAGCTCGGCATCGTGACGGGCCGCAACCTCGCGCAGATGTGCCGCGAGCGTTTTCCCCGGCCGGTGGTGCTGGCGATGTGGGGCGTCAGCGAAGTGGCGGCGATGGCCACCGACCTCGCCGAGTTCCTGGGTGGCGCCATCGGCCTTTCCATCCTCTTCCACCTGCCGCTGTTCGCCGGCATGGCCGTCACGGGGGTCGTGACCTACGCGATCCTGCTGGTCGAAACGAACGGCCACCGTCCCATCGAGATAGTCATCGGCGCCCTCGTCGCCGCGATCGGGCTCTGCTACCTGGCCGAACTGTTCATCGCGCCGGTCGACTGGGCCGCCGCCGCGATCCATGCGGTCAGTCCGAGCCTGCCGGACGCCGCCGCGGCGACGCTCGCGGCCGGCATCGTCGGCGCCACGGTCATGCCGCATGCCGTCTACCTCCATTCCGGGCTGACCCAGAACCGCGTGCCGGTCCGCAACGACCGCGAGCGGCGACGCCTTTTGCGATTCTCGAACGTCGAGGTCGTCGTCGCCCTGTCCGTCGCCGGGCTCGTCAACATGGCGATGGTGATGATGGCCGCCGCCGCTTTCCACATCGGCCACAGCGACGTCGCCGAGATCGAAACCGCGTATCGCACGCTCGTGCCGCTGCTCGGCCTGGGCGCGGCCGGAATCTTCCTCGCCTCGCTCATCGCCTCGGGCGTGTCGAGGTCGGTGGTCGGGACGATGGCCGGGCAGATGCTCATGCTGGGCTTCATCGGCTTCCGCCGCGCGGGGTGGCTGCGCCGGCGGGGCCCGCTGGTTGCGGCCTTCGTGGTCGTCGCCGC
>CAXTMA010000033.1:0-22724 GCA_964245015.1 uncultured Beijerinckiaceae bacterium | reverse complement strand
GCATTGTGAAAAGCTCCTGGCCGACGCCGTCAATGCCAACCTGCCAAAGTAGTGCCCATTCCACCGTCGCCGGAGCACACATGCTCGGCTTTCGCGACCTTTCCGCCGCCTGCACCGAGGTGATGCGCGCCGAAGACGAGGTCCTCGCCAATGCCTTTCGCGCCTTGCGAACGGCCCGGGATCGCGCGATCGGCAGCATCGATGCGCTGCTGTAGCCGAAGCTCTCGCTCGTTGCCAATGGTTGAAAGCATTCCCGCATCGATGGCCCGGCCGAAGCTCATCGCGCAGAGATGAAGCACAATAATTCATCCCTGCGAAAATGATACAGGACCTTTTTGTGCCTGCCTTCGGATCGTCCTCCTCATCCCGACGGCATGCGTGGCGGGAGCTTCGAACGAATGCGATGCGCACGTCGAAACGGTGCGGCCATCGAATGCGATCGGAACGCGCGCATCGCGTAAGCTGGCCCGGGATGAACAGTCCGGCGCTGTCGCTTCACTCTTCCTTGTAGCCGAGCTGGGCGTGGTTGCCCGTGGCGCCGTAGTACTTGTAGGGCAGGAACTTGCCGGACATGCCGATCTTGACGCGATCCCCCTTGGGGTCGGGCAGCCGCTCCAGCACCATCTCGAAGTCGATCGCCGACATGATGCCGTCGCCGAACTCTTCCTCGATCAGCGCCTTCCAGGCCGGACCGTTGATCATGACGAGCTCGTACAAGCGGTAGATCAGCGGATCGGTCGGCGGCATGGGCATGCCGCGCATCGGCACTTCGTTCAGCATGCGTTTCTCGACCTCGCTCAAGCCGAACAGCTCGGCCGCCTTCTCCGCCACCGGCTTGGTCAGCTTCATCTGGCCAAGCAGGGCGCCGACGACGAGCACTTCCGACATGCCGCCGATCTCGCCCGTGATGTGCTTCCAACTCCAGCCCTTTTCCCGCTTGATATCGAGCAGCTTCTCGGTGAGCTCTTCGCGCTTCATCGTTTGTCTCCATCTGGAAGGGCGCCTCCGCTCGATTCGACGCGGTGACGGTTTGAAGGTCGGGATTGCTTGATCGCAGCCGCCGTTCGCGGCGGGCGATGTGAGCTATGCCCGTCGCACGTCCGGCTGCACGGCTGCGATCGAGGCTGCATCTTCCTTGCTCAGCGCCGGACGCACCAGGGGCGGGTGACGCGGATCGTAGCCGTCCGGCATGCCCTGATCGCGCAGCGTCTTTGATCGCGTCACCAGGAAGTCCATCAGGTGGTTGCGCAGGGCGTAGTAGCCGGGCGCGTGGTGGAGCTGGGTGCGGTCGCGGCTGAGCGGGTTCTCCACGATCTCTGCCACCCTGGCGCCGGGACCGTTGGTCATCAGCACGATCTTGTCGGCGAGGTAGATCGCCTCGTCGACGTCGTGGGTGATCATGAACACCGTCTGCCCGGCCTCGACGCAAATGCGGCGCACCTCGTCCTGCAGGGTGCCGCGCGTCAGCGCGTCGAGCGCGGAGAAGGGTTCGTCCATCAGCAGGATCTTGGGCTCGATGGCGAGCGCGCGGGCGATGCCGACGCGCTGCTTCATGCCGCCCGAGAGTTCGGACGGGTGCTTGTGCTCGGAGCCGGCGAGGCCGACGGTGGCGATGGCGCGGCGGGCGCGTTCGGCGACCTCGGCCTTGGACGCCTTGCGCCAGCGCGAGGTCACGGCATAGCTGACGTTGCCGAGCACGGTGCGCCACGGCAGCAGGGCGTGGCCCTGGAAGATCACGGCACGGTCGAGGCTTGGGCCGCTGATGGCTTGGTTGTCGACGATCACCGAGCCGGCGCTGGGCTTGTCCAGCCCGGCGAGGATGTTGAGCACGGTGGTCTTGCCGCAGCCGGAATGGCCGATGGTGCAGACGAACTCGCCGCGCCCGACCTTGAGCCAGAGATCGGCGAAGATGGTGGTGGTCTTGCCGCCGGGGGCGGGATAGCGCCGGGCGATGCCCTCGATGGAGATCAGCCTGTCGTCGACCCGGCCGGCCGGCACGGGTTGGTCGGGCGACGGTCTGCGGAGCGGGATCGGGGACGCCGACGACATCGCGCGCGCTACTCCGGAAAGGCCACGGCGCGCTGCGCCGTGGCCAGGACCTGATCGAGAACGAGGCCGACGAGGCCGATCGCCAGGATGGAGACGATCACGTTGATGATCGACAGGTTGTTCCACTCGTTCCACACGAAGTAGCCGATGCCGGTGCCCCCGACCAGCATTTCCGCCGCCACGATGACGAGCCAGGCGATGCCGATGGAGATGCGCATGCCGGTCAGGATGGTCGGCGCGGCGGCCGGCAGCACCACCGTGAAGGCGCGCCGGACGGGCCCGACCTCCAGCGTGCGGGCGACGTTGAGCCATTCCTTGCGGGTCGTGGTGACGCCGAAGGCGGTGTTGATGAGCATCGGCCAGATCGAGCAGATGAAGATCACGAAGATCGCCGACTTGCCGGAGTCCTTGATGGTGTAAAGGGCGAGCGGCATCCAGGCCAGCGGCGACACCGGCTTGAGGAGCTGGATGAAGGGATCGAGGGCGCGGTTCATCAGCGGCGACATGCCGATCAGGAAGCCGAGCGGGATGGCGACGATCATCGCCAGCAGGTAGCCCAGCGCGACGCGGGCGACGGAATAGGCGAGCTGGATGCCGATGCCCTTGTCATTGGGGCCGTGGTCGTAGAACGGGTCCTTGAGGTGGCCCCAGATGGTGGCGCCGATGTCGAGCGGGCCGGGCATCGCCGACCTGCCGGTGTTGGCCGCCTGTCCCATCAGCGCGGCGTAGTCCGGGTCCATCGCCTGCGTCTTGCCGACGCCGCCGACGGCGAGCTGCCACGCGCCCAGCAAAACGACGAGAAGGACCAGCGACACCAGAGCGGCGCGCAGGCGGAGCGACGAGATCATGGCCTGGTCCTTCGCGGGCTTGGGCACCGAACCCACAATCGGATCCGGTGCGATGCTCTGAATCCTTGTGCCGCATCGGATTTGTCCGAAAACCGCCGCGCACTTTTCGGTCCGAAGCTGTAGGGCACCGGCGCACACCGATAATTGGAAGGACGTCCCTTCCCGGGCTGTGCAGCGGCGGGTCGGCGGCGATCGCGGCGGATCAGACTTTCTTGATGGCGAACGAGTCGAGGTACTGCTGCGGCTTGGTCGGGTCGAACGTCTTGCCCATCACCACGAAGGTCTTCATCGAGGTCGCGGGCGGGGTCTGCCCGTCCTCCTTCATCAGGCGGGCGGCGTCGGTGGCGAGGTAGACCTTGTCGGCGACGCTTTTCCAGTCGACGTCGCCCTTGAGCTGACCCCAGCGCTTCATCTGGGTCAGGATCCAGATGGCGAACGAATCATAGGGGAAGGGGGCGAAGTCGACGCGGTCGGGCACCTTCTGCACCTTGCCCAGGCCGTCGGCGAAGGTGCCGGTGAGCACCTGTTCCACCACCGTCACCGGCTGGTTGAGGTAGTTCGCCGGCGCGATCTGGGCGGCGATCTCCTTGCGGTGCTCGGCCTTGGACGCATAGGCGGTCGCCTCGATGATGGCGCGCAGCAGGGCGGCGTAGGTGTTCGGGGTTTCCGTGATGAAGGCTTGCGAGCAGCCGAAGGCGCAGCAGGGGTGGCGGTCCCAGATCTCCTTCGACAGCAGGTGGATGAAGCCGACGTTGTCGTACACGGCGCGCTGGTTCACCGGATCGGGGGCGAGGAAGCCGTCGATGTTGCCGGCGCGCAGGTTGGCGACCATTTCCGGCGGCGGCACGGCGCGGATCTGCACGTCCTTGTCCGGGTCGATGCCGTTCTCGGCGAGGTAGTAGCGCAGCAGGTAGTTGTGCATGGAATAATCGAAGGGCACGGCGAACTTCAGGCCCTGCCATTTCCTGGGGTCGCGGTTGTCCTTGTGCTTCACGGCAAGCGTGATCGCCTGGCCGTTGACGTTCTCCACCGCCGGCATGGTGTAGGGCTGCGGGCTGGAGCCGATGCCCAGCGAAATGGCGATGGGCATCGGCGCCAGCATGTGGGCGGCGTCGTATTCCTTGTTCAGCGTCTTGTCGCGGATCACGCCTTCCGCGACGGGGCGGTGCACCAGGTCGACAGTGAAGTGTTCTGGCGGGCCGACGGCACCGCATTTCCGGTCGAGTACACCTCGACGCCGATCCGTGACCGCGGGCGATTGATCGGCGCCGTGATCGTGTTTCGTGACATCAGTCAGCGCCGGGAGGCCGAGATCCGTCTGAAGAGCGCGCTTGCCGAAGTCGACACCCTGCGCGAGCGCCTGGAAATGGAGAACGCCTACCTCAAGGAGGAGATCAGGGCCGAGCGCCACTACCAGTCCATCATCGGCCGCTCGCCGGCCACCGAAGCGACGTTGCGCCAGATCGACCTTGTGGCCGGCACCGAGGCAACGGTGCTCATCACCGGCGAGTCCGGCACCGGCAAAGAGCTGATCGCCGGAGCAATCCACGAAGCCAGCCGCCGCTGCGATCGCCCACTGGTCCGCGTGAACTGCGCCGCGATCCCGCGAGAACTGTTCGAGAGCGAGTTCTTCGGCCACGTCAAGGGCGCCTTCACCGGCGCCTTTCGCGACCGTGTGGGCCGCTTCGAGC
Source organism: uncultured Beijerinckiaceae bacterium (assembly GCA_964245015.1). Taxonomy (GTDB): domain Bacteria; phylum Pseudomonadota; class Alphaproteobacteria; order Rhizobiales; family Beijerinckiaceae; genus RH-AL1. The sequence continues at coordinate 18,136 of CAXTMA010000033.1, read as the reverse complement.
TGGCCGACGGCGGCACGCTGTTCCTTGACGAGGTCGGCGAGATCCCCCTCGACCTTCAGGGCAAGTTGCTGCGGGTGCTTCAGGAACGCTCGTTCGAGCGGATCGGCGAGGCGCGGACCCGCTCGGTCGATGTCAGGCTTGTGGCCGCCACCAACCGGGACCTGCGCGAGGAAGTGCGCCGTGGGCGTTTCCGCGAGGATCTCTACTTCCGCCTCAACGTCTTCCCCGTGCAGGCGCAGCCCCTGCGCGAGCGGCCGGACGACATCGCGCCGATCGCCCAGCATTTCCTCAAGAATGCCGCGCGCCGCCTCAAACTACCCGAGCCCAGGCTGAGCCAAGGGGACGTGCGCCAGCTCCGCCGTTACCCCTGGCCCGGCAACGTGCGCGAGCTGGAGAACGTCATCGAACGGGCCGTGATCCTTTCGAGCCGCGGGCGCCTGCACCTCGACCTGCCGGACGGCGAGCCTACGCCTCCGCTCGGCCCTGCGGTGACGAGGTCAGCCTCGGCGGAACGTCCCCTGACGGAAACCGAGCGGCATGCCCGCGATCGAGCGGAGATCGAGGCGGCGCTCGCGCTTTCCGGCGGCAGGCTGTTCGGCCCCGGAGGTGCCGCGGAACTGCTCGGGCTGCGCCCGACCACGCTCGCCTCGCGCATCAAGGCGCACGGCATTTCCCGCCGATCGGTATGATTGCGGCAATGGTGAACAGATCGACGATGATCCGGCCCGTGTCACTGGCGCTCACCGAGGCCCGACGGGCAGGTCGCACCGTCGAAACGGTTCCCCGGTCGGGCACGTCCGCTTGCAAATCGACGCCGCCCGCACCGCGGAAGGTTCATCATCCCGCCCCGGCTGAGGATGGCGATCCCATGACCCCGCCTCGATGGGCCGGACCGACGTCATCGCGACGCTCGGCAAGCGGCAGCGAACCAACCTTTGCTGCCCGATGGCGCTGACGGCCGGCCTGATCCCGCGCCCGCATCAGCACGCGGCGACGCAGGCCATCCTCGCCGCCCGCGCGGCCGGACGCCCCGGCTTCCTGCTCGGCGACGCGACCGGTCTCGGCAAGACGCTGTCGGTGTGGAGCGCCATCGCGGCGATGCCCGAACCCGACGTGCTCATCATCTGCCCCAAGGGCGGCCTGCCGCAGTGGCGGCGCACCATCGCGCTGGCCGGCCCGGCGGGAAAGAACGTCACGCTGGTGAACTACGAGCGCACCAAGGCGCTGATGGCCTCCCCGCCGGCCAGCAGCCGCCGCTCGACTCGTGCCAAGAACAACGAGCTGGCGAAGCGCGGCACCCCGAAGCGGAGCTGGCCGCTGGTGGTGTTCGATGAAAGCCACCGGCTGCGCAACCCCTACGCCCAGCAAAGCCTGGTCTGCCGCCAGCTCGCCGATGCCGCCGCCTTCGCGATCTTCATGAGCGCCACGGCCGGCCAGGCGCCGCACGAGCTGTCCTACCTCGGCCGGCTGCTCGGCCACGCCGCCAGCACGCCGACGGCGACGCTGGCCGGTTTCCGCGAGCTGATGAAGGGGCTCGGGATCGGGCGGGCGAAGGGGCGATGGACGAACTGGTCGTGGAGCGCCAACGCCCGCGACTGCGCCGTGATGGCCGACCTGCTCTACAAGGGGGAGCGCGCCATCGGGCTGCGCCGGCGCCCGTCCGACATCGCCGGCTGGCCGGAGATCCAGCGCGAGCTGGCGCCCACCGCGCTCGGCCGCGAAGAGCGGCGGCTCTACGAGGCGACATGGCGCGCGTTCCGGGCTGAGTTCGGCCTTGCCGGCGGCAGCACCCGCCGTCCCGCCGGCTGGGCGGCCGATCTGCGCTTTCGTCAGAAAGCCAGCCTGCTGCGCGTCGCCGGCACGGCGGAGTTCGCCCGCGACCTCCTCGACGGCGACCAGCAGGTCGCGATGTCGGTCGCCTTTCTGGAAACGAGCGCCGCCCTGGTCGCAGCACTTTATGGCAGCGGGTGGCGGGTCGGCGAGATCAATGGCGAGCAGCCCGGCGACATCAACGAAGCGGTGCGGGTCGCCTTCCAAACGGGCCAACTCGACGCCGTGGTGTTCACGGTCACGGAGTCGATCTCCCTGCATCGCCACGAGATGCCGGGCGGCGATCGAACACGCGCGCTCGTCCTCCACGACATGCGCCACAGCGCGATCCAGCTGGCGCAGATCGAGGGGCGCTGCCACCGCGACGGCCAGCAGGCGACGGTGTACTACGCCTTCGCGGAAAACACCGTCGAGGAGGCCATCACGGCGATGGTGGTGCGCCGGATGACCTCGATGGAGGCGATGGCGGGCGAGGACGCGTCGCTGCTCGACGCCATTGCCGCCGTCGTCGAGCAGGTTGCCATCGAGCGGGATGATGCTGACATCCAGCGCTGAACCATGCCATGGTTATGACAATCCCAAGCCGGCCGGCGCTGCTGCGGTGCCAAGCAGGATCGCGTTGGCAGTCCAACGCTCCATTCGCCTGGAACGCTGATGTATCGCAGGTTTCTTGGAGCCGCGGGGCACCCTTCAGAGACCTGCTTAGGGTCAAAACCCAATCGGCTGACCTTGCAAACAGCCGCTCAGCGTGGTGTGCAGACATTCGCACCAGATTTGGCAGCGAACACACCGTCAATCGCGATCGGTGGTCAGAGCGTTCCAAATCTCTTGAATGCTGCACTTCGATCGTGACGGCCGGCTCACGAAGCCTGCCGCCTATCAGCGGGCGATCGCTTTGAGCCTGTCGAGAGCAGCCTGCGCGTCGCTGTTGCCGTACACGGCGGCTTTCCCGTACCAGCCCCCAGCGGTGCCATAGTCTTGCGCCACGCCTCGGCCGTCCTCGTTAAGCAGGCCGAGGTTGACCATGGCGGTCGTGTTGCCCGCGGCGGCGGCCTTCTCGAACCAGCCTCTGGCGGGGTCGTGATCCTGCTATGGCATCGGACCCTGAATCGGGTCCGGTCCGATGCTCTAACCTCCTGTGACGCATCGGAGTTATCCGAAAACCGCTGCGCACTTTTCGGTCCGATGCTCTAACCTCCTGTGACGCATCGGAGTTATCCGAAAACCGCTGCGCACTTTTCGGTCCGATGCTCTGGATGGGCGGAGGCCGTCACGGCCGGTCGATGACGCGCCGGTCATGCGCGATCGGACGCAGCTCCGCCTGCCAGCAATGCGAGAAACGCGGCTGGCGCACCCTCGCCAAGGCAATGCTGCAGCATCGCATGGGCGTCGGCGGCTTCCAGGGCGGCGCGGGAGAACATCGGCTCCTCATAGGCGGCGAGCGCCGCCTCGACGTCGTGGGGATGCGCGGCAAGTGCGTCGGCGAGTTCGGCTCCTTCAAGCATTGCCAGGTTCGCGCCTTCACCGGATGGCGGCATCAGGTGCGCGGCATCGCCCAGAAGCGTCACGCCCGGGATACGGCGCCATCGATGCCCCGTTGGAAGCGTATGGAGCCCGCGCGCGACCGGCGGCGTATCGCTGTCGGTGATCAGGGCGGCGAGCTCGGGCGCCCAGCCGTCGAATTCGGCGGCGATGCGACGCGTCGCGGCGGCGGCATCATCGAAGTCGAGGCCCGCGAACCACTCGGCAGGCCGCTTCAGGCCCGCATAGGTGTGGATCACGTCCCCGATCTCGCGGTGCGCGAAGATGGCTCTTCCCGGAGCTGGCGCGTACATCGCTCCGCTGCCAACCGTGCGGGCGGCCAAGGCGTGCCGTCGGTCGACATCGTGCAGGTAGGTTTCGATGAAGGTTGCGCCCACGTACTCGGGTTTGGCGTCGGACAGGAGCGGCCGCACCCTCGACCACGCGCCGTCCGCGCCAACGAGCAGGCTGCTGCGCACGGTCGATCCGTCCGCGAACTCCAACTCGTGATGCCCGGCCCCGAGACTCGCGATGCCGGCGACCTTTCGACCCCATCGGACGCTCCCCTCCGGCAGCGACTCGAGGAGGATCCTGCGCAGATCGCCACGAAGAACCTCCGGGCGCTGCCCTGTGCCGTCGTCGAGCTGGTCGAGCAGCACGTTGCCGTCCCGGTCGAGTACGCGCATGGCTTGCGCGCCCTCGTGGATGATGGCGCGGAATGCGGCGGTGAGGCCGGCGGCTTCGAGGGCGCGTTGGCCGCTGCCTTCGTGAATATCGAGCTGGCCGCCCTGCGTGCGGCTTTCGGGCGAGGGGTCCGCCTCGTAGACCGTGGCAGGTATGCCGCGAAGGTGGAGAACACGTGCGAGCGTAAGGCCGCCCAGCCCCGCGCCCACGATGGTGATGGATCCCATGTCATTGTTCCGCTGGAACGATGTTCCAATGACAGGTTTTTGGAACGACGTTCCAGAAAGGTCAAGGCTGTTCCATGAAGTCCACCGCTCGGCGCCCCGGACGACCGGCGGGCGTGCTTTCCAGGGCACGGATCATCGAAGCCGCGATCGCTATCCTCGACCTCGAAGGGGAGGGCGCTCTCACCTTCCGTGCTCTCGCGGCCCGCCTCGCAACGGGGAGCGGGGCGCTCTACTGGCACGTCGCGGACAAGAACGAACTGCTTTCGGCGGCGACCGAGATCATCATGTCCCGAGCCCTGGCCGAGGTGGTCAGCGAGCCGGATCCCCGCCAAGCGCTTCGTGCGACGGCCCTCGGCGTTTTCGATGCGATCGAGGGGCATCCCTGGGTCGGAACCCAGCTGTCGCGCGAGCCATGGCAGCCCGCCATGGTGCTGATCTTCGAACGCAGCAGCGCACAGTTCAGGGCGCTCGGAGTTCCCGACCGGGCGCTCTTCAACTGCGTTTCGGCGCTCGCGCACTATCTTCTCGGCACCGCCGCACAGAATGCCGCTGCTGCCCGCCTCAATGCCCACGCCTCCGACCGCCTGGCCGTGCTCGCGACGATCGTCGAGCAGTGGACCAGGCGTGATCCGGCGGACTACCCGTTCGTGCACCAGATGGCGGCGCAGCTGCGCGAGCATGACGAGCGGGACGTGTTTCTTGCCGGCGTCGATCTGATCCTGGCCGGCGTTCGATCTTCCTCATAGGTCTTCAGCCGTTGGCAAGGCAGGCAGCTGAAATCTCCGCCTTCCCGATCGACGTCCCAGGGTCGAGCGTCATCGTTCATGACGGCTCGCCTCACCCGCCCGGCAACTGCGCGAACGGATGATGGCGTCCAGAGTCGTTCATCGGCATCGCTCAAGAAAGGTGTCGCCGGCACGTTCCCGCAGCCGAAGCCGCCGCGCGCGCGGGCCTGTTGCGACCGGGGTGCACAGAGCGCTCTACTTCGTCGATCGCGGCTCGCCGGCGTTATTGGCATCAGCTCTGAAGCGATGCGTGGCGCCGTTGGTCTTCGTCTGTTCGCAGAGAACGGATCGCGGCGTGTCGGTCAGGATGCCTCCGCAACCACATCATCGCGGTGGAAGAAGCGGACGGGATGTGGGTCCGTAGCGTCGGGCGAAACACGGGTTCGTCATGGCCCGTCTCATCGATGGAGGTTTGCCGTTGCCGTGCCAGCGTCCTTGGTCGTCAGACAGGCTGGCCGGCGTTCTCCGGCAGCGCGCACACCTTCGCGACCTCACCGATCGAAAGGTCGCTGTGGCCGGGTGTGGTGGAGGTGGCATTCATGCAGCGGGAAATGTTGGCACTTCCAGACACTCCCTTTCCGAGGATTTGCTCGAGAAGCTCGGAGCGTTCCTGATCGGATGCGCCCTTCCACGCCTGCATCGTGTCTTCGGCCTGCAGAGCGAACGAGGGTGCGGTCAAGACGCACGACATCGAGAGCATTGCTATCACGAGGAGAACGGGTCGCATCGCTTCGTCCCTACAGCTTCGCCATTCGTGACTAGCACGAGCTTGCCGCCCCGGTGATGCGGCTGATCGCGCGGGCGCCAGAGGTGAAACCCGAACGAGGCTGCTGCGCGCGGTGGTCTCGTGCGGCGCTTGCCACTGCAGGTTTGGTCCCGCGACGCCGCTTGGACGCCCGCTTGCAGGCGCCGTTGGTCGCCTCGCAGGCGCAACGGCATGACCTTGCCGGGCGGCGGAGGAGTCCGACAGCCGCGCATACGGCCGGGCGAACACCGTCATGCCATTTCGTCGCTTGCCCCTCGATCGATTGGCACGGTTGCTGCCCAGTACGCTGGCGCCGATAAAACGTACACCCTGAGACTAAGATCACTCTTGCAATGACAGATGGTTAATAGCCAAGCGCGTGGTGCGTTTGTCCGCGCCAGTGCACTATCGTCCGAGTTCGCCTCACACGAAAACCTCGATGCTTCGGACATTCCAAGGATTTGAGCGGAGCGTGGTGACGAAGCGGGCAGTGTGAATGGTCTGGTTGCAGTCCGGCCAGGAAACGCCGCGAGCTTCCGGGGTCAAAGGCGTCAGCAGCATCGTCCTCCCGCCTTCGAGCCCTTTCCTCCTTCAGCGATGACGTTGGCAATCATGCGTCCACGAGGGCGCGATGCATCGCTGGTGCGCCCGCCCGCGAGGTGGCGCCCCGTGCACCCCGATTGGCCCCGGTGATTTTGCCGATCTGGCAAGGGTTCGGCAAGCCGTCGTTCGCGCCGCGCGCTGCCGCCTCCCGGTCTCGCTCGGCACGCCCCCTGGCCGGTCGCCGACGACCGGCGATGAGGCGCGACGGCGCGGTGGCCGGATAGACCGCGACCGGCTTTCGTCGGCGCAGCAGGACGCCGCGCTCCGCGGCGGGAGCGAAAGCTGCTCACCTCGCCCAAGTCCGTTTCTAAACCGTGCGGGTTGCCGGCCGCGGGCCAGGTGAGGCAGAGTGAATGACCATTCGCGTCAAGCTGCTGCTTCGCCGGCTCAGCCCTCGCCACTCCGCTGGAGTGACCGAACGATCTGCAGTGTCATCCCGATGTCGTGGATCCGTTCCCGGCAAATCGCAATGCAGTCGCCATTAACTTTAACGGCTCGTATGTATTCGCCGGACCAGCGGAGCCAGGTTGCTTCGCGGTGGGAGAGGGCATACGGATTGCTTGCACATGGAGATGTGACGCGCTGGCTTGTCCCGGGCGCCGCAGCGTACGAGGTGTGAATGAACTTCCTCACGAGGCGAGTCGAGAAAGTTTCGCCGCCGCCGGCTCTCTTCGAACCGAAGATCATCGGGCACGTCGACATCTACGGCAACGGCCGGATCAAGGGTTGGGCTGTCGATCTCAACGACAGCAAGAGCGTTTTGTACGTCGACCTCTTTTTTGCCGGCGACTTCATCTGCACCCACGATGCCGGTCTGGAGCGGCCTGATCTCGAAAGTCTCGGTGTGGGACACGTCCGCCACGGCTTCGACTTCGAGTGCGGCCTGCCATCGAGGGCGATGAACGGCGTCGCCGTGATCGCCCGCCGCAAGGACCGCAAGACGACCCGCAGCACGACCAACCTCGCCACCCAGTTCATCGCCGTCCATTCCACCGGCGGCTTGCCTTCGTCGGACGAAGCGGCTGCGGAGGCGGGTGATCCGCCGCGTCAGCTCAGGCCGATTCTCGACATCAGGACGTCGGTCGGCGCCGACAGGCTCGGCCTTGACATCAACAGCACCCTGCAGATCGCCCTGACTCGGCCGCCGATCGTGGTCGTGATGCCCTTCGCTGCGGCGGCGCCAACCTTCGCTCTGCCAACGGCGGCGACCGTCAACGTGCCGGCGGACTCCTCCCAGGGCACGCTGGAGCGCATCCGGCAACTCGAGCCCGAGCAGTCCTGCATCGTCATCGATCAGCTCCTCCAGCATGGCCTCGACTACAGGCTGATTTTAGCCGCGGCCTTCGACAGGCTGGCGGTCGGCGGCTTCCTGATCGCGGTCGTGCCCAGCCAGATCCTTTACGAACGCAAGCTGCAGCTGCCCTCCCGCCTCCCCTCGGCTTTCCGCAAGTTCTACACGCCGAGCCTGCTGCTGGCGGAAATGGAGGAGGCCGTCGATCCTTTCCTGTTCCGTCTGCGCTTCGCCGGCGATCTCGACGCCGATTACGCGGCCGACATCCTGGACCGGCCGCCCGACGGGCGATCCGACATCATCATGGTTGTGGAAAAGGCCGTCGTGCCGCAATGGCTCGACCGGCTGAAGTCCGAGGATACGCCGGCGCGGTACTTCCCCGTGCCCACCGAGCGCCTCAAGCCGGAGCCGACCTCGCCCTACGTGGTCGTCGCTCCCGACGGCGGCGGACTCAGGCAGATCCTCGTCCTGCAGCTCGATCACCGCGGCGACTTCGTGATGGGCGCCGACGCGCGGCAACTCCTGCGAACCCTGTGGCCGGGCGCCGCCATCACCCTCGTGTGCGGCTCCTGGAACAAGGGCGAAGCCCTGGCCGCGAAGATCGCCGACACGATCCTGACCTTCGACTTCTTCGCCGAGGACGTGTCGGCCGGCGGCCGTGCCGTGTCCCTCGACGAGCACAACGCGGCGTTTCGCGGCCTGCTCGGCGGACGCGTCTTCGACCTGGCCGTGGACCTGCGCCTCAGCTCGGACACCCGGCACTTCCTCAGGCACGCCACGGCCCGCATCAAGGCCGGCTTCGACACGGGCGACGAGTTTCCCTGGCTCGACATCCGGATGCCGGCGATCAATCCCGAGCGCGCCAGCAAGGCGTGGCAGCGCTTCCTGCCGGCGGCGGCGTTCCACACCTGCGGGGACCACAACTACCTTGAGATCAAGCTCGCGCCCGATGACTGCGCGCGGGTGAACGGGCGCACGGTGATCTGGGGCCCCTACATCGATCTGCCGATGGGCGACTACGAGATCATCCTCAAATGCGTCAGCGCCGTGCCCACCGTTCTCGTTTACGACATCTGCGTCGATCAGGGCGAGGCCATCATCGGCGGCGGCAACCTCGACATCGGGGCGTCAAGCGACCAGACCATCCACCTCAGGCTGCCCAACCCGGTCAAGTTCTTCGAACTGCGGATCTACGCGATCCCCGGCAGGCCCTACCCCCCTCTCACCTTCGTGGGGCTCCACGTCATCAAGCGGCCCTCGCTGGTCGGCCTGCACCAGCGCGAGAACATGAACCTGCTGGCCCACCTCGTCGCCCTGCGCAACGAGCATCCCACCCTGTCCGAGCGGGTCAGCAGACATGCCCAGGGATAAGTCCGCCCGGAACAAGCTGGCGGTGGTGGCGCCCTTCGCCAACGAGCGCGTCAGGGAATGGTCGCTCGATCGCTTCCGGGAAACGATCGAGCTGCTCAGCCGCAGTCACAGGGTCGTGGTCGTCGGCACCCGCGCGCAGCGCCTGCGCGCCAACCTGCTGGTGCGCGGCTTCGACTCGCGCGACGTGGTCAACCTGTGCGGTCGCACGCAATGGTCCGACGTGATCGCCGCCATCGATGAATCCGACATCGTTCTCGCCAACAACTCCGGCATCGCGCATGTCGCCGCTTCGCGGGGCAAGTGGACATTGTGCGTCTTCGCCGGGTCCCACCCGCAACATCAATGGCGGCCGATCGGCCCGCGCGTCGTCACCGTGACGCTGCAGACCGCCTGCTCCCCCTGCGAGATCGGCATCGGCAGCTGTCCCAACCAGGTCGCCTGCATGTCGAGCTTGGAGCCGGAATTCGTGCTGGAGCTGTTCCACGCCGCCAGGAGGCAGGCATGTTGATGATCGGCGACGGGGTGGTCGGTCTCGCGACGCCATTGCGCATCTTCTACTGCGTGCACCTGACCGGGCGCGACCGGGGCAACACCGGGATCCAGCGCGTGACCCGCAATCTCGCGGCGGCTCTGCAGAAGAACGGGCGCATCGAGCTTGTGCCGGTGCGCTGGTGCGCCGACAAGTCGGCGATCGTCTATGCCGAGCAGCATTTCTGCGAAACGATGGGCCTTTACGACGGTCCCGCCTTCAACGTGCCTGCCCGGCCGGGGGAGCCGATCGCCGGCGACATGTCGCGATCCTGCCTGCTGGTGCCGGAAGTGCCCCACCTCGGCAGCCACGACGAACGCTATCCATCCGTCCTGATTTCGCTGCTGATCGGCGATGCCCGCGCTTGCGGGCTGATGTCGGCGGTGGTGTTCCACGACCTGCTGCCCCTGACCCATTCCCACGTCGATCAGCCGAGCCCCCGCGAGGTCGCCCTGTTCCAAAGCTACGGCTTCGCGATCTCCTACGCCGACGCCTTGTTTCCGGTGTCGCATTCGACGGAAGCCGACCTGCGCGGGTGGTGGCACAAGAACGGCGTCGGCGATCAAGCGCGCTGCTCCGTGCGGGCGACGCGCTTGCCCGAGGAACTGAAGCAGGCGCGCCGGGCGTCGGGCGGATCCGCCCCCACCCTCGACTTCATCAGCGTGGGAACGGTGTGCCGGCGCAAGAATCAGGTCGCGGCGATGGTGGCCTTCAAGACCTTCGCCAAGCGCAGGCCCGACCTCGACGCGCGCTTCCTGCTGATCGGCTCCGTGGCCCCCGAGGTGGCGGCGCGGGCGAGCTACGAAGCCTCCACCTCGAAGGGTCGCATCCGTCTTCTCGGCTACCGCTCCGATGAGGAAACGTCGCGGCTGATCCGGCAGGCGCGGGCGACGGTCTTCGTGTCGCTGGCCGAAGGCTACGGGCTGCCGGTGGTGGAAAGCCTGTGGCTGGGAACGCCCTGCCTTTGCTCCAACTTCGGCTCGGTCGCGGAAGTCGCCGAGGGCGGCGGCTGCTTCACCGTCGATCCCAACAACCCCGATGAGATCGCCGACGCCTTCGAGCGGCTGGCCAGCGATGGGGCCGTTTCCGAGCGGCTGCGGGCCGAGATCGGCGAGCGTCCCTTCCGAACCTGGGACGCCTACGCCAACAGCATCCTGCACGACATCGAAGCTTCGTTGGAAGGCCGGCGTCGCTTCGGCGGCGAAGGTCATCCACGGAAGGTCACCGAGGGACATCGTCTTTTCATGTGAGGTGACGAGGCCTGCCCGAAGATGACGGAAGCCCCGTGGCATCGGCGGCGAGAAGGGCGGGCGGAGTCAGCGGGGTCGGCCTAGGACTGGTCCGGGGGAGGCGTGCGCCGACCCTTCCGGCCTGCGCTTGGTCTCCGAGCTTGCTTCGCGGCCGCAACGTTCAACAGGGGTTGGGATGACCACGTTCCTCGATTTTTCCCGCCTGCGCATCGCCGTGATCGGCGATATCATCCTCGACCGCTACCTCGACGGGGCGGTCAACCGCCTGTCGCCCGAAGCGCCCATCGCGGTCGTCCTGAAGACGTCGGAGCGGGTCGTACTGGGCGGCGCGGGCAACGTCGTCGCCAACCTCGCCGCGCTCGGCGCGCAGGTCCGCCTCGTCGGCGCGATCGGCCGCGACGACAACGGCGCCGAAGTCGGCAAGGCGTTGGCCGCCCACGCCGGCCTCGGTCTCGAAGGCTTGGTCGTCGACGAGGGGCGGCCGACGACCTGCAAGACGCGCGTGGTCAACGGATCGCACCAGATCGTGCGCATCGACACGGAGTCGAGCGCCTTCATCAGCGGCGAGGTGGAGCGGGCCGTGCTCGCCGCCGCCCGCGAGGCGGTGGCCTGGGCCGATGTCGTCGTGCTGTCCGACTACGGCAAGGGCGTGTGCTCGGACCCGGTCATCCGGGCGGTGATCGATGACGCGCGGCGACGCGGCAAGCCGTCCCTGGTCGACCCCAAGCGCTCCCGGTTCGGTTGCTACGAGGGCGCGTCGCTGATCAAGCCGAACCGGCGCGAACTGTCGCTGGCCACGGGCCTGCCCTGCGCCAGCGATGCCGAGGCCGAGGCGGCCGCGCGGGTCGTGATGGCCGAGACCGGGTCGGCGGTGCTTCTGACCCGCTCCGAGCACGGCATGTCGTATTTCGCGCCCAACGGTGACGTTCTCCACCTGCCGACTGCGGCGCGGGACGTGTTCGACGTGTCCGGCGCCGGCGACACGGTGGTGGCGGTGATGGCGCTGGGGCTGGCCGGCAGCATGGCGGTGGCCGAAACCATGCGGCTGGCCAACCTCGCCGCCGGCCTCGTCGTCGGCAAGGTCGGCACCGCCATCGTCGATATCAAGGAACTCGAAGCCACCGTGATCGGGGAGGGACACCATCGCGCGTGCGAGAAGGGTGAACTGCTGGCCCTTCCCGACGCCGTTCGGCAACGCGAGCTTTGGCGGCGCGAAGGGCTGCGCGTCGGGTTCACCAACGGGTGCTACGACCTCCTGCACCCCGGCCATGTTTCGCTGCTGCGGGAAGCCGCCGCCAACTGCGACCGGCTGATCGTGGCGATCAACTCCGACGCTTCGGTGGCGCGCTTGAAGGGTCCGACGCGGCCGGTACAGGACGAGGTTTCGCGGGCCCTCGTGCTGGGGGCGCTCAGCGCGGTCGATCTTGTCGTGGTCTTCGCCGAGGATACGCCGGCGGAGATCATCGGTGCCTTGCGGCCCGATCTGCTCGTCAAGGGCGCGGATTACTCCCACGCGCAGGTTGTGGGCGCCGATTTCGTCAGATCCACCGGCGGTCGCACGCTGCTGGTGCCGCTGGTGAACGGCCAGTCGACCACGGCGATGATCCGGCGCAGCACGGGCGCGATGACGTGAGGCCGGCGAAGGTGGAGTCTCCGAACCGCAGCATCGCGCCCGCTCGCCAGGCCGACCCTTCCGCTGGCCGGAACCGTTGCCAATCCGGCGGTGCCCCGCGCGAATCGGAGGTGAGCGATGAAGTCGACGGGCCGTTCGACGCCTTCAAGCGCTGGATGCTCGACAAGGCGCTGCCGCTCTGGGCGTCGGCCGGGTGGGATGCGACCGAGCGGATGTTTGAGGAGCGCCTCGGCTTCGACTCGGTCCCCGACCGCGCCGCGCCCCGGCGGGTGATGGTTCAGGCGCGCCAGATCGGCGTCTTCGCGACGGCGTCGCGGCACGGCTGGTTCGACGGCCGCGACATCGCGCTCGCCGCCGGGCGGACCATGGTGGAACGGTTCTGGGCCGACAACGCGCGCGGCGGCTGGGTTTTCGCCCGCAAGGGGAACGTCGCGGACGAGCGCCTTGACCTTTACGCCCACGCGTTCGTGCTGTTCGCCCTCGCCGGGCTGATGGAACTGACCGGTGGGCGCGAAGGCGCCGCGGCCGTCGGCAGAACCCTCGCGGTGCTGGACGGGTCCTTCAAGGATGCGCGCGCGGGCGGCTTCTGGGATGGCGTCCCGCGCCCCGATCCGCTGCGCCGCCAAAACCCGCACATGCATCTTTTGGAAGCGTTCCTCGCACTGCATGATGCCACCGGCGAGGGCGAGTACCTCGATCGGGCGACAGCTCTCGTCGACCTCGCCCGAACCCGCTTCATGGACCCGACCCGCGGCGTGCTGCGCGAGTATTTCGACGAGCAATGGCGCGTGGTGCCTTGCCCCGGTCAAGGCAGCGTCGAACCCGGGCACCTTTTCGAATGGTGCTGGCTTCTCCGGCGCTTCGAGGCCAAGACCGGCGCGCCGATGGGCGACCTCGTCGGTCCGATGTTCGCCGCCGCGCTGCGTTACGGCACCGATCGCGGGAGCGGCCGGGTCATCGACGAGATCGGCGAGGACGGCGGCCTGCGCAGGGCCTCGACGAGGGCGTGGAGCCATGCCGAAGCGATCAAATGCCTTGCCATGGAGTACAGCCTGGGCACGGCCGACACGCGGCCGCAGGCGGCTGCGGTCCTCGACCGCCTGCAGCGCGTGCACTGCCCGCCGCGCCTCGGCGGCGGCTGGGTCGATCACGTCGATGCGGCCGACGCAGCGATCAGCGCCTTCATGCCGGCCAGCACGCTTTACCACCTCATGGGGGCCCTGGTGGAAGCGGACAGGTGCTTCCGGCCGCGTTCGCCGGCTGGAACCGGTCGCGCTCGAGCCGAGACTGAACGATCCGGCCCGCCGGAGGGTCGTCAGGGCGATCGCGGGGGCGAGTTTCAAGGCGCGAGCTGAAGAGTGGGCGGGATCCGCTGCGGCGCGGCAGCGTTAGGCGCGCAGGACGCGAGTGCCGACTGAACCCTTATCCTCTCCACGAGATCCGCTCCGGCGCCGCGCGGCGGCCGGGCGTGCGACCAGGGTTTCATGAGCAGCTTCGTCATCAACCTGGCCAAAGCCACGCTCTTCGGCCTCGTGGCCATGTCGGCCATCGTCTCGCTGTATTCCGCCATCAACGCCATCGCCGTTTATTCCGATCACAGCGTCTTCGTGGGCGGCTTGGCGATGGTGATCGCCGGCGTGGTCATCAATCCCCTGTTCTGCTTCATCGCCACGTACGGATTGGTTCGCTACGTCAACGTGCCGCTGTGGGAGGCGGTGGCGATCACCGCCCCCGCTTGCCTCGCCTGGTGCACGGTCGCGACGCGAACCCTCCTCGGTTTTGCCGCGCGCTGACGCCTGATCCCGAGAACGCGCGGGCGTACCGCTCGGAGTGGGCGTATGACGAGGGATGGAAACGGGCGACGCTTCCGTACCCGCCCGCCCCGGTTAACTAAGGCTTAACCAATGCGTTGACCGGGAACCCCCTTGCCCCGAAACTGCTTTCATCGGGCGAGGGTTGGCGATGCTGAACTGGCTGGGGCGGTTGGGCGCGGCGGTGGTTGTTCTCGGCCTGTCCGCGCTTGCGTCCCAGGCCGCGCCCCGACACGGCGCGGCGCATGCCGACCGAATCGGCAAGCTCGTCAAATCGGTGAACGCCGGTCCGAACGTGACCGCTCCCGTTGACACCGTCTCGGTCCACAGCGCTCGCGTGGGCGCCGTAACCCGAGTGCCCTATGGGTGGGCGGACTTCTGCACCCGGCGCCCGGAAGAATGCCGCGTCGATGTGCTCGACCCGGTCGATGTCGTGGCATCGCCGAAGGTCATGCGCGCCTTGACCGACGTGAACGCCGACGTCAACGCCAGCATCGAGCCGCTCAGCAATCTCGATCATTGGGGCACGTTGCTCGACCATTGGGATTACCCGGTCGACGGCAAGGGCGATTGCAAGATCTATGCGTTGTGGAAGCGCAAGCTCCTTCTCGATCGCGGCTTTCCCCGCCAAGCCCTGCTGATGACCATTGTTCGCGACCTGGACGGCAACGGCCACACCATTCTCACGGTGAAGACCGATCGCGGCGATTTCATCCTCGACAACATGGTCGGCGAAATCCGCCTGTGGGACGCGACCGGCTACAGCTTCGTGAAGCGGCAGTCCCAAATCGATCCCAACGTTTGGGTTTCGGTCGGCCCCGCCGTCGCCCCGGTGACCACGGCCGGCCTGAACTGAACGGGTTCGCGCACCGACGCCACCGAGCCCTCCTGTTGCTCCGCCTGATCGTCATGTCGGCCGCCGGCCGACCCGATGCGGGCCCCTCTTAGCTCAGCGTCCGTGCGTCGTGCCGAAGCTGCGATAGAAGATGTAGGCCGCGACGACGAAGATCACCCCGGCGAACACGCGTCGCAGGCGGTCCTTCTGCTCGCACAGGCGGTTGGCGCTGCGCAGCCCGATCAGGCCGCCGCCGAGACCGCCCAGGATGAACCAGGAGGCGACGCTCCAGGCGATCAGGCCGGAGCGGGCGTAGTTTGCCGCCGTTGCGACGGAAAAGGCGGCAACGGCGAGGAGCGAACTGCCGACGGCGTCGATCATCGGCATGCGGGTTGCGTACAGCAGGCAGGGCACGATCAGGAAGCCGCCGCCGATGCCGAAGAACCCGGACGCCATGCCGGCCGGCAGGGCGAGGCCGGCCACCAGGCCGCCCGAGCGCCGCTCGTAGTTCGGCGACTGCTCGGCATCGCGCGAGCGCAGCATCAGGGCGCCGACGGCGACCATCAGCACGCCGAACAGAACCAAGAGCTTGCGACCGTCGAACGCCTTGCCGAAGCTCGACCCGATCAATGCGCCGGCGACGCCGACGACGGCGAACACGACCGCGCTCGTCCAGCGCACGTGACCGGCCCTGGCGTGGGTCGCGAAGTTGAACAAAGCGGCCACGCAGACGGCAGCGGCGCCGGTGCCGATCGCGGTATGGGGATCGGAAACGCCGACCACGTAGAGCAGGAGAGGCGTCGCCAGGATCGAGCCGCCGCCGCCGATCAAGCCAAGAGCGAAGCCGGCCAGCGAGCCGCAGGCGAGCGACAGAAGCGCCTGCTCGATCAAATTCCAGCACTCATCTTGCTGCGATCATCTGGCGACCCTCGTGCCGCAGCCGGCTTCAGGCGACCGCGCTTCGATACTCGACCTGCGACGCGGCGGCGAGGAGTTCTGCGATGCGCGCGGTGAGAACGCTCGGAGTGAATGGCTTGCCGATCAGGTTGACGCCTTCATCGAGCCGGCGGCCGTGGACGACCGCATCCTTCACGTAACCGGTGGTGAACAGGATCGGCAGCTTGGGCCGCAGCAGCGATGCCCTGTCGGCCAGCTCGCGGCCGTTCATCGGGCCCTTGAGCACCACATCGGTGAACAGCAGGGCGACCTGCGGGCGCGTTTGCAGCAGGTGAAGACCCTCCGGGCCGGTGGATGCCTCGATGACCTCGTAGCCGGCCTCGCGCAGCGCGCTGGAGCTGAAGCGGCGCACCTCTTCGTCGTCCTCGACGATGAGCACGGTTGTGCCGAGCCGAGGCGCCCTGACTGGCTCAAGCAGGGCAAGCGCTGCGCGCGGCGCTGCGGCGCCGCGCGCGGCCTCGATGCGCGGCAGATAGATGTTCACCGTGGTGCCGCGTCCAACCTCTGAGCTGATGGCGGCATGCCCTCCCGATTGCCGGGCGAAGCCGTAAAGCTGACTCAAGCCGAGGCCGGTTCCCTTGCCGACCGGCTTGGTCGTGAAGAACGGCTCGAAGGCCCGCTTGATGACGTCGGGCGCCATGCCCGACCCGGTGTCGGTGACGGTGATCGCTACGTAATCGCCGCCGGCGATCTTCTCGTGTCCGGCGTACATATCGTCACCCAGTTCCGCATTGCCGGTGGCGATGGTCAGCACGCCACCCCTTGGCATGGCGTCGACGGCATTGACGCAAAGATTGAGGATCGCGTTCTCAAGCTGATTGGGATCGGCGAAGGTCGTCCAAAGCCCGTCGGCGAGCTTGAGATCGATGACGACCGCCTCGCCAAGCGTGCGCCCGAGCAGGTTGAACATGCCGCCGACCAGCGCATTGGCATCGATTTCTTCGGGTTTCAGCGGCTGCTGGCGCGAAAAGGCGAGCAGGCGCGAGGTCAGGGTCGCCGCCCGGTTGGCGCCGTCGATGGCGTTGCGGATCAGGGCCCGATGGCCGGGATCGGCGTTGGGGAGACGTCGCGAAAGCAGGTCGAGGTTGCCGATGACGACGGTGAGGAGATTGTTGAAGTCGTGGGCGATGCCGCCGGTGAGCTGGCCGACCGCCTCCATCTTCTGCGACTGGCGAAGCTGCTCCTCGATGCGCGCGCGCTTGGCCATCTCGTCTTCGAGAAGGGCCGCGGTATGGCGCCAGCTCACGGTGGCGCGCCCTTCGAGGGCGATGCGGCGGATCGCGAAGCCCGACACGCCGAACAGGGCCAGGGACGAGAGCGCGGCGACGAGCCCGTAGCCGTGCATGTTGCGCCACCACGGCGCCAGCGCCGATGTCCAGGTGACGCCGAAGCCGACCACCACGGGATAGCTGCCGACCTTTTGGTAGCCGAAGATCCGTCGCGTGCCGTCGATCACCGCCGGGCGGATCAGCGTGCCGTTGGAGTGACCCTCCTGCTGCAGGCGAGCCAGCACGTCGCGCGGCAGCATGGACATATCGATGGAAGGCTCGCTCGCCAGCACGCTGCCGTCGTCGCGGGCAAGGATGACGGTCTGGGCATAGGACCGCTCGATCTTGCGGTAGAAGTCGCTGAAATAGGCCTGATCGATGGAAACGTTGACGACGCCGTAGAACCTCGCCGGATCCGGCCCGTGCACCCGTACGGCCATGTTGAAGATGGGAAGCCCGGTCTGGCGCCCGGGCATCAACCGCGAAATGTATGGCAGGGCCTGATCGGCCGATTTCAGCGCGATGAAGTAATCGCGATCGGACACGTTCGGCGCGGCCTCGGACGTTTGCAAGCTTTGCGCCCGGATCTGCCCCGTATCGTCCGTGATCATGATGCCGACGACCTGCGGCAACAGCTTCTGCAGGTGAATGAGAAGGTTCTGCAGCGCGGACACGTCGCGCGCGTTCGACCAGTCCAGCGTGTGCAGGTGCTCGTTGATCTGATCGAGCATCAGCTGGTGGGTTTCGAAGATCTTCAGCGCGTGCTCGTGCAGGATGCGCGTGGTTCGCTCGACGT
>CAXTMA010000032.1:15053-22774 GCA_964245015.1 uncultured Beijerinckiaceae bacterium | reverse complement strand
ACCCCACGCAACACCGCTCGGACATCAAACAGCTCAAAAACGCAACTGTGGTGCTAAGAGCATCGGACCCTAAAAACGGGTCCGGTCCGATGCTCTAACTTATTGTGCCGCATCGAATTAATCCGAAAACCGCTTCGCACTTTTCGGTCCGATGTTCTGGTGGAGCGCCGCCAGGTGCGGGTCCACCTCGTGCGTGGTCGAGATTGTGTCGAGGATGAAATCGAGTCGGTGCCGCTGGCGTCCCATGGCATCGGCGTCGGTCGAGACGACCGCTTCGTGCGCGCCGAGCCCCAGCGCATCCCAGATTTCGGCGACCAAGGTGGTGAAGGCGACGACATGCGCGCCTAACGCGCGGGCGAACTTGACACCGAGGTGCCTGAGGCCTCCGACGCCGCCCACGCCGACCGTCTGGCCCGGCCCCCAAGTGCCGCATCGGCGCGAAGCTGGTCACGCCGGCGCACAGCAGCGGTGCCGCGTCGGCCGGGTCGAGCCCGTCCGGCAGGCGATGGACGGCGCGAAGGGCGCCTTCGGTGGACGCGGGCTCGTCGACATGATGCAGCTGATCGGCGCTGACCAGTGCGTCCGCTGCATTCTCAACGCCCTCGCCGTTTCCCCACCTGACTGAGCCGGCCTTCGAGTACTTCAGAAACGGAGCAACCACCATGGCAGACGACAACTTGCGCCCCGTGAAGCTCACGGTCGCGGCGTCCTTCCTCCCGCACTTCTTCCTGGAGAACCTGGCGGTGCGGGCCGACAACTCCATCCTGGTCACCGTGGCGACCCGCAAGGAGCTCTGGTACCTGCCGCCGCCGCGCCCGGATGCGGTCGTTGATCCGATGCACCTGCACACCTTCGGCGAGATCGCGACCGGCATCGTCGAGCTCGAGCCCGACGTGTTCATCGTGTGCACCGGCAACGTGTACACGACGCACGAGAACTACCTGCACCGTCTCGACCTGCGCGGTTGGTCGCCGGGGGCACCCGTGAGGCTGGAGAGGGTGCTGCAGCTGCCGGCGGAGGCGCGCGGGCTCAACGGGGCCTGCGCGCTCGCGCCGACGGTGATGCTCGCCGCCGACTGTTTCGCCGGCTTGGTCTGGCGCATCGACTTTGCACCGGACGGACGGCCGCACGCCTCCGTGTGGCTCAAGCACGCGAGCATGGCGCACGTGCCCGACAGCCTGCCGCCGCCGCCGCAGCCCGGCATCAATGGCATCCGCTACGACGCGCGGCGCTCGGCCGCGTACTACACGGTGACGGGTCAGAAGCTGTTCATGCGCGTGCCGGTGGACCCGGCCACCCTGGCGCCCGCAAGCCAGCCGGAACGCGTCGACCACGGACGCATGGCGGACGACTTCTGCATCGACGAGGAGGCGGAGGTCGCCTACCTGACCACGCACCGCGAGAACACGATTGACCGCATCCCACTCGGTCCCGGCGGTGCGCCGCGCGCCGTGGTCGCGGGCGAACCTTTGGACGAGTTGCTGCTCGGACCATCGAGCGCGGCCTGGAGCCGGTTGCCAGGCGAACGCGGCCGGGTCGCCTACGTGCTCACCGACGGCGGCACCACGGCGCCGCCGCCCGACGGCGTCGTCCGCAGCGCCAAGGTGCTGCGCATGGCGATCGGGTAGCCAGCATGAGGTGCCCGGATGCACCGATGAGGAGCGGCGGCGGGGTCATCCGCTCGGTGCTTCGGTCGCCGCGTCAATCCGCGGGTCTTGAGCGCCGCTCGTACGCTTCCTGCGCCGCCTCCACGACCCTGATGTCTTCCACTGACCAAGTCCGCAGGTCCTCGATGACGGGGAGCAAGGTGGTGGTCAGGCGGCAGTGCGCCCATGCCAGTCACTCAGGATCGAACGGCTTCGTTCCGAAGCTGTGTGAGAACGCGGTGATGCTGGCGGGTGTGCGCTGGCTTTGGCCTAGCACGAGGCCGTGGTGCGGGTTTGTCAGGCTCGGATGGCTGAAAGATGTTTGATCCCGGATTTTGATGGCGCAATCTTCTCTCCGGAATGGAAGAATGCACTACCGCGTCCGCCACCAAGCGCAAACAAAACGCCTCCTGCGAAATGTCGCCCGGCAGCAGGACGGCCTTGCGCCCCGCCTCGCGCACGAGTCGAGCGACATCCTTCGCATCGCCCTGCTCGTCCGGCAGGTCGTTGTTGGCGACGTCGCCACCCTCGCGCGCGAAGGCGATCGCGGCGGCGCGCCCGATGCCGGAGTCGGCCCTCGTCAGCAGGGCTCTGCGTCCGGCCGGACATCTGGCGTCCTTGAAGGATGCTTCGCCGCAATCCGGCTTCCCGCTCATCACTTGCTGCGTGTCGAGCGCCGGCTAAACTTCACTGTGCGAGGGCGGACCGGGATACTGCTCGCCGATTCCCGCATGGCACACGAATCGTCGGGTACCAAACTTATCCTTTCTCCCATCTGACGCCGACCGCTACGTTCCGCCGGCGGATGAAATGTGGCGCACGCGCGGGCGATGTCCCAGGCTGGCGCCGGTCTGTCATCGTCGCCGCGAAGACGACGGTCCGGCTGCCGTCCGTCTCCGCAGCAAACAGGGCCGTGCCCTCGCTTGTTGGAGCGATCATGCGCTCACCGCTTTTTCGGACGGGGATGGAGATGCCTGATTTTTGGACGCATAAACCGACAACCGCGGCAACACGGGCCGAGGCGCGCCGACAGGTGCGGCATCGGGCGGGTGCAAAGAGTTTGTTGGTTCGGGCTGCAGGACTGATTTGAGGAGAAACCGATGGCGTCGCGAACGGCTTGGTTCGATGTCCTCCTGGCCGGTGTCTGCGAATGCAGTTGGGCAATCGGGTTGAAGTACGTGGACGAACTGCGGCAACCCCTGGGTGCTGCTGCTGGTCGTAACGAGGATGGGGCAAGCTTGGGAGGCCTCACCCTGGCGCTGCGGCCGCTGCCGGCGGGTACGGCCAATGCGGTGTGGACCTGCGTCGGCGCGGCCGGGACGGCGGCGCCGGGCATGGTGTTATTCGCCGAGCCGGTCGATGCATTGCGCCTCGCCAGCCTCGCACTGGTTATCACCGGCATCGTCGGCCTGAAGCTCGCGCCCTGATGCAATAGAAACTTTTCGTGTTCTCTTGTTTGTCTCTTTCATCGGCATCGAGGACTTCGCCGGGGAGGTGAAGCGGCAGGATCTGCCGCCTGCCATCGGCAAGCATCCTGTACCTGCAGGCCCATCCCTCCTGCAGGATGTGCAGTTGGGGAGATGTCTTCCAATCAACCGGCGCGGCGAGCCGGAATCGACACCACGGCAGGGCCGGCGGCTCCGAGGAGCGCGAGGTCGTCATGCAGTCCGAAGCGCTTCGAGCGCCTGCGAGGGACTTGTTGGGGGGCACGCGCCCCTGTCATGTCCGCCGACGGACTTGGCCGCACCGAAGTGCTGCGATCGCCCGTCGCATCCGACGTTCGCCGCTGCCGGTTGGCCGGCTCGCACGCGGCGCCGAACAGCCCTGCCGAGGCGGGTTCAAATCGGCCCCGGCAGTCTTCGATATTCGGCCTCGGGGACGCAGGCTCGGCCTCGCCTCGGCGGCTTCCTGACACCGATCGCAGCGGATGCGATGCGCCTCATCCAGAAGCTGCATCTGCACGAGGTGGGCCACCCCCAGTACCACGGGGGGGGGGTGGATGAAGCCCTCGCGTCCGATCATGCCAACCTCGGCGAGATGCCCACCGCGCGCCCGCGACGCCGGGCCCCAGGAGATACAAAAAGGGAATAGCCACATCGGGCTCGATGAGCGTGACGCCCGAATCATTCCTGGTCAGTTCGAAATGGCTGGCCAGCGACGCGAAGTCATCGGCGGACAGGTGCGCCAACAGGCGGTTGCGCATCTGCGATTGTTCGATCACACCCCCCAATCGCAAGACAAGGGATCGACATCATCCACGCGCGCAGCGAGGCGTCGGCCGCACACGGACAACATGTCCTCCCGCCCTCCTTGATCAAGCCGCGTCACCTTCAACGGAAGCCGATGGGACGAGAAGTGGAGCATGACAGCCGTGACTCGCATCAACCCGCGACGGGTCGTCATCGTCCGTGGCGGCATCGCCGGCGTCGCTCGCCACGCTTCGCGGTCGCGCCGGCCGACGCCGACCTCAGCGGCACCCCCGTTGGTAAGCACGTGTCGCCCGTTTGAGCGATGGCAAGATCGGGGCGGTGTTCAGGATGAGCGCACGCGATGCCGTCGCTCGCGCCAGAAAAGGAGGCTCACGCCGCCGCCGAGCCCGAGCACCG
Organism: uncultured Beijerinckiaceae bacterium; assembly: GCA_964245015.1. Classification (GTDB taxonomy): domain Bacteria; phylum Pseudomonadota; class Alphaproteobacteria; order Rhizobiales; family Beijerinckiaceae; genus RH-AL1. The sequence continues at coordinate 18,522 of CAXTMA010000032.1, read as the reverse complement.
TCGCCGCGGCGGCGAGCGCGAGCACGCGTTCGATGCGGGGCGTGTACAGGCCGGTCGCCGCGTCGAAGCCGTAGCACAGGAGAAGCGCGTGCGTGCCGAGCGACAGGGGCGCGGCTCCCGCCTCGGTCAGGGCCAGCTTGAGGTCGAACGGGTTCAACGCGAACGGGCTGATGACGCGCTGCGCCCGGCCGGAGCCGTCCACCAGAACGAGCCCGGCGGGATGAGCGTACTGTGCGTGCTCCGGGTCGTAGGGCGCCACCAGCCCGACACTCGCCTCGATCCTGTGAAGTACTGCGCTGCTTTCGGTCAGGAAGCGGCCGGCATCCCGGAGCGACGAGCCGGCCGCGTGCCGCTCGCGAAAGGCGGTCGCGTCGGCCTGCGTCTGCTGGTCGTCGAGCGCGATCGAGACGACGGCGTAGTCGCGATCGAGGGCGAGCGGCATGGCGGCCACGGCGTCCGCCAGTTCGTCGAGGACGACGCCGCACAGCGACCGGCAGCGGTAATCGGTGAAGATCAGCAGCGCCGGCTTGCCAGCCAGGGCTTCGCCGAGCGTGGTCGGACCGCTCCGGTCGCGGAGAACCGCGTCAAGCGGAAGCGGGGCGCCCGGCGCGAAATGGAAGCCGGCCGAAGCCAGCGTCTGCCCGGTCAGCCCCGCGCGCGCTGCGTCCATGGGCGGGCACAGCAGGACGAAGAGGATCGCCGACGCACGCAGCCTCGGCAGAATGTTTGACACGCGCCTAAGCTCTTGCATGATCCGACTGGGCGGGCTGCAATGGCCATGTGCCGGCCCATGGCTCCTCATCGCAAGCCACCGGCACACGTCGCGGCTTCTCCAGGGTGCACGGCGAAGGAGGGCTCGGGCGGCTTCGGAGGTTCAGGTGCTGCAATGCGCTCAACCATTCCTTTCCGATCCGGATGGCCGGCAAATGATCGATGGCCCGGCAACCCCTCATCTCTCGATATTGGCGGAAACTACCGGTTCGTCTAAAACGCGTCCATGCCGCAGGTCTTTTCCCGCTCGGCCGACACCGTCGCGCGCGTCGTGCTCGGCTCCCTCGTCGTCGTGCCCGCCGTGGCCCTCGCCTATGGTCTCGCCATCGCGCGCTCGCCCTACACGACCGAGCAGAAGATCGTCATCACGCAGCCGGTGCCGTTCAGCCACGAGCACCACGCTGCGCAGCTCGGCCTCGATTGCCGGTACTGCCACACCGGCGTGGAAAAATCGGCCTATGCCGGCTTTCCGCCGACGGAAACCTGCATGACCTGCCATTCGCAGATCTGGACCAATGCCGACATGCTGTCGCCGGTGCGCACCAGCCTCGCCGACAACACGCCGATCCGCTGGCAGCGCGTCCACCGCCTGCCCGGCTACGTGTACTTCGACCACTCGATCCACGTCGCCAAGGGGGTCGGCTGCACCACCTGCCACGGCAAGGTGGGCGACATGCCGCTGATGTACCAGGCCTCCTCGCTGACGATGGGATGGTGCCTCGAATGCCACCGCGACCCAGCTCCCAACCTGCGCCCGCAGGCGGCCATCTTTCGCCTCGACTGGACCCCGCCGCCCGACCAGACGGTCGTCGGGCATAAGCTCCTCAAGGACTACGGCATCGAGGTGAGCCATCTCGCCGACTGCTCCGTGTGCCACCGGTGAGCGAGTCGGAGGACGGCTTCAGCCGGCGCCGCGCGCTGCAGCTCCTCGCCGCCAATGTGGCGGCGCTGACGGCCTCCTGCGGCAAGCCGCCGGAGGAAGTGCTGCCCTACGTGCGCATGCCCGAGCGCCTCATCCCCGGCATTCCGCTGCGCTTCGCCTCGACGCTGCCCCTCGGCGGCTACGGCCGCGGCGTGATCTGCACCTCCGTCGAGGGGCGGCCGATCAAGGTCGAGGGCAATCCGCTGCATCCGGCGAGCCTCGGCTCGACGGACCTCTTCGCCGAAGCGGACGTGCTCTCGCTTTACGATCCCGACCGCTCGCAGGTCGTTCGCGAGAGCGGCGAAATCCGTGCCACCGTCGCGCTGGAAACGGCGCTCGCCGACGCGCTCGCTCGCGCCAGGGCGAAGAACGGCGACGGCCTGCGGCTGCTCACCGGGCCGATCACCTCGCCGACGCTTCTGCGGCAGATTGCCGAGCTGCGGAAGACCTTCCCCGGCTTGCGCTGGCACGTCCACGATCCGCTCGATGATGGCGAGGCCCGTGCCGGCACCGCGCTCGCCTTCGGCCGGGAGCTCCTGAGCGTGCCGGCGCTCGGCGAGGCCGCGGTGGTCGTCGCGCTCGGTGCCGATCCGCTCGGAGTCGGGCCGTGGCAGATCGTCAACGCGCGCGGCTTCGCCGACCGCCGCCGCGTCCGCGAGGGTCAACGGACGATGAGCCGGCTTTACGTCTTCGAACCCGTCCCGACGGTGACCGGCATGAAGGCGGACCACCGCTTCGCGGCGACGCCGGACGAAGTCGCCGCCGTCGCCGTCGCGTTGGCGCACGCGCTCGGCGCCGATCTACCCGCGCCCGACTTGCCGCCGCTTTTCGCGGAGGTGGTCGCCACGGTGGCCACGGAGTGCCAAGCCAACAACGGCCGCGCGCTGGTGCTCGCCGGCCCGGCGCAAGGACGCGAGGTGCACGCGCTCGCCGCCTGGATCAACGGCAGGCTGAAGGCGCCCGTCACCTACCGCGAGCGGCCGGACGCCGGTTCGCTCGCCGAGCTGGCGGGAGACCTCGACGCAGGCCGCGTCGACGCGCTGATCGTATCCGGTGTCAACCCGGTCTACGACACCCCGCCCGATCTCGGCTTCGCCGACCGACTGACCAAGGCGGCCTTCACCCTGCACCACGGCCTTTACCGCGACGAAACGGCCGCGCACTGCCGCTGGCACGTGCCGGCGCCGCATCCGCTGGAAAGTTGGGGCGACCTCGCCGCGTTCGACGGTACCCCCAGCCTGATCCAGCCGCTCCTCGTGCCGCTCTACGAGACGCGCTCGCTCGGCCGCCTGCTCGCGCTCGTCGCGACCGGCAGCGACGCCAGGGATCTCGATCTCGTGCGCACGACTTGGCGCACGACATGGCAAGCCTCCACAGCCGACGGCTTCGAGACGTGGTGGCGGCAGGCGCTGCACGACGGCGTGATCCGCGATCGCGCGTCGCCGGTGGTCGACCCCGGTGAAGCCAAGCTGCCGACGAAGCTCCCCCCGGCGAGGGCTGGCGGCCTGAGCGTGGTGCTGGCGCCGGACCCGACGCTCTACGACGGCCGCTTCGCCAACAACGCCTGGCTGCAGGAGTGCCCGAAGCCGCTCGGCAAGGAGGTGTGGGGCAACGTCGCCGTGGTGGCGCCGGCCGACGCTGCGCGTCTCGGCGTCGCCGACAGGGACACGATTGTTCTCAAGGCGAGCGGCCGCGAATTGCGGGTACCCGTCCGCCTCGACATCGGCGTCGCGCCGGGCGCGATCGGACTGACGCTTGGGCTCGGACGCACGGAGG
>CAXTMA010000032.1:0-15043 GCA_964245015.1 uncultured Beijerinckiaceae bacterium | reverse complement strand
GAGGCCGGCGCCGTCGGCAGCGGGGTCGGCGCCAACGCCTACCGGCTGCGCCCGGCCGCCGCCCCATGGCGGCTTGACGGCGTCGCCGTCGAGAAGAGCAGCGGGTTGACGTCCTATTCGACCCAGACGACCTTCGCGATCGACGGCGATCGCGACGAGATCTTCCCGTCCTACCCGCTGGCCAAGCTGGGCGAGGCCGAGGCGGCGCGCCGCAGGGCCGATCAACCGAAGCCGAACCTGCTGCCGACGCCCGACTATTCCCGCGCGCTTGCTGCCTGGGCCATGGTGATCGACAATGCGAGCTGCATCGGCTGCAACGCCTGCGTGCTCGCCTGCCAAGTCGAGAACAACGTGCCGGTGGTCGGCCCCGACGAGATCAGCAACAATCGCGACATGCACTGGCTGCGCATCGACGCCTACGAATTGCCCGGCCCCGGCAACCGGCTCGGCTTCGAGCCGGTGCCCTGCATGCACTGCGAGACCGCCCCCTGCGAACCGGTGTGCCCGGTCGGCGCCTCCATCCACGACAGCGAGGGCCTCAACGTCCAGGTCTACAATCGCTGCGTCGGCACCCGCTTCTGCGAGGCGAACTGCCCCTACAAGGTGCGCCGCTTCAACTTCTTCGGCTACGCCGACGGACAGACCTACGCCAACCTCGACAAGCCGGTGGTGGCCGCGCACAACAACCCCAACGTCAGCGTGCGTGCGCGGGGCGTCATGGAGAAGTGCACCTTCTGCGTCCAGCGCATCAGCGCCGCCCGCCGCACCGCCGAGAAGGAGATGCGATCGTTGACGGACGGCGACGTCACCACCGCCTGCCAGAATGCCTGCCCGACGCGGGCGATCACCTTTGGCGACCTCAACGACCCCGCAAGCCGCATCAAGGCGCTCCGTGCGGAGCCGCAGCACTTCACCCTGCTCGGCAGCCTCAACACCCTGCCGCGCACCACCTATCTCGCCGACCTCCGCAATCCCCATCCCGAGCTGGCGACCTCGGGGAAGGCGCCGGCGGAGACGCGCGGATGAGCCTCGCCCTCGCGCCCGACGAGCTTCGCCTGCTGCCGCCGGCGGTGACGGACGCCGCGATCACGCAAGCGATCAGCGCGCCGCTCACCGACGGGCGGGACTGGCGGCGCTGGTGGATCGCGCTCGGCCTCACTCTGCCCTTCATCGCCGTCACCGTGGCCGGGCTGGTCGCGCTGTTCACCGGCGGCGTCGGTTTGTGGGGCATCAACACCACCAACGTGTGGGGCTTCGCCATCGCCAACTACGTGTGGTGGATCGGCATCGGTAACGCCGGCACGCTGATCTCCTCGCTGCTTCTCATCACCCGGCAGCCGTGGCGCGCGTCCATCAACCGCTTCGCCGAGGCGATGACGCTGTTCTCCGTGTCGATCGCCGGCATCTTCCCGATCATCCACCTCGGGCGCCCGCAGTACTTCTTCTGGCTGGCGCCCTATCCCAACACCATGACGCTATGGCCGCAGTGGCGCTCGGCGCTGGTGTGGGATTTCTGGGCCATCGTCAGCTACCTCCTGTTCTCCGTCCTGTTCTGGTACCTCGGGCTGATCCCCGACGCCGCCACCCTGCGCGACCGCGCGACGACCAGGCCGCAGCGGCTGTTCTTCGGGGCGATCGCTTTGGGCTGGCGCGGCTCGGCGCATCACTGGCGCGTCCACCGCGTCCTGCAGATCACCATGGCCGCGCTCGCCGTGCCGCTGGTGTGCTCCGTCCATTCCATCGTCGGACTCGATTTCGCGGCGAGCCTGATGCCCGGCTGGCAGGAGCCGATCTTCCCGCCCTATTTCGTGGTCGGCGCCATGTATTCCGGCTTCGCCATGGTGGCCGTGCTCGCCGCCCTGATCCGCTGGGGCCTGCGGCTTGAAGATTATGTCACCGCCAAGCATTTCGACGCGATGGCGCTGATCATGCTCATGGCCTCGCTCGTCATGGGGCTCTCCTACGCCACCGAGTGGTTCTCGGCCTGGTACGGCGGCGAGCATCCCGAACGAAGCGTCATCGCCTTCGAGTTCACCGGGCACTACGCCGTGCTGTACTGGCTGCTGCTGCTGTTCAACGTGGTGTTGCCGCAGCTCTTCTGGTCCAAAGCGGTGCGGCGCAACCTCGCCGTCATCATCGCCGTGTCGATCGGCATCAACATCGGCATGTGGCTGGAGCGCATCCTGATCATCTGGAATACGCTGGGCGACACGCACCTGCCCAGCATGCGTCACCACTTCCATCCCTCGCTGACCGACTGGGCCTTCCTGATCGGCCCGCTCGGCCTCTTCGTTTTCATGTTCCTCCTGTTCGCGCGGCTCTTCCCCGTGATCTCCATGTTCGAGGTGCGCGAACTCGCCGCCGAGGAAAAGGTGAAAAGCCGGGCAAAGGCGGCGGCATGACGGGCCTCGTCGTCGAGTTCGACACCGCCGACGCCCTCGTACACGGCTCGACCCGGGCGCGCGACGAGGGCTTCCGGGCCGTCGACGTCCTGACGCCCTATCCCCTCCAAGACGTCGGCGAGATCCTCGGCACCGAGAGCCCGAGCTTCAGCCTGCGCCTCTTGATGGCGCTCGCCGGCTTCGGCACCGCCGCCGCGATGTTCGCGCTGGAGGCTTGGTCGGCCGTCTCGGCCTATCCCTTCGACGAGGGCGGGCGGCCCTTCTTCTCCTGGCAGGTGTTCGGCCTGGTGCCCTTCGAGGTCGGCGTGCTCGCCGCCGGGATCGCCGGCTTCGTCGCGATGTGTGTGCAGTGCGGCCTGCCGCGCCTTCACCACCCGCTGTTCGACGCCCCTGGTTTCGAGCGCGCGTCGCAGGACCGCTTCTTTCTCCTGTTCGAGCATCCCGGCGACGAAGCGCTGTCGAAGCTCCATGCCCTGCTCGTCGCGGCCGGCGCCCTGCGCGTCACGGAGACGGGCGCGTGAGGAGCCTGTGCCGAACGCTTCCCGTGGTGGCGCTGCTGCTCGCCGGCTGCGACGACGACTCCATGACCGTGCAGCCGAAGAACAAGCCGCTGACACCCTCGGTCGTATGGGCCGACGGCACCTCCGCGCGCCCGCTCCCCGAGGGCACGGTGGCGCTCACCGACCTCGACCGCGACCATGCGGTGGCGGTGCCGCCGCCGGTGACGCCGGCGCTGCTCCAGCGCGGCCAGGAGCGCTTCGACATCTACTGCACGCCGTGTCACGGCTACGGCGGCCACGGCGACGGCATGATCGTGCAGCGCGGCTTCCCGCCGCCGCCGGACTACGCCAGCCCGCGCCTGCGCGCCGCCGACGCCGCGCATCTGTTCGACGTCATCACCAACGGCTGGGGCGTGATGTACGGCTACGCCGCGCGCGTCGAGCCTGGCGATCGCTGGGCCATCATCGCCTACATCCGCGCCCTCCAGGTGGCGGCGGCGGTGCCGGCCGATCGCATCCTCGCCGCCGGGGAGAAGCGCCCGTGACCGCCGTGCCGACGCGCAACGCCCTGCGCGCGACAAGCCTCGCCGTCTTGCTGATCCTCGCCGCGCTCGCATTCTTCGCGCCCGGCGCGGCGGCGGCCGGCTGGCTCGTCGGTTTCACGACGGTCGCCGCCGTGGTGCTGGGGGCGCTGGCGCTGCTCCTCATCCACGCCCTCACCGGCGGCCGTTGGGGTGACGAGGGGCGCCCGGCGCTGGCCGCGGCCGCCGCGGCGACGCCGCTGCTCCTGCCGGCCTTCCTCCTGCTCGTCGCCGCCGCCCCGTTCGTCTATCCCTGGGTGACGCAGCCGGGCAGCGCGGGGCCGGGGGTCGCCGCGCGCTACCTCAACCTCGCCTTCTTCGCCGTGCGCGGGCTGGTGCTCCTCGGCGGCCTGTCGCTGTTCGCCGGGCTCGACGCGCGAGGGGCCTTGGGCCGGCTCGCCGCCGGCATCGGGCTCGTCTGGTACGCGGTCGGCCTCGACCTCGTCGCCGTGGATTGGCTGCAGTCGGTGGAACCGCGCTTCACCTCCTCGGCCTTCGGCGCGCAGATCATCGTCGGGGAGTTCGTTGCCGCCTTCGCCTGGACGATCCTGGTGACGCCGCCGACCGACGACGAGGGCCTATGGAATGATCTGGGCTCGCTGCTTCTCGCGACGGTCCTCGGCGAAAGCTACCTCGTGCTGATGACGATGGTCGTGCACTGGTATGGCGACCAACCGCACCAGGCCGAGTGGTGGCTGCGCCGCAGCGCGCACGGGTGGCAATGGCTGGAGGTCGCGGGCGTGCTCGGCGGCTCGGTCGCGCCGCTGGCGGCGCTGCTGTTCTCCGCCGTGCGCCGCAGGGCGCGACCGCTGAAGCTCGTCGCCGGCGCCGCGCTCGCCGGCGTGCTGGTCGAGATGGTCTGGCTCGTGGCACCGGCGACCGGCGGCTGGGCCGTGCTCACCGGGCCCCTCGCCGCGCTGGGGCTGGCGGCGCTTCTCATCGGCTTCGGCCGGCAAACCGACGCGCCGGCCGCGCCCGCTCGGGAGGTCGCCGATGGCGTTTGAGGCGACGAAGCTGCCTCACGAGTCCGTCGGCGTCCGCACCCGCCGCATCCTCGCCTTCGTCGCCGGCTTTCTCGTGTTCACCGCCGTGCTGATGATTATTCTCGGCGTCTTCTTCCGCACCGAGATCCGCCAAGCGCGCATCACGGAGCCGATGCGCCCGTTCCCCGGCCCGGAGTTGCAGCCCAATCCGCAGCAGGACTACACGAACTTCCGCGCCGGCCAGGACAAACAGCTCCAAGGTTACGCCTGGGTCGATGGAGACAAGAAACTCCTCCATGTGCCGATCGACCGGGCGATGGCCTACATAGCCGCACGCGGCGCCTCGGCCTACGATCCACTGGAAGCGGCACCGGCGAAGACGCCGCCGACGCCGGCAGACGGCTGGGCGCGTCAGTCTGCCTTCCCGCGCGTTTCGCCCTACGGATTGCATCCGTGACCACCTCCCACCGGCCGAGGACCTGATGGGCAGCCTGCCGATCTTCCCGACGGAAGCCTCGACCCAGGCCGTGACGACCGACCGGATCTTCTTCGGGCTGGTGGTCGTCACCGCCCTGATCCTTCTCCTCGTCTTCGGCCTGATCGGCACCTTCTCGTTCCGCTATCGCAACGGCTCCAAGGCCAAGCGCGGCGAGCTTCCGCGCTGGGTGTCGCGCGACTTCGAGATCGGCTGGACGGCCGCGACGCTGTTCCTGTTCCTGTTCCTGGGCTGGTGGACGGCCTCGGCCAACCTCGGCAGCCTGATCCCGGCCAAGGGCGCGCTGCAGATCCACGTCGTCGCCAAGCAATGGATGTGGAAGACGCAGCACCCCAACGGCGCCCGCGAGATCAACGCCCTGCATGTGCCGATCAACGAGCCGGTGACGCTGCTGATGACCTCGGAGGACGTGATTCACTCGTTCTTCGTGCCGGAGTTCCGCATCAAGCAGGACGTGCTGCCGGGCCGCTTGACGCAGACCTGGTTCACCGCGAGCAAGCCGGGCACGTACCACCTGCTGTGCACCCAGCTCTGCGGGGTCGAGCACTCGCGCATGGTCGGCGTAGTCGTCGCCATGACCCGCGACGACTACGCCAAATGGACCGCCGCCCAGCCCATGGGAGGGCAAAGCGGCGACAGCATCGCCAAGCGCGGCGAGGTGCTGTTCCGTTCGCTCGGCTGCTCGGGCTGCCACGCCGGCTCGCGCGTCCACGCGCCCCCGTTGCAGGGCATCTACGGCCAGCAGGTACATTTTGCAGACGGCACATCTCGCCTTGTCGACGACGCCTACATCCGCGACTCGATCCTGATGCCCTCCCGCGAAATCGTCGCCGGCTATGAGAACATCATGCCGAGCTTCGCCGGACAGGTCAGCGACGACCAGCTCCTCGACCTCACCGCCTACATCCGCTCGCTGCGCAACCAGTGAAGGTGCGACCATGACCGACGCGGCCCTCCGCCAGTCCTACCGGCAGGAATTGCGCGAGCGCGACGAGCGCACCTCCTATCTCCAGCACGGGCGCACGCTGGCCTCCTGGCTGCTCTCGACCGACCACAAGCGGATCGCGATCCTTTACGCCATCTCCATCACCGTCTTCTTCATGATCGGCGGCGCGGCGGTCACCCTGGTGCGCATCGAGCTGGTCACGCCCAACGGCACCTTCCTGACCGACGACACCTACAACAAGCTTTTCACCATGCATGGCGTGATCATGGTGTGGTTCTTCCTGATTCCGTCGATCCCCAACACCTTCGGCAACTTTCTCGTGCCGATCATGATCGGCGCGCCGGACATGGCCTTTCCCCGCCTCAACCTCGCCAGTTGGTATCTCAACGTCGCGGGCGGCCTCGTGACCCTCACGGCGATCGTCGCCGGCGGCGTCGACACCGGCTGGACCTTCTACGCGCCGCTCACCACGACCTACAACCTCGGCAACGTGACGCTTGCCGCGCTCGGCATCTTCATCTCCGGCTTCTCGTCGATCGCCTCGGGTCTGAACTTCATCGCCACCGTGCACACCCTGCGCGCCAAAGGCATGACGTGGTTCAAGATGCCGCTTTTCGTGTGGGCGATCTACGCGACCAGCCTGATGTTCGTGCTCGCCACCCCCGTGCTGGCGATGCTGCTGCTGCTCGTCATCGCCGAGCGGCTGTTCGGCCTGCCCTTCTTCGACGCGGCGCGCGGCGGCGACCCGCTGCTGTTCCAGCACCTGTTCTGGTTCTACTCGCACCCGGCCGTGTACATCATGATCCTGCCCTCGATGGGCGTGGTGACCGAGGTGATCACCTGCTTCGCCCGCCGCCACGTCTTCGGCTACACCTTCATGGTCTATGCCCTCGTGGCAATCGCCGGCATCGGCTTCTTCGTTTGGGGCCACCACATGTTCGTGTCGGGGCAATCGCCCTTCGCGGGCCTCGTGTTCTCGTTCCTCAGCTTCGTCGTCGCCGTGCCCTCGGCGATCAAGGTCTTCAACTGGACGGCGACGCTCTACCGCGGCCAAATCTCCTTCGAGGCGCCGATGCTCTACGCGTTGGGCTTCGTCGGCCTGTTCACGGTGGGCGGCCTCACCGGGCTGTTCCTCGCCTCGCTGCCGATCGACGTCCACGTCCACGACACCTATTTCGTTGTCGCGCACTTCCACTACATCATGGTCGGCGGCGCCGTGTCGTCGTTCTTCGCCGGGCTGCACTTCTGGTGGCCCAAGGTGACGGGCAAGCTGTATTCCGAAGCCTGGGCGCGCTTCGCGTCCGTGCTGATGTTCTTCGGCTTCAACTTCACCTTCTTCCCGCAGTTCTTTCTCGGCTATCTCGGTAACCCGCGACGCTACCACGTCTACCCGCCGGAGTTCCAGGTTTACCACGTCATGTCCAGCGTCGGCGCCAGCGTGCTCGCCGCCGCCTACCTGCTGCCGCCGATCTACCTCATGTGGTCGCTGCTTCACGGCAAGCAGGCCGGCGACAATCCATGGGGCGCGAGCGGCCTGGAATGGAAGACCACCTCGCCACCGCCGCCGCACAACTTCCTCCGGCCGCCCGAAATCCCGTCGCGTCCCTACGATTATCACGAGGGCCTGTCGGCGCCGCAGGCCGACACCGCTTCGCCGCGCCGCGCCGCCCAGAGCGCGCGCGACGCCCAGGCCACGTCGCGCCCGTGAGGGATCCTGCCGCCGCGTTGCGCGAGCCCTGGGAGGATCTCGCCGAGCAGCGTCGGGCCTCGACCTTCGGCATCTGGATTTTCGTCGCCAGCGAGGTCCTGTTCTTCGGCGCCTTCTTCATGGCGTACGCCTACCTCCGCCTGCTCCACCCGGCGGCCTTCGCGATCGCGTCGAGCCACGCCGAGCTGGCCTACGGCACGATCAATACGGTGCTGCTGTTGACGAGCAGCGCCACCATGGGATTGGCGGTGAGCGCCGCCTCGCTCGGCCTCGCGCGCGCCTGCGAGCAGCTGCTCGCCTCGACCGTCGGACTGGGTCTGCTCTTCCTTTGCGTCAAGGCGCTGGAGTACCGGGCCGACATCGTCGAGGGCCTGGTTCCGCTGCCCGGCCACACCTTCCCGATCGACCTAGCCCCGGCGCAGATCTTCTTCTCGGCCTATTGGATCATCACGGTAGTTCACGTCTTTCATCTGTCGATCGGCATCGCTGCCGTCGCGCTGCTGGCGTGGCGCGTGCGTCACGGAACGCTGCCGCTCGCCTCGCCTCAATTCGAGGTGACGGCGGTCTACTGGTCCTTCGTCGACGTGATCTGGGTGCTGCTCTACCCCCTGATCTACCTGGGAGGGCGATGATGTCGATGGCAGGGCCGGACGACGCCCGACGGCGCTTCCGCGCGGCCGTGGTCTCGCACCTCGTCCTGTGGACGGTGCTGGTCGGGCTCGTCGCCCTGTCGCTGGGGCTGGCCTTCGTGCCGATGGGCGCGTTCAATCTCGTCGTCGCGCTTGCCATAGCGGTCGTCCAGGTCGCGTTGCTCGCGTTTTACTTGATGGAGCTGCGGCAGGCCTCGACCCTGATCCTGATCACGGCCGGCGCCGCCTTCATTTTCCTTCTCGCGATGACGGTGCTTACGTTGAACGATCTGTTCTCGCGCATCTGAAGTCGTCTCGCCGGCCCGAGCGCGCGATCGGTACGGTGTCGCGCGCCCGGACGACGTGGCGCAATTCTTTGCGCGAGTGAGTTTTGCCCCTCGGAAGCTGTGAACCGGCGTCACGATCGGCCCCGTACAGGCGCCGAAGGATGATCCCACCTCGATCGATGTAAGTAGCTGCGATTATCATGGAGATCTTCTGAATGAGGTTTGCCTCGGGCGCCGATCAGGGGTCAAGGATCGCGCTGATTCACGATCACGCCGCCGAACATCGCGGTCCGGTTGGCGAAGGTCGGGACGTTCTCGACCGCGTCGTCGTCGGTGAGCGTCCCGAGCGAGAGCCGAAGCGGGTCGGTGACGCCGTAGCGGACCGACCTTTCGGTATCGGCGTTCTGCCGTGAGCCGTCCTTGCTACGGCTCCGCACACAGGCCCGGCGTGACCTCCAGGACGATCTCCGCCGAACCCTCCGCGGCGCAGGCCGTGAGATCCGCCGGCAGCCTCACATGGAGGGCGGAGCCGCCGGGCGGGACCCGATGGTCCGTACCCGACAGGATGACGGGCGAGCTGCCGACATTGGTCAGACGAACGCATTCCCCGGCGCGCGCGATCACCACCCATGCTCGCGTGAGTTGGCGGTTCGCCATGGGCGAGTGATCCCGCATCAACCCGCGTTGCCGATGAGGATGCCGGTTGCCAGCACGAGGCCGCCGCCGAGCATCACCTTGGCTGCGGCCGACACCGGCGGGGTATCCATGAAGCGCCACTGGATCACGGCGATGGCCAGGAGCTCGAACACCACCACCACGGCGGCGACCGCGGTGGCCACCACGAAGTTCGGGATGAGGTAGGGGACGGTATGGCCGATGCCGCCGGCCACGGTCATCAAGCCGCAGACAAGTCCGCGCAGCAGCGGCGTGCCGCGACCCGACAGCTTGCCGTCATCGGCGAGCGCCTCCGCGAAGCCCATGGAGATGCCGGCGCCCAGTGAGGCGGCGAGCCCGACCAGGAAGGCGTTCCAGGAGCTGTGGGTGGCGAAGGCGGCCGCGAACACGGGTGCAAGCGTCGAGACCGAGCCATCCATCAGGCCGACGAGGCCCGGCTGCACGACCTGGAGCAAGAAGCGGTGGCGTGCGTCCTGGTCTTCCCCGACGCGGGTCTCGCCCGGCAGGCGCTTGGCCTCGGCCTCGCTCGCCCGTCGCCGGTGCTGCGCTTCGGTGTCGGCGAGGTCGCCGAGCAGGCGGCGGGTGCCGGCGTCCGTCATCTGGCTCGCAGCCGTCCGGTAGAAGCGCTCGGAGTCGCGCTCCATCTGCGCCGCATGGGCGCGGACCGCCTCCACCCCCGCCATCCGCACCTGCCAATGCGGCTTGCGCGTCTGGTTGCCCTTCACGTCCTGACGGCGCAGCAGCGGGATGTGGTCGCCGAATCGGGCGGTGAAGCTGTCGATCAACTGCCGGCGGTGCTCGCCTTCCTCGATGGCCAAGTCGGTGAACATTTCTGCGGTGGACGGGTAGGCCCCGCGCAACTCGTGGGCGAAGTCGGCGTAGACGCGCGCGTCTTCCTCCTCGTTGCTGATAGCGAGGGCGAGGACTTCGGTTTCGCTGAGTTCGTCGAAGCGCTTCATGACGACACCGGAGATTGGAACTGTTCCAATCAGCGCTATGCTCACGCTCCCGAGCCCCTTGTCAAGCCCAACCGGCGCCCGCTCGGCTGACCGGCGCGGGCCACTCCCGTCGATGCTGTCGCGGACGGCGCAGCGGCGGTGCGCTATCACGATTCCTGCGGACAGGCAGATGTTGGTCGTGGACAGGTTGGGAGCGACCCGCCGACTTGCATCGGCGATGGTGCGAACGGCGCGGCATCGATCATCGCGCACGCCGCCATCGTCTTGTCGGGCAACGTCGCGGCGCTCCCTGCCATCGACATGGACCGCACGTCGGCAAACTGCTTGACGCCGACGGACGCCTGTTCGCCTTGGCCCTGTGCGGAGGCGGCTCGCTCTCGCCACGGCTTGACAGGGCGCCTGATGCTGCGGTCGCTCGCGAGCTGACCGAGCCGGTTTTCGACTTGGCGGACCCTTGTTCGATCAGCTGCGGGCTACGAATCGACCGCGCGGGCTCGGCCTGCCGACGTGGGGCGTCTCAGCTGAACAATCCGGAGATGCCGGCGTAGAGCCCAAGCGCCACCGTCATCAGCATGATCACCGCGACGCAGCCGGCCCAGGCGCCGCGAAGCCGGTCCGCGGCCGGCAACCTGCGGGCGAGCAGGTACAGGAAGCCGAGCACCACCGGCAGCAGCAGCGCGTTCATGACCTGCACGGTCACGGACAGTTGCACGAGGCTGATGCCCGACAGGACCACTGCGGCGCCCGCCACCAGTGTCAAGGCGTAGACGGCGTAGAACCAGGGCGCCTCGGTGATCGGCCTATCCAGGGTATGGGCGAAGCCGACGAGTTCGCCCAAGGTGCGGGCGGCGGTCAGCGTGACCACGATCGCGGCGACCAGCGCGGCGCCGGCGACGCCGAGGCCGAAGCAGAGACGCCCGGCGGTGGCGCCAAGGACGCCCGTCAGCGCCTCGGCGATCTGCTCGACCGTGTCGAGCGTCGCGGCGGGTCCGTGCGACAGCGCGGCCGCGGCGGCGACCAGCACGGCCGCCATGATCAGCTGTGTCATCACGGCGCCCACCGCGGTATCGAGCCGCGCGGCGGGCAGGTCGGCCCGCGTCAAGCCTTTCTCGATCACCGCCGACTGCTGGTAGAAGACCATCCAGGGCATGATCACCGCGCCGATGTTGGCCGACACGAGAAGCAGGTATTTCGGATCGGCGACCGGAATGGCGAGAGTGTCGCGCGCGAGTTCGGCTGGTGTCTGGTGGGCGATGAACGCCACCAGGAGGAAGGCCAGCTCGAACAGTCCGACGGCGAGGGCGATGCGTTCGACGCTCCGGTAGGAACCGGTCACGGCGACGAGGACCAGCGTGGTCACGGCAACGGCCATGGTGACGGGCGTCGGGATGCCGACCATGGTGCCGATGCCGGCGAGGCCGGCGAACTCCGTCAGCAGCGCGCCGACGCAGGCGACGATCAGCGTCGCCACCGACAGCCAAGCCCAGCCGCGGCCGAACTGCCGGGCGATCAGGGCGGCGTGGCCCTCGCCCGTGACGATCCCGAGACGGACGGTCAGCTCCTGCACGATGTAGAGCACCGGAACCAGCACGAGCTGGAAGGCGAGCAGCCTGTAGCCCCACTGCGCGCCACTCTGCGCCGCCGTCACCACCGAGCCGGCGTCGGTGTCGGTCAACATGACCACGAGGCCGGGGCCGGCCACCGCGAGGACGCGGGGCCAACCGCCCAGCGAGCGGCGTGGCAGGGGAAGGATGTCGGCTGTCACGAGGCTGGCCTTGCAAGGTCCGTGTTGACGCCTCCAGCTGACTAGAGCCGGTCCCCTGTCGAAGCAAACCCTATGTTTGCGAATTATTCTAAACTTTGAACTTCGCGGGCCGGCGCAACGAAGAGGCCAGAGTCATACGGGATGGAGGCGCTCCGCTCGCGACGTGATCCGGAGCCGTGAAGTAGCCGCCGTCGTCGACACGGGTCGACCGGCAACGATCACGCGCCGGGTCGGAGCACTCGACCGCTGCTGCGAGGGGCGTGCCTTTGTCCTGGAGGGCGATCGCCTTGCCATCCTTTTCGTCGAGGTCACCGAACGCAAGGTCGCCGACGCCCGGCTGACGCTCGACGATCGGTTCCGCGAGACGACCGATCCAGCCGCCATGTCGTTCGTGGCGGCCTCGCTCATCGGCGAGGTGCTCGGTGCGGATCGTATCGGCTGCGGCATGAATCCCTTCCATTGCGGGCCGGCACCGCATGCGGGACTGCGGCTCCTACATCGAGGATCTCCGTCGCGGCGGCGCCGCCACGAGCGCGCCGAAAACGAGCGGCTGCGCGAGATCATCAGGGCGATGGGGCGCCACCGCTTCAGCCGCTGCGCCGAGAGCCCACCGGACGAGCAACTCCTCTTTGCGCTGGAGGAGCAGGACGGGGCCGCAGCCCTTGCCATTGCCGAGGCCAAGCCAGCCCGAAAGGTGGCCCGGGTCGCCAAGCGGCGCACCAACCGCGGCGCGTTGCCCGCCCACCTGTCGCGGGTCGAGCGCGTGGTCGACGTTGCGAGCACCGCCTGCCCGTGCTGCGCGGGCACCCTGCACGGGTCGGCGGGGACGTGTCCGAGCGTCTTGACGTGGTGCCGGCGCAACTCCGGGTGGTGGTGATCCGTCGGCCGCGCACCGTCTGCCGCTTGGGCGAGGGCGCGATGGTGCAGGCCCCGGCGCCGGCACGGTTGATCGAAGGCGGTCTGCCCACCGACGCGCTGGTTGCCCAGGTGCTGGTTGCCCAGGTGCTGGTTGCCCAAGTGCTGGGCCCAGGTGCTGGTCGCCAAATATGCCGACCGCCTGCCGCTTTACCGCCAAGTGCAGGTGTTCGCCCGCCAGGGCATCAGCCTTGAGCGCTCAACGTTGGCCGACTGGGTCGGCTGCGCCGCCGTCCTGCTCCGCCCCGTCCGCGAGCGGCTGCTGGAGCGGCTGAAAGCGTCGGGCAAATCGTTCGCCGACGAGACCGCGGCGCTGGTGCTCGATCCCGGGCGCACCAGGACTGGCCAGTTCTGGACTTACGCCCGCGACGACCGGCCCAGGAGCGGCCCAGGGGCAGGGGCGGCCCGCCCGGTGTCGCCTACGTCTACGCGCCCGACCGCACGGCCAGGCAGCCCCTCGCCCATCTTTCCGGCTTCGCGGGCGTGCTGCAGGTCGACGGCACCGCAGCCTACGAGGCGTTGGCCAAAGGCGGCGCGGTGCAGCCAGCCTTGTGCTGGAGCCCGGATGCGGGAAAAGCTGGCGCTGGTCAGCGGCAAAAGCCGGCTCGCCGAGGCGATCCG
Organism: uncultured Beijerinckiaceae bacterium; assembly: GCA_964245015.1. GTDB lineage: Bacteria > Pseudomonadota > Alphaproteobacteria > Rhizobiales > Beijerinckiaceae > RH-AL1. The sequence continues at coordinate 1,576 of CAXTMA010000032.1, read as the reverse complement.
CCACGCGCTGAGCCGCTGGGCGGGGCTGAGCCTGTGTCTTGACGACGGCCGGGTCGAGCTCGACACCGACGTCGTGGAGCGCGCGATCCATTCGCCGGCACTCACCCGCAAGAACGCGTTGTTTGCCGGTTCGGACGGCGGCGGACGGCACTGGGCGGTGGTTGCCTAAGCAGGTTCGCGTTGGCAGGCCAACGCTTCACCCGCTTAGCTCCTTGATGGGCCGCAGGTTTTGATCGCAAAACCGCGGGGCACTTTTGCGAAACCTGCTTAGCTGATCGAGAGCTGCAGGCTCGCCGGTGCCGAGCCGCAGGCCGACCTCGCCGACGTGATCGCCCGTATCGCCCACGGCCATCCCAATCGCCGCCTCCCTGCTGCCCTGGGCCTATCCGGCGATCCCAGACATCAAAGCCGTGGCCTGAAAATTTCGCTTACGCTGCCGCTCCCGGCCAACGCCATGGGCTATGAGTCGGGCAAGCGGGTGAAGGGCCGCAAGATCCACGCCCTGGTCGACACGCTGGGCCTGCCGATCCGCTTGGTGGTGCATTCCGTCGTCGTGCAGGACCGCGACGAGGGCGCCCTGCTGCTGGGCAAGGTTCGCCAGCGCTTTCCCTGACTGCAATGCGTGTTCGCCTACGGCGGCACCGACCCCGGGCAGACCTACGCGGCGGCGGCCGCCAATCACCCGCTCCTCCTGGAAGTCGTGCGGCGCAACCCGCACGCCGAGTCTCGAGGTGATCGAGCGACGCTGGGTGATGGAGCGCACCTTTTTTCCTGGTTCGGCCGCAACCGGCGGTTCGCCAAGGATTACGAGTCACTCGCCACCACCGTGCAGTCGTTCGTCACCCTTGCTGCCATCCGGTTCGGCGTCAGGCGACTCGCGCGGAATCAGGCTTTCGGGTCAAGTTCTCAGTTGCTGAAAGCTTGATGAACGCACCCCGACTTTGACCTATCCTGCCACCTCCGACACGCAATTTGCTGCGCGGGATTTGATGGAGGGCCCTCAAATGGGATCTTCCCCCTGTCACAAACCTTCGCCTGCTTTTTTGATTGCCTCTTTGGCGACGCGATTGGCATCCTCGTGCGAAGCTATGATTTCGGTGATGTATGCAAGCATGCTGCGCCCTTCGACATCCGTTCGCGAAACGAGCCGATCGCGGGCGGAACAAACATCTTGCATGTTGTCAGCGAAGTACAGTTCGATGTCGAAGAGGATCTTGCGGGCAAGCTGGCGGTGCGCTTCACTCTGTCCCTCCTGCATGGACGCGCGAGCGTTCAACGCATCATAAGCATAACGCTCGATGATGAAATCCGCCATGCCAGCCTCGATCCTTGATCAGCGATGCATGAGAGGCATCTAACACTACGTTGGCAGAACGGGCGATCAGCAAGTCATCTCCACCACTTACCGAAAACGACGAATCAGGACAAGTCGTCGATTTCGCTGGCTTCATCTCAAAACATGCCCAATCAGTGTCAGTCTGCCGTTTTGAAGTATCCTGCACGCGCGGATTGGACGTCGATGTAATGACCCACCCCCTTTCGGCTGGCTTGGAGGGCTGATTCGATGAGCCATGGG
>CAXTMA010000031.1:0-23181 GCA_964245015.1 uncultured Beijerinckiaceae bacterium | reverse complement strand
CCGCCGCCATCAGGGCGAGGCCGGCGCCGTAGCCGCGCGCGGACGACGCCTCGGTGGGACGGCGCAGCCGCCACAAGGCGAGAACGGCCGCGCCGAGCACCGCCGACGCCTTGAGACCGGCCATGAAGCGCAGCAGCAGGACGAGATGCGGCTCCGGCACTGCCACGGGGGAGCTTGCCGCGCCGACGGCGAGGCCGCCGAGGCCACCGGCGACCAGCAGGACGAGGAGAAGCACGCGCCGGCCGGCTGCGCGCGGCAGGGGCGCGGACCGGGCGGGGGCCGCCGAGGCAAGGTCGGTCATGCAACAGGCTCCCGAGCGAGGTACTTGAGGGTAGCTCGCCCGAAGCCGCGACGCCAGCCGTTCCCGGGTTCTACATCCATTTGACAGCCCCGCCGAGCCTTCCAGCGCGTCACGTCTGTTCCGCGCCGCCCCGTCCCGCTGTAGAAGGTCGAACCCGCGGCCGGCGACAGCAAGGTGCCCGGCCGTACCTCGCGAGATCCGATCCATGGTCAATCCGCTGCGCTGCCTGTTCATCGCCGTCGCGATCGCCGCGAGCCTGTCGCTCGCGGTTCCGCTTCGAGCGGCCCCGGCGGCCGGGCAGACCGACGAGGACGAGGAGGCTCCCACGCCGGCCCCCCTCACCGTGGGCTCGATGGCGATCGCATCCGACAACAACCTCGCGGTGGAATCGATGGCGGTGGATGTCGCGGTCGACCGCGTCGTCTACAACTACCGCCTGCGCAACAAGGGATCGGCCAAGCTGTCGTTGGCCGCCAGCGTGGCGCTGCCCGATCTCGAGGTCAGCAGCGAGGGCAACACCGTCTACAACCTGCCCTCGGCCGTTGCCGAGAACCCGGTCGGCCTCGTCGTCAAATCCAGCGATCAGCCGGTGCCGACAACGCCGGGCGTGCTCGCCTTCGCCCTGGGGATCGATCGGCTGGCCGAGATCAAGGCGGCCGGCCTCCCCCTGATTCCTTTCGGCGAAGCGCAGGACAAGGCCATCGCCGCCGCCAAGCCGGACGTCTTGTCGAAGCTGGCCGACCTCGGCCTCGTCACCCCGCGCGATCCCGCGCAGCCCGACACGCCGGTGATCGCCGACTGGAGCCTGCGCGTCGTCCACGGCTGGACGCAGATCCTCGACCCAGCCGCCGCCACACTCGTGGCGGTCTCCTTCGCACCCGTCAAGGCGAGCTACCGGGTCGACGCGGCCAACCTCGTCGGCTTCAACGCCCTCAAGGACCAGGTCTGCCTCACCCCGGCGATCATGGCCGCCGCCCGTGCGCTGCTGAAGGGCAAGGACGCCCTCGCCGAAGTCGACGACATCACGCTGGCCAACGACGGTCCGGCCCGATGGCTCGACAACCCGCCCGCCACCGTCGCCGTGCGCAAGCCGCAGGCCAGTGCCGTGGTCGCCTTCTGCGGCATGGACGCGGCGAGCGCCGGCAAATCTGTGGTGACCGGCAAGATGCCCGGCTCGGGCGAGGCGGCCGGCCTGCGCGTGCTGATCTTCTCCGCCGCCGGCTCGTAAGCCTCGGCCGCGCGCCGCTGCCCGGCCGGGCGGCGTTGACATGAGGGGGTGAAAGCTGCAGGGAACCGCCGCCGCTCGGCGACCCCTTCCGCGGCCGTGTTGAGCGTATCCTGGCGGTTTTTCGGACGAATGCGCAACTACCTCGATTTCGAAAAGCCGGTCGCCGAACTCGATGCCAAGGTGGACGAGCTGAAGGCGCTCAACCTCGACGGCGAGGGGCACGCGATCGGCGAGGAAACGCTGCGGCTCGAAGCCAAGGCGGCCAAGACCCTGGCCGACATCTACGCCGCGCTGACGCCCTGGCAGAAGACACAGGTGGCGCGCCATCCCCAGCGCCCGCATCTTTCCGACTACCTCCGGCACCTCGTCACCGATTTCACCCCGCTCGCCGGCGACCGGGTGTTCGGTGAGGATCAGGCGATCGTGGGCGGCTTCGGCCGGTTCCGCGGCCGCTCGGTCTGCGTGATCGGGCAGGAAAAGGGCTCGGACACGGAAAGCCGGCTGCGCCACAACTTCGGCATGGCCCGGCCCGAAGGCTATCGCAAGGCGGCGCGCCTGATGCAGCTCGCCGACCGCTTCGCCGTGCCGGTGATCTCGCTCGTCGACACGGCCGGCGCCTTTCCTGGCATCGACGCGGAGGAGCGCGGGCAGGCCGAAGCCATCGCCCATTCCATCGACGTCTGCCTCGGGCTCGGCGTGCCCAACGTCGCCACCATCGTGGGCGAGGGCGGATCGGGCGGCGCCATCGCCATCGCCAGCTGCAACCGCGTGCTGATGCTGGAGCACGCGATCTATTCCGTGATCTCGCCCGAGGGGGCCTCCTCCATCCTGTGGCGCGAAGCGGCGCGGGCGGAGGACGCCGCCACCAACATGAAGATCACCGCCCAGGACCTCCTGCGCTTCGGCATCATCGACGCGATCGTGGCCGAGCCGCCGGGCGGCGCCCACCGCGACCATGCCCTCGTCACCCGGGCGGTCGGCGACGCGATCGAGGCGGCGCTGGGCGAGCTGTCCGCGATGGATCGCGACGCGATCCGGGCGGCGCGGACGGAGAAGTTCCTGGCGATGGGTCGCAAGATCTGACGCGCGGGCGCCTCTTGCCGGGCGATGCTCGGATCCGGTTCGATGTGGTGAGATGATGGCCGACCTGGCCGACGTCACGCATCGCGCAATTGGAACGGCATCCGCGCCATTCCCGTCACAGATTCGCTGAAAAGCGCCGGCCGGCGATCTTCAGCCTTCGTTTACGCCCGCGCCCTAGGCTGCTCGCCTTGCGGCTGCCTTATCGTGTGGCTAAGCCGTTCGTGATGGGCGCGCGCGGCGTCCCCAGCAGAGTTGGCCCGTATGCGTTCCAACCGTCTCCTCACCCGCCTCGCCGGCCTAGCCCTGGTGGCGTCGGCGTCGGCGTGCCTCGCCGGTTGCGATGAAATGGCGTCGGGCGGCGGGTACGGTGGCATTTCCGGCTCGGCGCGCGCGTCGCACCCGCTGGCGCCCGATCTGGTGGCGCTGATGGAGAAGAAGGGCGTCGGCCAGACCTCCGCCGTGCTGATCCGCACCTACAAGAAGGAAGCCGAATTCGAGATCTGGAAGATGCGCTCGGACGGGCGTTACATCCATTTCAAGACCTTCCCGATGTGTCGCTGGTCGGGTCAGCTCGGCCCCAAGATGCGCGAAGGCGACCGTCAGGTGCCCGAAGGCTTTTACCGGATCACGCCCGGGCAGATGAATCCGAACTCGCAATATTACCTCAGCTTCAACGTCGGCTACCCCAACGCCTATGACCGGGCGCAGGGTGCCTCGGGCGGCTCCATCTTCGTGCACGGGGCCTGCTCGTCGGCCGGCTGCTTCTCGATGACCGACGGGCAGATCGATCAGATCTACGCCGTCGCCCGCGAAGCCTTCAACGGCGGCCAGCAGTCGATCCAGATGCAGTCCTACCCTTTCCACATGACCCCCGAAAACATCGCCAAATACCGCAACGACTCGAACATCGGCTTCTGGCGCCAGCTCAAGGAGGGCGCGGACAACTTCGAAGTTTCGAAGCAGGACGTGACGGTGGGCGTGTGCGGCCGGCATTACGTGTTCAACACCACCGCGCGCAACCTCGACCCCTCCGGCCCGTGCCCGGCGCTGCAGCACGATGGCATCGAGACCGAAGTCGCCGCCAGGGTGGCCGAAGACGATGCCAGGATCGCCAAGCTCAGCGAGACGACGCCGGCGGTTCGGACCATCTACGCCGACGGCGGGCAGAACCCCGAGTTCCGCCACGCCCAGCTCAGCGAAGTGAGCCGCCCCGAGGCGCTTGCCACCGGCCCGACCGACTGGCTGGTGGACCCGTCCAAGAAGGTGTCGCCGGTGGTCAAGGTCGCGGCGAAAAAGGACGCCGCCAAGATCCTCGCGGTCAAGGAAGCCGGAAAGGACCCGGCCCGCGGCAGGACGACGCTGGCCAAGACCAGGGCGCCCAACCCGGCGGTGGCCGACACCGGCGACCGGACGTCCTCGATCCGGAAGCCGGACGGTGCGGCGAAGTCTCAGGCAGCGCTGTAGCCCGCCCCGCCGATCCGGCCGGGTCATCCGCGCGCCGACGATCCTCGGTCAACTGCCGGCGATTGCGGCGATACCGATGCGCGTCCCTACGTGGCAGTCGAGCAGCGGACCGATGGATTTCGCAGCAGTTTCCGAATCGGACCTCATAGCCCAAAGCATCGGACCGCAAACCGCCTCGCACTTTTCGGCCCGACACTGTGGCTTCAGCGTAGCGCCACCACCGGCACGGCGAGCAGGGCGGCGGCGCCCAAGGCGCGGCGCCACGGATTGACGCCGCGCGCCACCTCGTCGAGCGCCCACGCCGACAGGCTCGCGACTTTGACGACCCGCAGGGCGACGCCGGCCGGGCCACTTGGCCGCAGCAGCAGGTCGGCGGCGACCGCGCAGGCGAACACGGTGAGGGCGAGGTTGGGCATCTGCCCGATCACGATCTTGCCGGTCGTGCGGTCCTCGAAAGCCCAGCGGAAGGCCCGCTCCGTGCCGCTCTCGCCCGCCATGGTCCGATCCTCCGCGCGGGTCGGGCGCGGGGTCCATGGGGACGCCCTCCGCCCAGTCGCCGAGCCCAACCAGCGTCAGGCGCGGATCGATCCCGCCCACGCCTGACGCCGGTTGTCGCAGCGGCGCCGGCTACTTCAACAGCACCAGGCTGGTGAACGGCGGCACATAGGCCTGCAGCATCACCAGTCCGCCGACAAGGCAGGCCAACGCGATCGAGTGCTTGAACACGAAGCGCAGGATGGTGCCCTCGTGGCCGAACCAGTTGGTGGCGGTGGAGGCGACCACGATCGACTGGGCGTCGATCATCTTGCCCATCACGCCGCCGCTCGAATTCGAGGCGGCCATCAGGATCGGCGACAGGCCGAGCTGCGCGGCGGTAACGGTCTGCAGGCCGCCGAAGAGCACGTTGGAGGCCGTGTCCGACCCGGTCAGCGCCACGCCGAGCCAGCCGAGCAGGGCGGCGAAGAAGGGGTAGACGACGCCGGTCTGGGCGAAGGCCAGGCCCAGCGTCGCGTCGAGGCCGGAATAGCGGGTCAGCGTGCCCAGCGCCAGCATGGCGGCGATGGTGATGAGCGACTTCGCCGTGAGCCGGAGGGTGCGAAGGTAGGTGCGGGCGAGCTGCAGCGGATTGTAGCCGATCACCAGTCCGGCGATGATCGCCGCCACCAGGATGCCGGTGCCGGTCATGGTGAGGAAGTTGAACTTGTAGGCCGCCGCCTCCAACGCCGGCTTGGGCACGGCCGGGGGCATCTTCTGGATCAGCTTGTCGAGGCCGGGCACGACGTAGGACGGCGACCACAGGGCGTCGACCAGCTTCTTGAAGCTGTCCGTGCCCCACACGAAGACGGTCGCGCACAGGATCACCCAAGGCAGCCAGGCCTGGGCCACGGTGATGTTTCCGCGCGGCACGACGTTGAGGATCTCGGCCTCGGATGGGACTTCGCGGCCCGGCGCGGTGCCGCTTCGCGGCTCCATCGTCGAGGCGCTGGTGTCGTTGTGGCGGAAGTTGAGCGCGGCGCTGGTCCAGATCTCGCGGGGCTGCCACACCTTGAGGAACAGGTAGAGCGAGCCCATCGAGACCAGGGCGGCGACCACGTCGACGAGCCAGGGCCCGTTGTAGTTCGACACGAAGAACTGCGACACGGCGAACGCGACGCCGGTGATGAGGATAGCCGGCCAGATCTGCATCATCGGACGAAAGCCGACGAAGGCGTAGATGACCCAGAACGGCACCAGCAGCGAGAAGAAGGGCAGCTGGCGGCCGACCATCGCGCCCAGCGTGATCTCGCTGATGCCGGTTGTGCGGCCGAGCACCACGATGGGCGTGCCAAGTGCGCCGTAGGCGACGGGGGCGGTGTTGGCGATGAGCGACAGGCCGGAGGCGGCGAGCGGGGAAAAGCCGAGGCCGATCAGGATGGCACCGGTGACGGCGACCGGCGTGCCGAAGCCGGCCGCGCCCTCGAAGAAGGCTCCGAAGGCGAAGGCGACCAGCAGCACCTGAAGCCGGCGGTCGGGTGTGATGCCGGCGATGGACTCCTGCAGCACCTTGAAGGAGCCGTTGTCCACCGTCAGCTGATACAGGAAGATGACGTTGAGAATGATCCAGCCGATGGGAAACAGTCCGGTCATCACGCCGAGCCCGGTCGCCTTCAACGCCTTGTCGACCGGCATGCCGAAGATCAGCGTGACGACGAGCAGGGCCGAGAGCAACGCGGCGATGGCGGCGACGTAGGCCTGGACCTTGCCGGCGGCGATGAGGCCGAGCAGCACCACGATGGGCACGGCGGCGACCAGCGTCGACAGGATCGCGCTGCCGAGCGGGTTGTATGTCTGTTGCCACACCATGCTTGCAGGCCCGCTCCCACGCCTTTCGGCAGTGCCCGCTTGAAGCAACTGGTGCGCTCGCCGGCAACCATCCGTTCGGCCGGAAAGGGACGGCGGTGGGGCGCGTGGCCGCAATAACACGATCGCTGCGGATTTGGCCGGATCTTGGCTGCGGGCGTCGTCGCCGGTGGAGTTACGGCGTTGCCGCCGCGCCCGCTCCGCCGAGGTTCGGCCTGTTCGCCAAGAGCTCTCACGAGATGCGCAGCGCGGCGCAACAGGACCCATCCCCTTCTTTGCCGACTTTCAGGTGCCACTTCGCCTGCAGTTCGGGCGACGGCATCCCGACCGGCGTCATCGGATCGTCAGTTCGTGCACGCTGAACAGGCCACCCTCGTCCAGCCACACCCTGAGCGGCGTCCATCCCGCCTCGCGGGCGAGCACTTGGAAGCCGTCCACGGTGTACTTGTGCGAGTTCTCGGTGTGGATGGTTTCGCCGGCGGCGAAGGCGAAGCGGGTACCGAGCAGCGAAACGCTCTGCGCGCGACGGCTGACGAGGTGCATCTCGACCCGGCCCTCGTCCGCGTTGAAGATCGCCCGATGAGCGAAGCCGTCGAGATCGAAATCGGCGTCGAGTTCGCGGTTGGCGCGTACCAGCAGGTTCTTGTTGAAGGCGGCGGTGATGCCGGCCGCGTCGTCGTAGGCCGGCAGCAGGATGTCCTCGCCCTTGCGCAGGTCGACGCCGATCACCAGACGTCCGACCGGCCCGAGCACCTCGGCCATGCGTCGCAGCAGCGCCACCGCCTCTTCGGGCGCGAAGTTGCCGATCGTGGAACCGGGAAAGAAGCCGAGGCGCGGGCGCTCGGCGAGATCGTCGGGCAGGACCAGGGCGGAGCCGAAATCGCCAACCAGGGGATGAATGCGCAGGTCGGGGAAGCGCTCGCACAGCCGGATGCGGGCGTCTTCCAGTGCGCTCGCCGACACATCCACCGGCACGTAGGCGGCAAGCTTGTCGAGGGCGCGCAGCAGGATCTCGGTCTTGCGGCTCGATCCCGAGCCGAACTCGATCAACACCGAGCCGGCTTGCGTGGCGGCGACGATGGCGCCGGCGCAGCCCTCCAGGATGCCGATCTCGGTCCGGGTGGGGTAATATTCCGGGAGCGCCGTGATGCGTTCGAAAAGCGAGCTGCCGCGCTGGTCGTAGATGTATCGGCAGGGCAGCGTCTTGCGCGGCTGGGCGAGACCGTGCAGCGCGGCGGCGGCGAAGCCGTCCCCCGCGTGCGGTTCCTCCGCCTTGCGCGGCGCATTGCTCGCCGCCGGCACATCGTGCGTCATCGGTCGGCCGCCAAGCGCAGCCCGGTAAACTGCCAGCGCTGGTGGGGATAGAAGAAGTTGCGATAGGTCGCCCGCTCGTGCCCGGACGGCGTGGCGCAGGAGGATCCCCTGAGCACGTGCTGCGAGCACATGAACTTGCCGTTGTACTCGCCAAGCGCCCCGGGCGCCGCCCTGTAGCCGGGATAGGGGAGGTAGGCGCTGGCGGTCCATTGCCAGACCTGCCCGAAGAACTGCCGGTCGTCGTCGTCCGGGCGCGCGGGGGTGAGTCGTCCGGGCTGCCGCGTCTTCGCCGGTGCCGCGGCGCCGGCCGCGTGCTCCCATTCGAACTCGGTCGGCAGACGGTGGCCGGCCCAGCGGGCGTAGGCATCGGCTTCGAAGAAGCTGACGTGGGCGACGGGGGCTGCGAGGTCCAGCGGCTGACGGCCGTAAAGGCCCATGCCGGCCCACGCGCCGTCGCGGTTTTCCCAATAAAGCGGCGCGTCCCAGCCCTGCGCCTTCACCGTCGCCCAGCCGTCGGCGAGCCACAGCGAGGCGTCGCGGTAACCGCCGTCGGCGATGAAGTCCAGCCATTCGCCGGTAGTGACGAGGCGGTCGGCGAGGGCGAAGGGCTGGAGCAGGGCGCGGTGGCGCGGGCCCTCGTTGTCGAAGCTGAAGCCTTCGGCCGCGTCCTGCCCGGTCAGGCGTCCGCCATGGCCGATCTCGTGGATGCCGCCGGGATGGTCGGTGAAGGTCAACTCGGCCGCTGCGACGTGCGACGGCGTGGAGGGATCTGACGCATAGGCCGGACGCAACGGCTGGCTGGCGAACAGGCTCAGGATGTCGGTGAGCAGCAGTTCCTGGTGCTGCTGCTCGTGGTTGATGCCGATCGCGATCAAGTCGGCGAGGTAGGGTTCGAGCGGGCCGGCGGTGAGCTTGCCAAGGGCAGCGTCGACATGGGCCCGGTAGGCCATCACCTCGTCACGGCTCGGCCGCGTCATCAGCCCGCGATAGCCGCGCGGCTGCCGCGCCCCTTCCGCCTCGTAGTACGAATTGAAACAAAAAGGGAAGCGGCTGTCGAACAGCTCGTAGCCGGGCAGGTAGGGCTTGAGCAGGAAGGTTTCGAAGAACCAGGTGACATGAGCGAGATGCCACTTCGTCGGGCTGGCGTCGTCGTTGGCCTGCACGACCTGATCCTCCGCCGATAGGGGCGCGGCGAGATCGAGGGAATGGCGCCGTGTCGCGAACAAGCGCTCGACCAGGGGCATCCCGGTCGGGAAACGCGTTTCATCCGGGGGGCGAAGGCCTGCGGTCATCGACTTCCTGTCCACGCGCGCTCGGCGGGTGTCGCAAAACACCTTGGCCTGACCGTGGTTCCTGGCAGCGGACCATGTACCCCGATCGGCGGTGATGGCGAGCGGATCCCGTCGATCATCCCAACGGCACCGCGCCCTCGCCGCGGTCCTGCCGTCGTCGCAGGCGGCCGAGCAACAGGGCCGCCTGGGCGTTCACCAGGCCGACCTCGCCGCCGAAGCCGAACCAGCGCCGCGGCGTTTCCCGCTCGCGGGCGACGAGGTGTTGGCCGAGCGCCACCAGGGCGCTGGGCGTTGCGATGGAAAGGCCGGGGTGCAGCGCTTCCAGCGCCGCCGGGCGCAGCGCGTAGCGTCGCGCCCGCGCCTTCACCATCCGGCACGCGGCCCATCGGGCCACCGCGTCGGGACCATCCGCCTGAGTTCCCGAGCCGCCCGCACGGTTCTGTTCGTTCGCGAAGCTTCCCATCACAACGCCCTCCGGTCGAGGGCTGAATCTTATTCGGTTAAGCTACCTTTAAAAAGGTATATCTACCTTACAAAGCCTCGCGGCGTTCTCGCCGGTGTTCCCGGCAGGATCAACTCCACGGGTGAAGCCCAGGCGATCGTCACGTCGCGGATCGGCGGTGCGTTATGGCTTTCAAGGTCGAAGGTCGAGGCGCTGGTGCCGCGCCGGATGGTCTTCAGGAAGCGTTTGCCGTCGGCCGTGCGCACCGCCGCCTCGCGCCCCGATATGGAGGCCGGATCGTGTTCGGTATCTCGGCAGATCACGACGTCGCCGGCATTGTAGCGCGGCCACATGCTGTTGCCCTCCACCTCGAAGGCGACCATGTCGGCCGGCAGCGGGATATCGAGCTCGATCTCGCGCAGGCCTTCCGGAAAAACCTGCTCGTCTTCGGGGAAGATCTCGGCGCCGGCGCCGATGCGGCCGATGACGCGGACGCTGCTGGAGCGCCGCCCGCCCTCGCCGACGCCTTCCAGCAGCCAGGAGGCCGTGGTCTGCAGCACCGGAGCCAGCGCGGCCAGCGTTTCGGTGGTGATGCCGCGACGGTCGTTGTTCTGCACCGCCCGGCGCAGGTTGCGCACGGCGTCGGGCTTGCCCGCCGCCATTGAGGCGGCGTGGGCGGAAAGGCGCAGATTCGCGAGCCGGCCTTCGATGCGGGTCAGGACATCTTTCAAGGACATAAAGGTAGAACCATCTGGCATCTCCACAACCTACGGTAAGATCACCGTTGACAGAAGAGGTATGATTACCGAAGCTTCATCCATGATGCAGCAACAAAGTTCGCCACATCCACCCCAGAATGGCTCCGGGAACGCGTTTGGCGACGTGCCGCGCGGCACCCGCACCCGCTGGTCCGCTCCGCGCGTCGCCCGCCTCGGTTTCCTGGTCGGCCGCGGCTGGGATGCCAAACGCGTCGCCGGCGACCCGACGATCGCCTCCACGCCCAACAACGTGCACCGCCAAGCGCAACGCTTCGGCCTCGCGTTTCGCGACGCCACGGGACTGCGCCTGCCCTTCGACGTGGGGGAACGCCTCGATGCCGCCGCCGGCAAGCGCGGCTTGTCCCGCGACGGGCTGATCCGTTCGCTGATCCTCGCCGCCGGCTCCGACGCGGCCTTGATCGACAACATCCTCGACGACGATGCCTGATGACGCGCTCACCGACAATGAGGTCGCAGGCCGGGCGGACTTGCCCGCCTTGTGGACGGCCGGGCACGTCGGGGTGCGCCTCGTCGAGGCGATGAGCACGCTCGATCGCCTGCCAAGGGTCAGGGGACCGCGCGGCGCCGGAAACCATTGGCCGCAGCATCGCGCCGAATGGGCCGACCGGCTCGCCCAGGCCGAACTGCCGGATGCGGAGCGGCGCGAGCGCGAGGCGCGGCGCAACGAGCTGTCGCTACGCCGACCCAGCGGACGCGACATCGACCGGATGGATCGCGCCCTCGACTGGTTGCGCGAGCTGCGCGACTTCGATCCGGGCGTGGCGCTCGTCACCAGCCTTTGGGCCTTGCAGGCGGCGCGCCGTCGCTCGGTGCGCGCGCTGTGCCGGGACAAGGGATGGGCGCCCGCCACCTTGTACAAGCTGCGCGGCCGGGCGCTCGACCATCTCGCCACCGCCTTGAACACGCGGGGCGCCGCCGTGTGGTGAGGATGCGGTGCCAGGATATTGATTTGCCGGCCTTCGTCGGCGAGCCTTGGTGCCCGCGCACGCCCCGAGGCGCCCTCGCGGCCCTTTTGTTTCCGGCCCCGCGCGTGCTATCCCACGGCGAGACAGCCTGCATACAGCCCGCTTGGAGAGCATAGAGTGCGTTGCCGTTTCGCCGTCGCGTTCCTGTTCGCGCTTGCCGCGCGCGATCCTCTCGCCGCGCAGCAGGCCAAGCCTGCGATGGACGAGACGCAGAATCCGGCCGACAAGGCCTTCATCGGCGCCATGCACGACATGATGGTGGGCATGCATCGATCGATGCCGACGGGTGACACCGACCGCGATTTCGTGCGCCTGATGCTGCCGCATCACCAGTCCGCCGTGGACATGGCGAAGACCGAGCTGCAATACGGCAGGGACCCTGAGCTGAAAACGCTGGCTCAGGCGATCGTCGACGATCAGCAGCGCGAGATCGCTCTGATGAAGGCGTGGGAAGACAAGCACCCGAAGTAGCCGCTCTTCGCTCCGGATGCTGCTCGCGAGGACGGTGCGTGGGCGGGGCGTCAGCGCTCATTGATCAGCGCTCATTCAGGAGGTTCGCCGATGCCGCTCGGTTCAGCCTACATGCGCCCGGCGGCTGCGGTCGTCGTTGCGCTGCTGCTCGGCGGTTGCGACCCGCGCGATTGCCTGCTCGGGATCGCTCACAGTGATTGCGCTTCCCACGGACCGAGCTTGGGATCGAATCTGGCGATGTTCCCGCAGGATGACGCGATCTGCCGCAGCTACGGGCTCGATCCCGGCACCCGCGACTATGCCGTCTGCCGCGATGCCAAGCGCCACGTCCGCCAACTCACCGAGCGGGAAACCGACTTCGGTGTCCTTCAGGAGCCTTTGTCACCCGAGGTCAGGCCGGTGTACCAGGTCAGGTAGCCGAGCGGTGCCGACCCGCGAGACTGCGGATCGGCGTCATCGAACGAAAGGCGCCTACTTGGCCTCTTCGGCCATGTGGGTCAGGCTCTCGCCCAATTCCTTGATCTTTTCGGCGTCCTTGCCGTCGCTCTTGCCGGCGATGGTGACCGTCTCCTTGCCGAGCTTCAACAGCAGGGATTTGACCTGCTCGCCGTTGATCTCCTTGGACTGCAGGTTCTTCTTCAGGTTCTCCAGGTCCTTGATGATCGTCTTGGCGCCGGACACCTCGACCTTGCCGAGCGTTTCTTCCCAGCCTTCGATGTTTTTGACGGCTGCCGAGATCGTGAAGCCCTTCACGCCGTCCTTGAGGTGTTTGATGGTCGCAGCAAACTGAGGCATGGATCAACTCCGAGCGGTAGCTGTCGATTGGGCAGCGCAGCTTAAGCCGGAGGCTTCGCTTTGGTTGCGGCGTCCCACCGCGGCCAGTGGGCGCGCTTGACGTGCACGGCCGGTGCTCCCGGACCCGTCGCATTGACATCCCCCGCGCCCCGCGCCACCACGGCGTCATGACCTCCTCCGTGCTCCCCGACGCGCCCAGCCGGCCCTCGGCGCCCGATCCCGTCGCCCGGCGGCGCACCTTCGCCATCATCTCGCACCCCGACGCCGGCAAGACCACGCTGACCGAGAAGCTGTTGCTGTTTGGCGGCGCCATCCAGCTCGCCGGCGAGGTGCGTGCCAAGGCCAACCGCCGGCAAACCCGCTCGGACTGGATGTGCATCGAGAAGGAGCGCGGCATTTCCGTCGTCACCTCCGTGATGACCTTCGAATACGGCGACCGCGTCTACAACCTGCTGGATACGCCGGGCCACGAGGACTTTTCGGAGGACACCTATCGCACCCTGACGGCGGTGGACTCGGCGATCATGGTGCTCGACGCCGCCCGCGGCATCGAGGCGCGAACCCGCAAGCTGTTCGAAGTCTGCCGCCTGCGCGACATCCCCATCGTCACCTTCATCAACAAGTGCGATCGCGAAACGCGCGATCCCTTCGATCTCCTCGACGAGATCGAGAAGACGCTAGCCCTCGACGTCGCCCCCGTGACCTGGCCGCTGGGGCAGGGCCGCGGCTTCGTGGGCACCTACGACCTCCATCGCAAGCTGGTTCGCCGCCTCGATCACGAGGCCGAGGCCGTGCCGGTGTCGGGCCCAGACGACCCCTACATCGAGGGGCTGATGAAGCCGCAGGACTTCCTCGACACGGTGGAGCAGATCGAGCTGGCCAGCGAGGGCTTGCGGACGTTCGACCGCACGGCCTTCCTCGAAGGGCACCTGACGCCGGTGTTCTTCGGCTCGGCGCTGCGCAACTTCGGCATCCGCGACCTCATCGACGCGCTCGCCGACTTCGCGCCCGCGCCGCAGGGGTTGGCCGCCGCCTCGCGCACGGTGGACGCGCACGAGGCCAAGATGACCGGCTTCGTGTTCAAGATCCAGGCGAACATGGACAAGAACCACCGCGACCGCATCGCCTTCATGCGGATCTGCTCGGGGAAGCTGCAGCGCGGAATGAAGGTCAAGCTGGTCCGCACGGGCAAGACGGTGGCGCTGAACGCGCCGCAGTTCTTCTTCGCCCAGGATCGCCAGCTCGCCGAGGAGGCTTGGCCGGGCGATGTCGTGGGCATTCCCAACCACGGCATGCTGCGCATCGGCGACACGCTGACGGAAGGCGAGGATCTGGTGTTCCGTGGCGTGCCGTCCTTTGCCCCCGAAATCCTGCGCCGGGTCAAGATCGGCGATGCGATGAAGCAGAAGAAGCTGCGCGAAGCGCTGGGCCAGATGGCCGAGGAGGGCGTGGTGCAGTTGTTCATCCCCGCCGATGGCTCGGGCGCGATGGTCGGCGTCGTCGGCGGCCTGCAACTCGACGTGCTGCTCGACAGGCTCAAGGCGGAATACGGGCTCGACGCGTCCTTCGAGACGAGCCGCTTCAGCCTGTGCCGCTGGATGACCGGGACCAAGGCGGACATCGAGAAGTTCGCGCGGGCGCATGGCTCGTCGATGGCTGAGGATTTCGACGGCTCGCCCGTCTTCATGGCGCCCTCGGCCTGGGACCTCAACTACGAGGCCGAGCGCTGGCCCGACATCAGCTTCGCCGACATCAAGGACTACCAGAAGGAACATGCCTAATATCAGGCCGCTCGCGACCGGCGGGCAACCACCGCAGCTTCGCCGGTCGCCTCTCCTGCCGGCGACGACCGGCGATCATGCGTCAGCCGTGGCAGTCGCAACCGCTGTGGCCGCAGCCGGCTTGATGGGCGTGGCCGGAAGCGCATTCCTCGCAGCAATAGGCCTTGCCGTCCTTCTGAACGGACTTGTCCGTCGATACCATGCACATGCAGTCGCTGCAGGCGCATTTCACATCATCCGTTGCCATCTGTTTCGTCCTTGGTTGGGCTGCCCGGTGGATCGTCGTGGTCATGCGGTTCGGTGAGGTGCGCGACCATGTTGGCCAGAACGGCGCGGACATGCCCGTCGTCGATGGCGTAGAGCACGTGCCGTCCCTGTCGCTCGGCCCGCAGGATGCGCCCGGCGCGCAGCAGCCTGAGATGCTGCGAGGCCAGGGTTTGCGGCAGGTCGAGTTCTTCGCACAGATCGCCGACGCTGCGCTGCCCGTCCATGCAGGCGAGCACGAGGCGAAGGCGGTTGGGCTCGCCGAGCAGGCGGAACACGTCCGTCAACCCGATGATATCGTTCTGACCGAGGTTAGGCACTCTCACCGAAACATATGAACACGTACGCATATGTATGGATAATCGAACGGGCAGGCAAGCGCTTCCTGCCGGGTCGTTGGCGGCCTGCGGTCATCGAACGTGGCGGGGAGGGCGGAGCGCTTCTTCGCCGCGCGAGCCCCGGCATCGTTGAATCGCCCGGCGGATCCGATTGCGCCGAGAACCATTGTGCGTGCTATCGAACCGGCGCCGTCATCGACGCGCCCCAATGCGAGTTTGGCCGATGCGAGTTTCGCCCTTGCGCACCATCAGCGCCGTCGATCGTCGTGTCGTGCTCGCCGGTGCCGCCTGCTCCACCGCCGGTTTGCTGTGCCCGGCAGCCTTGGCCGCGCAGGACCCGATCCTGGCGCGAGCCATTCCGCACGGGCCGGGCGAAACGCTGCCCGTGGTCGGCGTGGGCACGTCGCAGGTGTTCGCCGTCGGCGCGGATGCGGCCAAGCGCCGACAGCTCGCCGGCGTGGTGGGGACGCTGGTCGAGGCCGGCGGCAGCCTGATCGACACGGCCAGCTCCTATGGCACGGCCGAGGAGGTTGTCGGCGCCATCGCCACCGGCACGCCCCTGCGTCCGAAGCTGTTCATCGCCACCAAGCTCGAAGCGCGCGGCGGCGGCGCGGCGCAGGCCGAGTTCGCCACCTCGCTTCAGCGCTTGGGCGTCGACAAGGTCGACCTTCTGCAGCTGCACAACGTCAACGACGGCGATCCCGACCTCGCCTTCTTCCGCGAACTGAAGGTGCAAGGGCGGACCCGATACATCGGCGCCACCACCACCTTCAAGGACGGCTACGGCGCGATGGAGAAGCTGATCGCCAGGGACAAGCCGGACTTCATCGAGGTCGACTGCTCCATCGCCAACCGCGAGACCGAGCGCCGCATCATCCCGATGGCCGCCGACAACGGGACGGCGGTGCTGATCGCGCTGCCCTTCGGGCGCTCGTCCCTGTTCAGAACGGTCAAGGGCAAGCCGCTGCCGCCGCTCGCCGCCGACATCGGCGCCGCGACCTGGGGGCAGGTGTTCCTGAAATACCTGCTCGGCAATCCCGCGATCACGGCCGTGATCCCCGGCACGGACAACTCGGCCCACATGGCCGATAATCTCGCCGCCGGGCGTGGGCCGATGCCCGACAGCAAGCAGCGGGCGGAGCTGGTCCGCTACTTCGAAGGGCTGGGCTGAGCGGCCGCCGGCGCTTGTTGGGCACGCGCCAGCGTTTCCTGTCGCTTGCCCAACCACAGGCTTCCGACGAGCCAGGCGAGCGAGAGCGGGATGGCGGCGAGGGCGATCGCGCCGTGGCCGATCCCCCCGTGTCCTCCGTGGCCGTGCAGGAACTCGGTCGACCAGGCGCCGAGCTGATCGCCGAGTCGGTACACCACCGTGTCGATGAAGCTCTTCGCCTTGTACCGGTCCTCGCGCGGGACGACGGTGTAGAGGATTTCGCGGGTGGGCCGGGCGATGGCGAAGTTGCCGGCGCGGCGCAGGACCTGAAAGGCGACGATCGCCGCCACCGACGGCAGCAGGGCGACGACGCCGAAGCCGACCACGCTGGCGGCCGGCAGCAGGGCCAGCGTCAGCATCACCCCGGCGCGCCGCAGGATCGGCCCCGTCGCGAAGACCTGCAGGACCAGCGTCAGCACGTTCACGGCAAGGTCGATCTGCGCGAAGAACTCGGTTCGCGCGGCCCTGTCGCGGTAGGTCGCGGCCGCCGCGCCGGTCACCTCGAAGTACAGGAGCGTCGAGGTGACGGAGAACAGCAGCAGGAACAGCGCCGTGTTGAGCAGGTAGGGCGAGGCGAAGGTTTGCCGGAAGCCGGCCCACACGCTGCCGCCGACCCGCTCGTCGGCGGCGCCGGCCCGATCGGTGCCAGCTCGATCGGCGCGCGGCATGGTCGCGGACTGCGCCGACAGCCGCCTGACCCCGATCACGGCGACTTCGAGAAGCACCGCCGCGGCGACCAGCAGGGCGGTCTGCGGGACGTGACCGGCCAGCCCGACCACCACCGCCGAGCCGACCAGGGCGCCCAGCGTCGCCCCCGCCGCGATGAAGCCGAACAGCCGCCGGCCCTGCTCGGAATCGAAGGTGTCCACGATCATCGCCCAGAACACCGAGACGACGAACAGGTTGAAGACGGAGATCCAGATGAAGAAGGCGCGACCGACCCACACGGTCTGCGTCGGGCCGGCGAGCCACAGGGCCAGCGCGAAGGCGAGGATGTTGGCGGCGAAGAAGCGGTAGGTCACCGCGATGAAGCTCACCCTGGGCAGCGCCCGCACCAGGGCAGCGAAGGGCACGTTGAGCGCGATCATCGCCACCAGGGTGCCGGTGAACAGCCAGGGAAGATACCGCACGCCGCCGGCGACGCCCATCTCGTCGCGGATCGGGCGCATGATGTAGTACGACATCAGGACGGAGAAGATGTACAGCCAGGCGTAGGCCAGCGCCGCGACCTCGCTCCGGCGCACGGCCAGCAGGCTGCCCAGCAGGCGGCCGCCGACAAAGCGCTCGGACGCTGCCTCCTTGGGCACTCCTTCGTCCGGCACTCTCTCTTCGGGTATGGCTTTTGCGGGTGCCTCCCCGTCGGGTGCCGCACCTTCGAGCGCCTTGCCTTCAGGCGAAGCGGTCGGCGTTTCGCTCACCGGATCGGCGCCTTCGCGATCGGCCGCGCCGTCGCCGGCGGGTGCGCTTGGAAGCGCCGCCGCCTTGCTCGCCCCTGCCGGCCGACTCACTTGTCGAGGCCGAGCTTTTGCTTCCATTGCGCCGCCGTGAACGCGCCCACGCCGAGTGGGCGGCCGGGGCCGAAGTCATCGGCCTTGCCGAGCGGCACCACCACCGGCACGAAGCCGGCCTGCCGCACGAGGTCGGAGCCGACCGCGATCGCCTGGGCATCGTCGCTCGCCAATGGAATGGCGACGGGCTCGCCGGCGCGGAAGCTGTCCCCTTCCATGTTCTTGTAGTTGATGGCGTTGAAACCGCGCACGAGGAGGGCGCCGGGGAGGAGCTTGGCGGAATAGGTGCCGATACCGACCTTGCGGACCTCGCCGGCGATGGCGCCGTCCCGTTTCTCGATCGCGTTGGAAGCGTCAAGGACGACCTTGCCCTTCAAGGCGCCGGCGTTGGCCTCGGCGACGGCCGGAAAGGCGGTGTAGGGTACGGCGATCACGACGACATCGCCGAAGGTCGCCGCCTCGGCCGGTGTCCCGACGGTGGCATGGGCCCCCGCCTTGCTTGCCAGCTCTTTCAGCTCGTCGGGATGGCGCGATGCGAAGAGCACGTCGTTGCCGGCTTTGGCCCAGAGCAGGCCCAGCGTGCCGCCGACCTTGCCGGCGCCGATGATGCCGATCCGGTGGTGCGCCGGCTTGTCGCCCGCCGCGGGTTCGGTGGCTGCCGACTCGGAGGCGGCACCGGCGGTTCCGGTGCCGAGGACCACGCCGAACAGCAGGGGAGCGAGCACGCGACGAAGCAGCGGGGAGGGCACACGCTCGAATGCGGACGAAGCCAAGCTGTTGCGTGGTGCCATCAACGGCTCTCCCTTGAGCGTCATTCCTGCTGGCAACCGGCCGGCCGAGGCGGACGGGTTGCTTCCCGGATGGGTCCGGAATTCATAGCGGGTCTCGGCGGCTGCGTCGCGATCGGCCTGCAAGGTCTTGAACACGCCTTGGTGACGTCCCCGCCGTCAACATTCCCTTGCTTGGTGTCCCTTTGCCAAACGTCGACGTTCCACCTCGGCGCCCGCCGAAGCCGGCGGCTCATTGCTGGATCAGGGATCAGAAAACGGGCAAGCCGCCGGGGATCCCGGTCGGATTGGCAACATCACCGCCGAAGCCTCCGGGAGCGATATCCGGCCCGGGAGACGGCACCTTGCCACCTGCGGGCCCGCCCACGACGTCCTCGCCCGGCTGGCCGGGTCCTCCGGGGGTGCCCGGCATGCCGCCTCCATCGCCGCCACCGGGACCCTTGGACCCTGCTGGTCCGGTGGAGTCTCCCGGCGGCGCGGGCTTGTAGTCGGGAGGCAAATCGGTCGGCATCGGTTTTCCTTTCGAAGCGGCTGCTTCGGGCAACCTCGTATCTTGCAGAAGCGAATGCCGGTCGACGCTCTTGGTTTCCCGCGGTGCTTTCCGAAGAACCGATCGAGGCTCAGCTCGGTCCTGCCGTGACGAGAGGGCGGGTCGCGACGGCTTCACCGATCGCGAACGCAACCTGTCCCGCTTCGGAGCCGATGAGACGTAAAGCGGCACGTTCCTGCTCGCCGCGCTGGTGCATAGCCGCTGCTCCACCCTCGCGAGGCTTCGGACTACGACCGGCCACGCTCGGGCGCTCGGTCGAGCCGCACGGCTTTTTCGGCCTCCATCGCGCCCGACAAACACCTGTGATCGCGATCATCGCACGCACGATCTTCGGCGCGGGCCTGTCGATCCGATCGGACCGGAGCGCTCCCGGCGCCTGTCACGCGGCTTCGGGTCGTTGCGGTCGCTCCAGCAAGCCGACCAGCTTGGCAGCCTGATGCGCCAGCAGCGGCTTGCTGAACAGGAAGCCCTGCACCCCCGTGCAGCCCAGGCCGCGAACGAGGGTCAGCTCGCCGCGCGTTTCGATGCCCTCCGCGATGATCTCGAAGTCCGGGCGCGAGCGCAGGCCGATGATCGCCCGCACCATCACCGCCGCCGCCTCGGAACCGAGGTCGCGGACGACGCTGTGGTGGAGCTTGATCGCGTCGAAACAGAACTGCCGGAGGTGGTTGAGGCTGGAAAAGCCGGTGCCGAAGTCGTCGAGCGAGAAGCGGACGCCTATCTCGCGCAGCCGCGACACCGAGGCGAACACCGCCTCGGCGTCTTCCACCAGCACTTCTTCCGTGATCTCCAGCACGAGCCGGGACGGCGCCAGGCCGCTGCAGGCCAAAGCTGAGATCACGCACTGCTCCAGCCCCGGCCTTTGCAGCTGCACCGGCGAGATGTTCACGCTCACCCGCAGGGCCCCCGGCCAAGCCGCCGCCTCGCGGCAGGCGTCGCGCAGCGCCCATTCGCCGAGCCGGCCCATCAGCCCGATCTGCTCGGCCAACGGGATGAACTCGGCCGGCGAGATCGGCCCGCGCGTGGGATGATTCCAGCGCAGCAGCGCCTCGAAGCCGGTCACGGCGCCCGTTTTTAGCGCGAAGATGGGCTGGAAGCACAGCACGAAGCCGTCGCCCCGGACCGCGTCGTGGAGGTCGCCTTCGAGCAGCGCCCTGTCGGCCAGTTCGGCGTCCATGCTGGTCTGGAAGGCCCGGTAGGTGTTGCGCCCCCCGGCCTTGGCCGCATACAGCGCCGTGTCGGAGCGCCGGCACAGCTCGTCGGCGGTGCCGCCGTCGTCGAGGCCGAAGGCGAGCCCGATGCTGATGCCGACGTCGACCTGCTGCCCGAGGATCCGGATCGGCTGTTCCACCGCCGCGATCAGGCGCCGGGCGGCCAGAAAGCCGTCCTCGCGTCCGGAAATGCGGCTGAGAACGACCGCGAATTCGTCGCCGCCGAGCCGTGCCACGAGATCCTCCGTGCGGATCACGGTTTGCAGCCGTCCGGCGATCTCGCGCAGGAGGTCGTCGCCGGCGGCATGGCCCAGCGCATCGTTGACCGCCTTGAATCGGTCGAGGTCGCAGGCGAGCACGGCGAAGCTGCCGCCGTGGCGCTCGGCGGCGGCGATCTCCTGCCGCAGCCGCTCCTGGAACAAGGCCCGGTTGGGCAGCTTCGTGAGCACGTCGTGGAGGGCGAGATGGGCGGCGGTCCGCTCGACCTCCTTGCGCCGGGTGATGTCCATGTGGGTGCCGATGAGCAGCGTCGGCCGTCCCGTCAGCCCGGTGTTGGCGACCCGGCCCCGCGCCAGTGTCCAGACGTAGCCGCCGCTCTTGGCGCGCAGGCGATATTCGACCTCGATTGCGGGGCTGCGCCCTTCGAAGTGGTCGCGCATCGCCTGCACGATGCGCTCGCGGTCGTCGGGGTGGGCGAGGGCATGCCAGCCGGCGAAGGTCGGCGCGACCTCGTGTTGGTGATAGCCCAGGATGGACCACCAGCGGTCCGACACCATGACGTGGTCGCGCTCGAGATCAAAGGACCACATGCCGTCGCCGCCGCTTTCCAGCGCAAAGGCGAGACGCTGCTCGCTCAAGCGCAGCGCGTCCTCGGCAGCCTTGCGGTCGGAAACGTCGCGCAAGGCGGCGACATAGCCGGTCGCGGTCCGGCTGCCGGCCTCGCGAACGAGGCTGTAGGAGATTTCCACCCAAACGTAGGCGCCGTCCTTGCGCCGGTGGCGCACGGTGGCGCTGGCCTTTTCCCGTCGCGCCTGCGCCAGGTCGTCGAGCACGGCCGCGAGCGCGTCCGCCTCGTCGGGATGGACGAAGGCGATCGGACTGGTGCCGATCAGCTCCTGCGGTTCGTAGCCGAGCACCGTTCTGGCGGCCGGGGAAACGTAGCGGCGGGTCGAATCGAGATCCGACAGGATCACCACGTCGGTGGTGGTCTCGGCCAGCAGCCGGTATCGCTCCTCGCTTGCCTCAAGCGCGGCTTGCCTCGCCTGCCGGTCGCTGATGTCGGTGTAGGTGCGCACGAAGCCGCCGTCGGCGAGCGGCGACGTCCGCACTTCGAGCACGGTGCCGTTCGGGCGCCGGCGCACGTAACACCCCGCGCCGCAGCCGGCCGAGCCGATGGGCAGGACGGCCTTTTCCGCCTCGTTCAGCTGATCGAACTCGCCGGCCGCCTGCTGGTGGCGGAGCAGGTCGGAGAAGGGCGTTCCCGGTCGGGTGAGATGATCGGGCATGCCGACGAGATCCAGGGCGCGCCGGTTGTGCACGCGAAGGCGCTGGTCGCCGTCGACCATGATGAGACCCTGGTCCATCGCCTCGAAGGTCGTGCGCAGGACGTCGCCGTTGGCGCGGGCGGCCCGGTCGGCCTCGACCGTTTCGGTGACGTCGAGAAGAATGCCGAAGGTCGTCGCCAGCCGGCCTCGTCCGTCGCCGCGCCCGATGCCTTGGGCGATGACGTGGCGAAGGGTGCCGTCGGGGCGGATGACGCGCCCCTGGCTGCGGTAGGGCCGGTCGACGTAACCGCCGGCCCTCGCTGCGGCGAGGGCGTTCCGGGTGACGGCGGCATCTTGGGGATGATAACAGGCGAGGTGCTCGTCGAGGTCGAGAACGCCCGCGGCCGGCAACGGACGGCCGAAGATGCTGGCGACGCCGACGCTCCACGTCACGCGTCCCGAGGCAAGGTCGATCCGGAAGTGCCCGAAGCGGGCCGCGATCTCCGCCAAGGCATGGGGCATGGCGTGAAGGTCGTCCGGCTGGGCGCCGCGCGTCGACGGCTCGGCCTCGGGCGGAGATCGCCGCGTGCTTCGGGTCGGCAGATCACTCATGAACCGGCTCACTGGAACAACCCGACAACACTACGTCGCTAGGGTTGAGGAGTGCCTACCGGAGCGGCATCGCCGACCGCAAAATGCACCGCCGACGCCGCCTCCCCGAGGATGCGTCGGTCATGACATCAAAGCTCACGGGAGCCATCGGCTCTTGCCGTCGTGCCCGCAGCGAAGCGGCCGGGAGCGGCGGCGCAGCAGCGCCCGTGTCCCGCGAACGCTCGACGGCGCCCGTGCTCAGACGCCGAGGGTTCCCTGTTCGGCCTGCTTGTAGCGCTCGGCGACCTTGGCCCAGTTCACTTCGTTCCACCAAGCCTTCAGATAGTCGGCGCGGCGGTTCTGGTATTTGAGGTAGTAGGCGTGTTCCCACACGTCGTTGCCGAACAGCACGCGCTTGCCGTCCATCAGCGGCGTATCCTGGTTCGGCTTGGTTTCGATCGCGAGCTTGCCGTCGGGCGCCACGGTCACGAACACCCAGCCCGAGCCGAACACCTTGCCGCCGGCGGCGTTGAACGCGGCCTGCAGCTTCTCGACGTCACCGAAATCGCGCTTGATGGCCGCCAGCACCTCGCCATCCGCCTTGCCGCCGTCGGCGCCCATGATCTGCCAGAACATCGTGTGATTGGCGTGCCCACCGAGGTTGTTGCGCACGACCGTGCGGATGCCGTCCGGCACGTCGTTGAGGTTGGCGAGGACCTTCTCGACAGGCATCCGGGCGATCTGCGGCGCGGTCTTGGCGGCGGTGTTCAGGTTGGCGA
Organism: uncultured Beijerinckiaceae bacterium; assembly: GCA_964245015.1. Classification (GTDB taxonomy): domain Bacteria; phylum Pseudomonadota; class Alphaproteobacteria; order Rhizobiales; family Beijerinckiaceae; genus RH-AL1. Next base: position 203 of record CAXTMA010000031.1, on the reverse strand, counting down.
CGTAGGCGCCGTGGTGCTTGTCGTGGTGCAGTTCCATCGTCAACCTGTCGATGTTGGGCTCCAGGGCGTCGTAGGCGTAAGGCAGCGGCGGCAGGATGAACGGTCCGGCGGCGGGCGGGGGGGAGGGCCCCGCCCGCGCCAGGCCCCCGCGGTTAGGGGGGGGGGGGGGCGGGCCGCATCGCCTCCGCCGCCCGCGCCGACTA
>CAXTMA010000030.1:0-23235 GCA_964245015.1 uncultured Beijerinckiaceae bacterium | reverse complement strand
GGCGGGGACTGGTCTGGCGAGAATTGGGGCGCGGCCGGCAGATCGGTCTCGTGCTGCACCAGCATCGTCGCCGGGCGGGCATCGAGATGCAGCCGCAGCAGGTCGGGGCGGGCGTAGTGCCCGACCGAATCCATCATCCGCTTGCGCTTGGTGACGAGGCTCATGTCGCAGTCGGCGATGAGCAGGCCCTCGCCCTCGCTCATCGGCGGCACGACGTGCTTGCCCTCCGGCGACACGATGGCCGTGCAGTTGCCGCCGCGCAGCCCCTTCTGCTTCTTCTCGTCGGGGGTAATCGCGTTGATCTGCTCGTCCGTGAGCCAGCCGGTGGCGTTGACCACGAAACACCCCGCCTCCAGCGCATGATGGCGGATCGTCACCTCCATCTGGTCGGCGAAGACCTGGCCGACGAGCGAGCCGGGGAACTGCGCGGCGTGGATCTCCTCGCCCTGCGCCATCAGGGTGTAGCGGGCGAGCGGGTTGTAGTGCTCCCAGCAGGCCAGCGCGCCGACGCGGCCGACCGCCGTGTCCACCACGGCCAGGCCGGCGCCGTCGCCCTGGCCCCAGATCATCCGCTCATGGTAGGTCGGCGTGATCTTGCGCCGCTTCAAGGCAAGGCTGCCGTCGGCGTCAAACACGAGTTGCGCGTTGTAGAGCGTGCCGCCGTCGCGCTCGTTGACGCCCATCACGATCACCATCGCATGGCGCTTGGCGGCCGCGCTCAGCGCCTGCGTGACCGGGCCGGGCACGACGACCGCCTCCTCGTAGAGCTGGAGGTGCGCCGGGCCGATCGCCATCGGCGGCTCGATGAAGGAGAAATAGGGATAGTACGGCAGGAAGGTTTCGGGGAAGACGGCGAAGCCGACGCCCTTCCCGGCCGCTTCGGCGATCGCCGCCAGGGCCTTCTCCAGCGTGCCGCCCGGCCGGTCGAGAACCGGCGCGATCTGCACGGCGGCCACGCGAACGATCCGCTTTTCCATGGGTCTTGCCTTCGGGTCTTGCCTTCGCGGTGTCGGCAGATTGAGGCACGCGCCGCCGCTTACGGAGCGCGGGCGTGCCGGCGGGGCGCCGGCCCCGCCGCCGTTCAAACGATCAGACTTTCAAAGCGCGCAGGTCCAAAGCGCGCAGCTCAAAGCGTCCAGGTGTTGAGCATGAAGGCGTTGGCGCGACGGTGCAGCAGGATCAGGTCGAGCACGTCGAGCGGGCTGATGGGGGTGATGCCCGGGATCAGCGAGGGCTCGCCGTGGCCGTAAAGGGCCTGCAGGGCGAAGCGGCAGGCATACACCTTGCCGCCTTCCGACATGAACTTCTCGACCTGCTTGTTCATCGCGAGGTGGCCGGGGAAGGCTTCGTCGCCGAGGGTGGGAAAGCCGCGCTGCAGGCCGAGCGTGACGCCGGGACCGTAAAGCAGGACGCTGGTTTCGAAGCCCTTGCGCAGGATGCGGGTGGCCTGGAGCAGGTTGACGAGGCCGATCGAGCCCTCGAAGGCGACGGTGTGGAAGGTGATGAGCGCCTTTTCGCCGGGTTGGGCTTTGACGTCCTCGAACTTCTTGTCCTCGTAGTCGACAAGGAAGTCACCCTTCTTATGGACGGGGTATGTAACTGCGGGCATGGCGTATCCTCGGCTGGCAGAACGTCCCGACGGATCGTGGGATGAGGATGCGGATCGCAACACCTGTGCCAAATTGAATGGGGCTGAATCATAAGCCCGATCTGCGAATTTCGCAGTCGTCGTCCGGTCAATGCAGTCGAATGTTTCTTGGTCGCTTTGCCTAGTCGCTGCGCAGGGCGCTGAAGGTTTGTTCACGATTGTCGTCACGCGGAGGCGTTCGGCGCGTGCCGGCACGCTCGGCTAGCGCGCTGGACCTGAATGCAACAATGTGCAGTCAATTGGCTAGGCTTTTGCGACGCTGCCACTGCCTGACGATTGCGCGTGAGGCGCGCAAGCGAGCGGAGCGGATGAGCAACTGGGTTCCGGACCTGACAAGCAGCGGCAAGCCGCGATACCTTGCCATCGCCGACACCATCGCCCAAGACGTGCGGTCCGGCAAGCTGAGCGGTGGCGACCGCCTGCCGCCGCAGCGCAAGCTCGCCGCCGTGCTCGCGGTGGACTTCACCACGGTCGCGCGCGGCTATGTCGAGGCGCAGCGCCGCGGGCTGGTCGAGTCCCATGTCGGCCAGGGCACCTTCGTGCGCGGCGTTCCCGCGCCGGGACGCGACGCCGAGCCGGCGGGGCGAAGCCCTGAGCGCACGAGCGCCGTCGACCTGTCGATGAACCTGCCGCCCGAACCGACCGACGGCGACCTCGTTCGCCGGATGCGCGAGGGGCTGGCGGAGGTCGGGCGCGATCTCGTTGCGCTGCTGCGCTACCAGGGTTTCGGCGGCACCCCCGCCGACAAGGACGCCGCCTCCGCCTGGCTCGGCCGCCGCGCCCTGGTGCCGGCGCAGGAGCGCATCTTCGTGACCCCCGGCGCCCATCCGGCCATCGCCGGCATCCTGTCCATGCTGGCGCGCCCGGGCGAGACCGTGCTTTGCGAAGCCATCACCTATCCCGGCGTGCGATCCATCTGCGCGCAGCTCGGCCTGTCGCTGGTCGGCTTGCCGATGGACGAGCAGGGCATCGACCCCGACAGCTTCGCCGACGGCTGCCGCCGCCTCGCGCCCAAGGCGCTGTACCTCAATCCGACACTGCAGAACCCGACCACGCTGACCATGTCGGCCGAGCGCCGCAAAGCGGTCGCCGCCGTTGCCCGCCGCTTTGGCGTGCCCATCGTCGAGGACGACGCCTACGGCTTCATCCCCGCGCGCGGGGAACCCCCCTTGGCGGCCATCGCGCCGGACCTCACCTGGCACATCGCCGGCCTCGCCAAATGCATCGGCGCGGGCCTGCGCGCGGCCTACGTGGTGGCCCCCGACGCCCGCGCCGGCTGGCCGTTCGCGGCGGCGCTGCGGGCGGCCAACGTGATGGCCTCACCCTTGACCGTGGCGCTGGCCACGCGCTGGATCGCCGATGGCACGGCCGACTCCATCCTCCGCTTCATCCGGGCGGAAACCCTGGCGCGGCAGAAGCTCGCAGCCGCGATCCTGCGTCCGGGAAGCTTCCGCGCCGACCCCCTCTCCTTCCACCTGTGGGTGCCGCTGCCCCGGCCCTGGACCCGCTCGGCCTTCATCGGCCACATGCGGGCGACCGGCATCGGCGTGGTGGCCAGCGACGCTTTCGTGGTATCGGGCGAGCCGGGCGAAGCGGTGAGGGTGTGCCTCGGCGGCCCCGCCGGGCGCGACACCGTGCGCTCCGCCCTGGACTTCATGGCGCACACGTTGGACGAACAGCCGGCGATGGCATCGAGCTATCTTTGACCTCACCTGGAAGCGGGTCTGGGCGTCTTCCGGCTGAGGCCGCGGCGGACGTGCCCGCCGCCGCGCTCGACACGCTGAACCGCGTGTTCGGCTTCGCCACGCTGCGGCCGGGGCAGGACGCCATCGTGGCGGCGATCCTTGCGGGCGCGGACGTGCTGGCCGTGATGCCGACCGGTGCCGGCAAGTCGCTGTGCTACCAGCTGCCGGCTGTCAGCGGCGGCCGGCTCACGGTGGTGGTGTCGCCGCTCATCGCGCTGATGCGCGACCAGGTGCGCCAGCTCCGCGCCAAGGGCGTCGCGGCCGGCGCGCTGCATTCGGGCAACACCGGCGAGGAGCACGCCGCCGTCGGCGCGGCGCTGCGCGAGCGACGGCTGCGCCTGCTCTACGTGTCGCCCGAGCGGCTGCTGCGCTCCGGCACGATCGAGGCGCTGCGCGCCGGCGGCTGCGACCGGCTGGCGATCGACGAGGCGCACTGCGTTTCGCAATGGGGTCACGACTTCCGCCCGGAATACATGGAGCTGCGCGCCGTCGCCGACGCGCTGGGCGGCCCGCAGATGGTCGCCGTCACCGCGAGCGCCGATGGCGAAACCCGCGACGAGATCGTGGCCAAGCTGTTCCGGGGCGAGCCGCGCCGCTTCGTCAGCTCGTTTGACCGGCCCAACCTCCACCTCGCCGTTCGCCGCAAGGGCGACCTCGCCCGGCAGATCAAGGGCTTCGTGCGCGAACGGCGCGGCTCGAGCGGCATCATCTACGTTTCGTCGCGCAAGGGCACGGAAAAGCTCGCAGCCCTGCTCGCCGACGACGGCGTGGCGGCGCTGCCCTACCATGCCGGCATGGAGGCAAGCTCGCGCAACGCCCATCAGGACGAGTTCCTGCGCAATCCCGGCACGGTGGTGGTGGCGACGATCGCGTTCGGCATGGGCATCGACAAGCCCGACGTGCGCTTCGTTTGCCACGCCGACCTGCCCGGCTCCATCGAGGGCTATTACCAGGAGATCGGCCGGGCCGGACGCGACGGCGCCCGCGCCGATACGCTGCTGCTGTGGGGCGAGGGCGACATCCGCCTGCGCGAGCGCCAGATCGCGCTGTCGGACGCTTCAACCGAGCGCAAGGCGTTGGAGCACCGGCGCCTCGCCCTGCTGCTCGCCTTTTGCGAAAGCCCGCGCTGCCGCCGGCAGGCGCTGCTCGCCGCCTTCGGCGAGTCGGCCGATCCCTGCCGCTTCTGCGACATCTGCGACGGCGTCCATCCGATGTTCGACGGCGCGATCGCGGCGCAGAAGGCGATGTCGGCGCTGCTGCGCACTTCCGGGCGCTTCTTTCCCGGCCATCTGGCCAACCTGCTCATCGGCAAGGCCACGGACGCGATGCGCCGGCATAGCCACGATGCCCTGCCCACCTTCGGGGTCGGCTCCGAGTTCGACGCCGCCGGCTGGCGCAGCATCTTCCGGCAGTTGCAGGCTGCCGGACTGATCGAGCAGGACGTGGAGCGATGGTGCGTGACGCCGGCCGGCCGCGCCGTTCTCACCGGCCAGGCGCCGCTCGATCTCGTCGCGGTCGCCGGGGGAAGCGGACGGGCCGATGGGAGGGCCGACGGGAGGGCAAAGCGGATGCTCGGCGCGCTGGCCGCCGACGAGGATCCGCGCTCCCCGGCCGGATCGGCGATGCGAAGCCCCGCTCTTCCCGTGGCAACCCTCGAAGCGTCCGAGGAGTCCCTGTCGACCGCCGACGAGCGGCTCTTCATCGCCTTGAAAGCCGAGCGCCTCGCCCTGGCCCGCGCCGGCAAGGTGCCGGTCTACGTCGTCACCACCGATCGCAGCCTGCGCGACATCGCGCGCACCCGCCCGCGCGACCTTTCGGCTCTCGCCACCGTTCGCGGCGTCGGTCCGGCAAGGGCGGGCACGTATGGTGCGGCCCTTCTTGCCGTGGTGGCGCTGCATGCGGACTGATGGACACGAAAGACGCGATGTGGAACGAACGATGACCTTGCCTCAGGTCGCGGCTTGCCTGCCACCAATCCCCACCGGGATGGATCGAGCAGACCTCGACCCTTTCGTTCCGCTGCGTCAGCCGATGGCCGGAACTTAAGAATTTCACACAGTCGTGACTCGGGCCGCGCGTTTCCGTTTTCTTTCCCTGTCGAACGTTGTCATGGTGATGCAGTAGGCTGTGTCATCGTGTCAGCAATTTCGTCTTATGATAACATGCCCTGTACTTGACACTTCCCGGAGGCGCTCGTAGATAGCCGGTCTATCCCATGTTGCAGGTCGCAACGCACGCGAAGGCGCGGGCAGCCCAATCGAGCCGGAACATCGGGTGACACTCGCAGCCATAGATCGGGGTAAAAGGTGGACGCTTCCAATACCGAAGGAACACAAACAGCTTCCTACATCGAGATCGTTGCCGATCTGGTTTCGGCCTATGTCAGCAACAACTCGATTCGCGCCGCCGACCTGCCGGATTTCATCGCCTCGGTGCACGCCTCGATAAGCTCTCTCGCCAATGGGCGGAGCGAGCCGGCGCCGCCGCCCCTGGTTCCGGCCGTTCCCGTCAAGAAATCGGTGAGCCAGGATCACATCATATGCTTGGAAGACGGCAAGAAGTTCCGCTCGCTGAAGCGGCACCTCGGCACCGTCTACAACATGACGCCTGACGAATACCGGACGAAGTGGAACCTGCCGAAGGATTACCCGATGGTGGCGCCCGGCTATTCCGAGATCCGTTCCAAGCTCGCCAAGGATATCGGCCTGGGGCAGCCGCGGGCCGAAGAGCCGGCGCCGACCGCAGAAGCGCCGGTCAAGAGCCGCAAGCGCGCCTCCGCCGGATAAAGCTTGCCGACGCCGCGCGGAAGCCTGCGGCAACTTTCCAATACGTCACGCCTCTGCGCCCGGCCGATGCTTCGGTCCGGGGCGCGGAGGCGTATGGTTTTGAAGAACGGTTGAACCAGCCGGGCGAACGCATCGGACCCAAAAGCGCACTGCCGTTTCTGGACAGGTCCGATGCGACACGAGAGGTCGGAGCATCGGGCCGAACCCGATCAAGGTCCGATGCTCCATCCCGGAATACACGGCAGCCAAGTTTCAGTCCGGCCGCGCAAACGGCCGGGGATGGGATTGCCCTCAAGGTCTCAAGCTCTTCCACCAGATCGACAGTCGGAGTGAAAGGGCGCGAAGTTCCGACTTTCTCGTCCCGACCGAGGTCCTGAAAGCCCGTCGCAGGGAGCTTCGTTCGGGAGATGCGGCCTGCGCTCCATCCTGTTGCGTGTGCCCGACTCGGATACGGCTGATCGGGTGAAGGGTGCGGCGCAATGCTGGGCCGGTTTCGGACGATGATGCGCATGGAATATCGCTTCTCCGACCTCTTCAAACCGCACGCGGTCGTGGCGGGTGCCGGGGCGCCGCGCAACATGCTGCTCGCCGCGCGCTAGAGCATCGGACCCTAAACCGGGTCCAGTCAGATGCTCTAACCTATCGTGCCGCATCGGATTTGTCCAAAAACCGCTGCGCACTTTTCGGTCCGATGCTCTAAAAATTCATTGCGCCCTTCGATCGCAGCGACATTCCGGCGCTGACGAACTCGCTCGGCGACACCATCGAGCAGGTGCAGAAGGCCGCCGGCCTGTTCGGGGATGACGCGCTTCGATCCATCCATGCGAGGTGGGTCCGGTCATCGCCGATGCCGCCGCCCGACGCAGGGATACTGCGCCGGAACGGGTGACGCCCTGACGCTGTTCGGGGCGACGCTGCTCGGCATGCCGGTGCCGACCACCCACAATATACCGGCGCGACTGTCGGCGCCGCCGACCCGTGTCGGCGGTGCGATGGGTGGCGGCTCTGGTCTACCCTGCGTCGGGGCTGGTGCTGCCCTGAACACCTGCCCCGTGCTCGACGACGGACAAGGCCCTCACTCGCAAGTGCGGCCCTTTCGGAAGGCGATCCGGCAGACCTTGGTTCATCGCCACCGCATTCCCAAGCTGGCATCCGTCGACGAACTCACCCCAACCAATACCGCCCGGCGCGTGGCCGGCGCCGACGATAGGCAGGCGATGATCTACTATTCTCGGCTGTCGCCCGACAGCTGCGAGGCGCACGTCGCCATCGTGTCAGGCCGCTTTCTTCGGCCGCCGCCCGCTGGGCGTGCCCCGCTCGGCGGGGGCGCCGACCGATCGCCGCATCGCCGACCGCGGTGCGCCGAGCCCGCTGCTCTTCGCGAGCTGCGAGCGCGTCGCCGAATAGGATGGTGCCACCATTGGATAGCTGGCCGGCAGGTTCCATTTCGCCCGATATGCATCCGGCGTCAGGCCGAGCGTCGAAAGGTGCCGGCGCAGCGACTTGAACTTCTTGCCGTCTTCCAGGCAGATGATGAAGTCGTTGTGAACCGATCTCTTCACCGAAACTGCGGGCGCCGGTGCTTGCTTTGCAAGCGGTGTCGGCTCGTTCCCGAGTGATGCCAGTGCGGCGTGAACCCCGGAGATCAACGCCGGCATCTCTGCCGCCGAGACCGAATTCTTGCTGACGTAGGCGGACAGGATATCCGTCGTGGAGGCGATGAGGACTTTCGCGGCATTGGTCGCGGACTTGTTTTCAGACGACACGATTCGGCTCCAGTTGGCTTTCTTGGTCGGACATGGTGCCGTTGCTCCAAAATACAATGGAAAGATCGAGCTTCTGCTATGCGCCTTGGAAGGCGCAGTCCTCGCTCCTCCTGTCGATCTTTTCCATGGCGCGCCGATCGACCCCGAACTTGGCTAGACTGATACCGCCAACGGTCCAACCTTCGCCCCAAGGCTGCGCTTCCGTGATGCATGACTCGCGAGCGTGCGTACACATGCAGCTTGCGACGCCCATGCTGGTGAAAGGCAGTGAGATCGATCGAAATGTGATCGGGCAATCGTCAGGATCGAGCGCGTCCAGCCGCGCGAGGGCGTGCAGGAAGCGCTGCACCACACATCGCGCGGCTACCAGCTGGCGCCAACCACGGGCCGGACCAGGCACCATGCCGAGCACGCGATCTTCGCGGCCGACCTGGATGAGGTCGCCCGCCTGTTCGCCGAGGGCTGTTCGTTGTGGATGAAGAGACCGGGCAAGCGACCGTCCCTGATCTCGCCGGCAAGCCTTCGAGTGATCGACGCCTGAAGTCGCTCCGCCCAGAAACAACGGAAGCCGGCCGAAGTCAGCGGGGCGGAAACCTTGGAGGACGTCGGTTGGCTGCGGCAGGTCGGGCGGTCTTGGCCGAGTCGGATCGAAAACCGCCGTTCGGCAGTGGGATGCTGTATGCTGTGACTGCGCCCGCTGCCGTCGTCGGCAGCTATCGCTGTCGCGCTCGACGGCAGATGGTCGCTGCCGTGAACAGGTCTGCGCCCCCATCGCAAGATTGGTCGACGGCGAGCCCTTCGATTTCGTGCAAACCGTCGGCGCGCACCGCTGCAGGTATCGCTCAGCCTTCTCCCACCCGTTCGCCGCTCGGACGGCGGGAACGCCGAGCAGGATGCGAAGCGCAAGATTGCGTGCTGCCTGAAGGGCGGGGTTCGACAGCGTTGCCATGGTGGTGAGGCGACACGCATTGCGCAGCACCATGTCGCCGACCGCTCGACGCTGTAGCTGTCCAGCAGCTCCGCCGCCGCTTCACCGCGCACAACCAGGGCGAGGCGCCGAGCGAGGCCGACCGCGTCCTGCATTCCCGTGTTCATGCCCTGGCCGCCCGCGGGGCTGTGGACGTGGACGGCATCGCCGGCCAGAAAAACGCGGTCCCGGCTGTCGTGCTCGACCTTGCGCTCGTTGATGCGGAAGTTGGACAGCCACACGGGGTCGGTCGCGCGGAACCTTCCGCCGGTGCGGCTGTCGATCATCGCCTGCACGTCCGCGAGCGTCGGGTCGGCTCGCGGGTGGGCGGGATCGGTCTCGCCAACCATGGCGATGACGCGGGAGCGTCCACCCCGGGATCGGGAAGATCACGAAGGGTCCATCGTGGTGCAGGTAGGGAGGATCTCCTCCCTCGGCGGCCGCCTGTCACCTTCGAGCCGCACGTCGGCCAGCATCCGATCGTTGCCTTCGGCCGTGCCGCGGAACTCAAAGGCGAGGCCGTGCCGCACGGCGCTGTGGGCGCCGTCGCACCCCAGCAGCCAGGGCGTCGTTGTCGCCTCCTCGCGCCGGTCGGCGTGGCGAAGGCGTACCGCGACCTTCTCCGCGCTCTCGTCGAAACCGACCAGCTCGACCTCACGCTCGACCGCGACACCAAAGCCCGTGAGGTGGGCGGTGAGCAGCCGCTCCGTTTCCGATTGCGGGATCATCAAAGGCGATGGGTAGGGGCTGGCGACGTGATCGATGTCGTTGTGGCCAAGCCTCCCGGGACCGTCGCGGATCGTTACGCCCCGCGCCGGCAGGCCAGCCGCCAGCAACGCCGCGGTGCAGCCCGTTCGATCCGCGGATTTCGAGCGTGCGGCTCCGGATGACCAGAGCCTTGGAGGTGTGGCTTGGATGCGAGCTGCGGTCGATGATGCGCAGGGGCACGCCATACCGCGCGAGTTCGGCGACTGCGGGTCCGACCGGGCCGGCTCCGACGATCAAGACCTGGTGCATCAGCGCCCAGGCCTCCTCGAGAACGGCAAGATTTTCGCTGAATCAGACATGTAACCTGTAGCGGTTGCTTTTCACATTCGACACGCCAAAGCAGACCAAGCGTGCTGCCGAGCGCCGCCGCAGCCGTCAATCGTCCGGCTCGTCGTCCTCCACCTCATCCTCGATCATCACCGGCCTCTTGGCCCGGATCCCGGCGAAGAACGCGGCGAACGTGTCCGCGTCGATCGCACCGATAAGGCGCTCCTTGACCGCTGCCTCCAGCACCGCTTCAGGCAGCGACTGCAGGTCGAGGAACATATCGCGCACGGCGGTTTTCATCCGTTGTCCGCATTCTTCCGCCATGTCGGTGTCGACGCAGCTGCGGCCAGTGCACCTCCGCCCTGGCTGCAGCTGGCCGCCTGCGAGGCTGGGACCGCCGGGGCGACCGCGGGTCAGTACACGCTGAAGGCCAGCGATCCGCTCGTCAGGCCCGTCACGTTGGCCCGCACGGCACGGGCCCCGGAGGCGAGCCGCCTGACCCTGGACGCCGTCAGCCCGGTCGACTGCCCGTCCAGCGGTGCCCAGCTGCGCGGCTCCTGCGCGTCCGGGCTGACCTCGATGGCGTAGACCAGCGACGATCCCTTCGCCACGGCGCAGCAGATCAGCTTCGCTCCCAGGCGCGAGTCCGTCGCGTGCGACGCCTCGATGACGGCCGGCAGGCTCGGGCCCGCGGCACGGAGGGTTTGCGTTCGCGACATGTGGCCTGCCCCGCGATGGCCGTCGAGCGATCAACGGGAAGGTACGCGATATCCCGTCTGCGGTGGGAGTTCGTGGAGGATAATGCGACCGTGCGAAGCAACTGCGCCCGCTTTCCCAAATCTCGCAACCGGGCGTCTCACTCGCCGGCGAGTCGGCTGACCGCTTTTGGCAGACGGCCGGCGTCATGGAGCGTTCGTCATGGAGCGTTCGGATGCAAGCTTGCGACGTCGGCGATTCGCGCCCGCCTGCGGCGCTTGCCTTCTTCAGCCTGGCCAGCACCGGGCTCAAGGTGTCGGCGGTCCAGCGACCACCCGGGATCGCCTTGCCGCAGGCCGGGCAGGGCGATGCTTCCCGCCAAGTTGCCGTCAAAACGTACCCGATCGTGCGGTAGAACCTCGCGGCGGCACTTGCGCACGAAGCGCACCGCGTCGCCCTCGCACTCGAATGGGCCGTCAAAGCTGCCGCCGTACCGCCCGGCCCCTGGCGACGAGCTGCACGAAGTCCTCGCGCAGGCCGTCGACCTCGGCTTGCAGCCGCGCCTTGGTGTCGGCGTCGAGCGGTTGATACGCGTTGCCGTCGACCTTCTGCTGGCCCGAATGGATCAGGGTCGGCGTGATCCCGACGCGGTCGAGCTTGCGGGAATAGTCGGCGTGCGTCATCACCACGCCGATCGAGCCGGTCACGCCCAACGGCACGGAGACGATGCGGCCGGCGCCGGACGCAATCATATGTTGCCGGCCGAGGCGGCGAGGCCGTTGACGAAGGCGGTTACCGGCTTCGCCTCGTTGGCCTGGCGCACGAGATCCGCGAGCTTGAAGCTGAGTCAGATGTCAGCCTGGAGAGCGACTCTCCCTCAACAACCGGCTGCAACAAACGACTGCCTGCGGACCGACCGGATCAGACTGCCGCGACTCGAGTCTTTGCCAGATCCGCGTTCGGCGCTTCGCCGACTTGGCTTGCGCCCATTCCGCATCGGTGTGCGGACCGTTGGGCTCCTCGGTTGTCCCGGTGAGCTGGCCGCTTGCGATATCGTCGACCTTGATCCAGGTCTGCGACTGGCAGAGATACCGCAGGACGCACCCCTTGAGCATCAGGTGGTCGGCGTCCTCACGCTTGATGTGCGCGTCGTAGGTCTTGCCGTTCTCCGCATCGGAGAGTTGTCCGGCGTAGGCTGCCCCGTCGGCTGCGATGCCGGGCATGATCTGCAGGCCCAGAACCATCCGGCTGCGTTTGGCCGCGTCGGGGTTGAGGTCGTCCGGCCGCGAGGCCGCCGTCTCCGCCCTGCGCCGGGCCGCCGTGGTCGCCTCGGACGAGACCGGTGTTCGGATCGAGGGCTGCAACGGCACGCACTGGGTGTTCCGCTGCGCCGAAGCGGTGGTGCACCAGACCGCGCCGACGCGGGCGGCTTGCGTGGTGCGCGAGATGATGAACGGGCACCGCCCGGCGGTGTGGCTGTCGGACCGGTATACGGCCCACCAAGGCCATGCCCATCAGACCTGCTTGGCGCATCTCGCCCGCGACGCCGCCCAGAGCTTGGCCTCTGCCATCGAAAACAGCGATGATCCCGTGCCCCTCGTTGATCGTGTTCGGCGCCTGCAGCTCTGGCTCGACACGGCGCTCGCCCTGGCCGAACGCGTCACTGACCTAGCGGCAACGCTGGGCGCCAAGCGTCGGGCGCTGGAGCGGCAACTTGCCAGCATCCTGAGCACCGCCGGCACCTGTGAACTGACGCGCGAGTTGCAGGGCAAGATCGGCCGTGCCCGCGACCAGCTCCTGACCTTCCTGGCCCACCCCGGCGAGGTCGAGCCGACCAACAACGCCTACGAGCGGGCGCTGCGCCCGGCGGTGATCCGGCGCAAGGCGACCAACGGCTACCGCGCGATGTGGGCGGCACAGGGCGAGGCGGGCGTGCGCACCGTCGTTGACACCGCCCGGCTCGGTGCAGACGCCGCCGTCTTCGCCACTCTCCTGGGCACCGTCAGCGCCTGAACACCTCAGACTTGGGGTGGATAATTACACGTTTATCGACGCGACCGGATCGATGAGAAAAAAACACCTAACGAGTGCAGCGGTCTGAAGATTAGAATATGCTGCAAGAACAGAGACTCAATCATCTCCAAATGCGGAGCCATGAGCTCTCTTGATGTTATCGAAGTGATCCAAGCTCGCTTTGCTTGCGGAATACAAGAGATCTCCCATGGAGTTTCGGAGATCAGAGCCGCGCCCTGCAATTTCTCTCAGGGTTACATTCCTATTTCCACCATTTTCCGCCGCTCTAAGTGTCCGTCCGGGAACAAGCGGAACAGGTTGAGCAGCTTGTGATTCAGGGGTGGCCAGAGCACGGCGCTGCCGATGTGGACGAATGAGAACAGGGCTCGTTACGACCGCAGCAGGCTGCGCTACCCGACCGATCGGACCGACGCGGAATGGGCGCTGGTCGCGCCGCTGATCCCGCCGGCCAAGCGCGGCGGCAACAAGCGCAGCGTCGGCCTGCGCGAGGTGGTCAACGGGCTGATGTTTGTGCTGGGCACGGGCTGCCAGTGGGGGCGCTGCCCAAGGACCTGCCGCCGTGCTCCACGGTGCACGGGGCCTTCGATCTGTGGGACCATGACGGGACGCTGAAGCGCCTGCACCACGCGCTGTACGTGGCCTGCCGGGAGGCGGCCGGACGCGAGGCCATCCCGATGGTGGCGATCATCGACAGCGGGAGCGTCAAGAGCGCGGAAAAGGGGGCTGCCGCATCGACCCGCCGGGCTACGACGCGGGCAAGAAGATCAAAGGCAAGAAGCGCCATGTCCTTGTGGACGCGCCGGATCTGGTGATGCAGGCGCTCGTGCATCGGGCCGACGTGCCGGACCGCAACGGTGGCGTGCTGGTGATGGCCACTTTGTTCGACGTGTATCCGTTCCTGCTCAAGTTGTACGCCGGCGGCGGCGACCAGGGACCGGCGTTCCAGGCCGGCGTGCGCCGGGTCTGCCGCAGCATCGAGATCGTCAAGCGCTCCGACACGGCCAAGCGTACGGCCAAGGGCATCACGGTATTGCCCAAGCGTTGGAGTGTGGAGCGCACCATTGCTTGGCTGAAGCGCTGCCACCGGTTGGCCAAGGACTGGGAATGCTTGACGCGCAAGGCGCTCACTTTCCTGAACTTGGCCTCAATCCGCCTCATGCTGCGAAGCTCTGCCAAAACTCAGAATGATCCCGGACGGACTCTCAAAATCTCGACGTTGGGGATCCATCGGTTTAATGCCAGGATCATCCTATGCCTGTTCGGCCACATGCATTTAGACGAGATCGATCGCAAGACGCTGGGCGAGTTCATCGCGACCAGGAAGCGGACCGGCGTCACAGATGCGACAATCCGGCGCCACCTGTCGTTCTTGGGATCGGTGTTCACGTCCGCGAACCGGCGAGGCTGGGTGGACATAATCTTTGGTCACAACCCTCAACAAGCGTGCTCTTCGGGAAAGTAGATCTCGCATCCGTTTCTTTGACTCGCGAGGAGTTCGCCCGGCTGTAGGGTGCTGCTTCGGACACACTGAAGCCGATTCTGGTGCTGGCCGTCGAGACCGGCATGCGCAAGGAGGAATTGCTGTCGCTCCGCCAGGAGCAGATCGACCTGCGGCGGCGTGAGATTCATCTCGAACTGACCAAGACGAGCAGCCCGCGCCGTGTACCGCTGTCGGTCACAGCGGTGGACACAATCCGGGACCTGCTGGAACGACGCGGCCGGCCCACATCGTCATTCCTATTCTGCAAGTCGGATGGCAGCCGAATCGGTGATCCGAAGAAGGGCTTCGTCGCGGCCTATGCCCGAGCCGGGCTGACCGACTTCCGCTACCACGATCTCCGGCACACCTTCGCGAGTTGGTTCGTGCAGGAAGGTGGTGACCTGTACCGGCTCAGCCGCATCCTCGGTCATGCAACGCTTCAAATGACCGCCCGGTACGGTCATCTGCGAACCGAAGACCTCCATGAGGAGATGGAACGGGTCGTGCACAAACGGTCACAGGATCGCCAGATGAAACCCGGCAAGACGGTCATTACGAAGGATCAGAAGAGCGCCCGGAAGGACCAATCGCCAGCTACGTCAACGACTTAGGCCATTGCCCGGCTGGTACCACCACCCCGGCTCGAACGGGGGACCTCTAGATCCACAATCTAGCGCTCTAACCAACTGAGCTATGGCGGCGATCGTGGGGGAACATAAAAGCTCGAAACCGTGAAAGCAAGCGGCGCGCGCCCTCACGGGCGGCGGCCATGTCCGGGCAGCAGCACCACCGAGAAGTAGGGCGCGTCCCCACTCATCTGAGCGAGCGGCAGCACGCGTTCGCCAGCCATGGTGCCGCGCTCGACGTAGACCGCCTCGTCCAAGCGCCCGGCCGCCGTCACCGCGCTGCGCACCTTGGCGAGGTTGCCGCCGATCTTCATCACCACGCAGGCATCGCTTGCCGCGAGCTTGTCGCGCAGGATATCTGGCGGCAGGGTGCCGGGGAGCACGGTAAGAATGTCGTCGCCCCAACTCATCGGCAGACCGGCCGCCGTCCAGCACCCGGACATGCCGCTGACGCCCGGCACGATCTCCGTGGCGAAGCGCTCGCGCAGGCGGATGTAGAGGTGCATGAAGGAGCCGTAGAACAGAGGATCGCCCTCGCACAGAAGGGCCACGTCGCCGCCGGCCTCAAGGCGCGCGGCAAGTTGCGCGGCAGCCACGGCGTAGAAGGGGGCGAGGCGGGCGTTGTAGGCCGGGTCGCGCACGGCGATCTCGGTGGTCACGGGATAGGGCAGCGGCAATTCCTCGCAGCCGTCCGGCATCAGCGCATCGGCGATGGTGCGGGCATGGCCGCGCGCATCGTGCCGGCAGAACCAGGCGACCACGTCCGCCTCGCGCAGCAGCCGCGCCGCTTTCAGTGTGACGAGTTCGGGATCGCCCGGCCCCAAGCCGATGCCCAGAAGGCGGCCGGCGCGCTTCCCGCTCATTCCAGCGGACTGGCGAGAGCGTTGATCACCGCGGCCGCCATGGCGCTGCCGCCGCGACGGCCACGCACCACGATGGAGGCGAGATCGCCGCGGGCGGCCAGCACCTCCTTGGCCTCGACCGCCCCGACGAAGCCCACGGGAATGCCGACGATCAGCGCCGGGCGGGGCGCCCCCGCGCCGATCAGTTCGAGAAGGTGGAACAGGGCGGTGGGAGCATTGCCGATCGCCACCACCGACCCGGCGAGATGCGGGCGCCACAGCTCCACCGCCGCCGCGGTGCGGGTGGTGCCGAGCCGGGCGGCCAGTTCCGGCACGCCGGCCTCGCGCAAGGTGCAGATCACGGCATTGCCGGCCGGCAGGCGCGCGCGGGTGACGCCATCGGCAACCATGCTGGCATCGCACAACACCGGCGCGCCTGCGGCGAGCGCCGACATGCCGGCCCGCGCCGCATCGGCCGAGAAGGCGATGTCGCCGGCCACCTCCACCATGCCGCAGGCGTGGATGACCCGCACGGCGACGCGCTCCTCCTCCGCCGTGAAGCGGGCGAGTTCGGCCTCCGCGCGGATGATGGCAAAGGATCGGCGATAGATGGCGGCCCCGTCGCGGATGTAATCGTGGAGGTCGGTCACGGGGCGGACGGCGACGGCGGCAGGGGCGGGACCCGCGCCACCGCGCCCTTCCTGAGGGCGTCCGGACGCAGCTTCCAGGGAATGAGGCCGTCGGGCGCGGCGGCATACAGGCTGGCGCCGGCAAGCACCGTGGCGGCGGCGGTATCGGCCGGCAGGTCGCCGTAGACGTAGGTCCATTTGCCCGGCGCGGCGAAGCTCACCGCGCAGGTTCGCCGGCATACGCTGAGGCATTCCACCGGAACCACGCGGATCGCCGGATCGGCGGCGGAAAGGCCGGCCAGCAGATCGGCATGCAGGCGCGCGCCGGCGCAGGGCTGACCAGCCGCCCGGCTCGCCTCGTGGTTGGCGTCGCGACAGGTCGTGCAGACGTAGAGCGTCATCGGCGCCAGCTCGGGCGCCAGCTTGAGCGCGGCATCGGGCGCCTGAGCGGCGGACGACTGGGAAACAGCGGAGGCTTGGCCGGCAGCCCCGTCCAAACCCGTCGGCAGCAAGCCGGATTGCAGCGGACCCGTCCGGTTCAAGCTCGTCTGATCCATGGCGGGCGCGGTTCCGGGTGTGCGCAGGCGCGCCCATGCCGTGCGAGGCGGCAGGATTGACGCCGGGCACCCCGCCGGCGTCACGCGCGTATGAGGGGACGGCAGGTGTCCTGGCTCGCGGGTCAAACGCTGCGGGCGCCGCCTTCCCGGGCCGGGAACACACCGAAGGTGGTGTCATCCCAAAAAGCCCAGTGGCACGATGGCGTCCGCGCTTCCCACTCACAGTTGCGGGGGCAGCCGTGGCTCGCGGCCCGGCACGCCGGACCCCACGTTCCCTTGCGAACCCCTTCGAACATCGAACGGGACCGTCGGGCGAGCGGCGATCTAGGGCGCGCGGGGTCGCCGTGTCAACGTCGTCGGTCGCCGGCGCAGGCGAGCCGGCGGACGGCAGAGTCCGCCTCAGCCACGCGCGATGATTTCGCGCTCGCCCGAGAAACTGGTGCCGAGGCGAACGGTGACGCCGGCGCTGCGGCGGCGGGCGAAGCGGGAGCGGCGCGCCGCCTTCTGACGCTTGCGGGCGCGGGCATAGGGATCGCGCAAAGTGACGCCGCCGAACTCGATCGCCACCGGCTTGCCGGTCACCGCGCTCCAGGCGCGGGCGGTGCGGGCCACCTCCTCCGCTTCGCCGCTGCCGATCACCACGTCGAGGTCCTCGTCGTCATGGCGCAGCCGCAGCGTGGCACGGCCGCTCGACGCGCGCACGCAGATGACGAGGTCGCGGTAGGCGGCGGTGGGAACGCCGATGCGCATGCGTACGCCGTCGAGCGTGCGGTCGATGGTGACGGCGCCCGCGCTGAGCCGGATCATGCGGCTGGCGCCATCGGCCCGGGGGTCGATGGCGCGGCGGGTGATGGAGAAGCCTTCCAAGCCCTGGTGGATCATGCCGTGATGGACCGGGCCCTGGTGGATGATGTCGGGGCGGCTCCTGTCGGCGTGGATCTCGGCGGCTTGGGTCATCTGGCAACTCCTGCTCAACTGACCCGACCATGAGCGCGCCAACGCGGTTGAACCCCTAACGAGCCCGGCGAAACAGGCGCAACCCACTGTTTCAAGTCGGCTTTTCGTCACCAGGCTTTCGCAGGGCCAAGCGCAATCGCTCAAATGCGACGGATCGGGCCGCATCGCGACGATTGCGCCCTGCCGCCGCGCCTCGGCTTGATCTCGCCCGACCGCCGCCGCAATGTGCCGCTGCCAACGGCAGGAAAGGTCGAAGCTCCCGATGATCCCTACCCACGTTCTTGCCTTGTCGGACGCCAAGCTGATCGCCGCTGCCGCCCGCGCGGAAGCCGAAGCGAACGGCTGGGCGGTGGTGATCGCGATCGTCGACGAGGGCGGCCACCTCGTTTATCTCGAACGGATGGACGGCACGCAGAAGGCGTCCTGCACCATTGCGCCGGAAAAGGCGCGCACGGCCGTGATGTTCAAGCGCCCCTCGGCGGCCCTGGAGAAGGCCGTGGCCGACGGACGCCTGGGGATGATGACCCTGCCCGGCGCCACAACCGTCGAGGGCGGCCTGCCGATCGTGTGGCGCGAGGCGATCGTGGGCGCCATCGGCATCTCCGGCCTCACCTCGCAGCAGGACGGCGTGGTCGCCAAGGCCGGCCTGCAGGCCGTCGACAAGCTCGGCTCGCCCGCATGAGCCCGCAAGCGTGAACCGGCGAGCATCGGACGATCGATGAGCTTTCCCGCCAACGATGCCGCCACCCTCGCCCGCCTCGTCGCCATCGCCACGGAGGCGGGGCACATCGCGCTCGGCTTCTTCCATGCCGGCGAGAAAACCCATGCCGGCGTGGAATGGAAGGGCGACGGCACGCCCGTGACCGAGGCGGACCACGCCGTCAACGCGTTCCTTGAAGAGCGATTAAAGGCGCTGTGGCCCGGCGCGGCGTGGCTGTCGGAGGAAAGCGCCGACGATGCCTCGCGCTTGGGTGCCGCCCGCGTCATCATCGTCGACCCCATCGACGGCACGCGCGGCTTCGCCCGCGGCGACCGCAACTGGTGCATCGCCATCGCGCTGGTCGAGAACGGTCGTCCGGTGACCGGCGTGGTGCATGCGCCGGCGCTGGGCGACACCTACACCGCCATCGCCGGCGAAGGAGCCTGGCTCAACGGAGTGCCGCTTCGGGTCGAGGCCGCGCAAGCGCCCCGCGCGGACATGGCCGTGACCTGCCCCGGCAATCTTTCGAGCGCGCTGCGGGCCATCGGCGTCGAGTTCGACTTCAAGCCGAAGATCGCCTCGCTTGCCCTGCGCATCGTGATGGTGGCCTCCAGCGTCTACAGCGCCGGCCTCACCGCCCGCGACTCCCACGATTGGGACATCGCCGCCGCCGACCTCGTTCTGCAGGAGGCCGGCGGCCTGCTCGCCGGCCGCGACGGGAAGCCGCTGATCTACAACAGGGCGGAGCCGAGCCACGGCATGCTGACGGCGACGCCCTCGGCGCTGCAGCGACCTTTTCGCGACGCGGTGGCGCGCACGCCGTTCGGCTGAGTGCCCGCTGTTTTCAGCCCAGCGCCATCGGCCCGAGATGGGGGTAAAGCCGGGCGTCCTCGGCCATCGCCTCTTTGAGGCCCTCGAACAGGGTCAGAAGATCGAGGCGCGCGATCACCGGCTCGGCGGCGATCTCGTCGAGCGGGCGCGTCGGCTTGTCGGAGGCGTAGCGCGCTTCCGTTGCCGCGACGAGGTAGCAGCCGGACGAGATCAGGCTGAAGGCGCGCAACAGGCAGAGACGCTCCCAAGGATCGGGGTCGCGGTGCTCGCCGTCGATCATCGCCAGCACGGCGGCGACCTCGCCCAGGGCCTGCGCCTTGTCGGCGTTGCGGATCTGCAATCGGTCGTCGAGAGCGGTCATTTTTCCGTCAGTTTCAGCTCGATGCGGCGATTCCTGCGCAGCGCCTCGTCGCCCGTGCCGGCGTCGATGGGCTGATACTCGCCGAAGCCCGCGGCAACCAGCCTGTGCGGATCGACGCCGTGGTCGACGAGGTACTCCACCACCGCGATGGCCCGGTCGGCGGAGAGTTCCCAGTTCGACTTGTAAGCCCCGGATCGGACGCGCTTGGCATCGGTGTGTCCGTCGACGCGCATCACCCAATTGATATCGGGCGGGATTTCGCGTTCAAGCTGCTTGAGGGCGCCGGCGAGCTGGTCGAGTTCGGCGTGGCCGGCCGGATTGACCGCCGCCTGACCCGAGTCGAACAGCACTTCCGACTGGAACACGAAGCGGTCGCCGACGACGTGGACGCCAGGCCGGTCGCCGAGGATCTGCCGCAGGCGCCCGAAGAAGTCGGACCTGTACTTGGCCAGTTCCTGGACGCGCTGCGCCAGGGCGACGTTGAGGCGCGAGCCGAGGTCGGCGATGCGCGACTGCGCCTCCTTGTCCTTGCTTTCGCTGGCCGACAGCGCGTCCTCCAACGCGGCGAGCTGACGGCGCAGGGCGGCGATCTGCTGGTTGAGGAGATCGACCCGCGAGGCGGCGCGGGCCGACAGCTCCTTCTCCTTGCCAAGCGCCGCCTCGGCCTGCACCGCCGCGCCGCCGGACCCCGCGGCCTGCGCGGCGGACTGGTCGATCTGGACTTGCAGGCGAGCGCGATCCTTGTTGGCGCCATCCAGCGTGGCGGCCAGCGAGGCAAGGTTGATGTCCGCCGTCTGCTTGCCGGCGCGCTCCAAGGCGAGAAGCGAGGTCAGCTCCTCGATCTGCCTGTTGAGTCGGGTGAGCGCGGTGTCCTTGCCGGTGACCTCGCGGGCCAGGAAGAACTGCGCCAGCATGAACACCGACAAAAGGAAGATGATGGCGAGAAGCATGGTCGACAGGGCGTCGACGAAGCCGGGCCAGTAGTCGATCTGGCGCGACCTCGCGCGCCGCGAGAGCGGCATCAGCTGCGCTCCGATTCCGAGGCGAGGCGGCGCAGCAGGGAGCGGATCTCGCCGTTCTGCTCGGCCTGGGACTCGACCCAGTCGCGGATCTGCTGCTGTTCCCCGCGCATGTGCTGGACCAGGGCCTGGATGCCATCGGCGAGGTTGGCCATTGCCGCCGAACTCGCCCGCTGGTGCGACAGGTCGGTGCCCGATGAAAGCTTGTCGAGGGCGGCCTTGAGGTCGGAGCCGGCGGGGAACCCATCGGTAATCGCCTCGGGAGCGGTATGGGCGGTGAGCGCATCCTCAAGCTCGGTGTAGAAGCGGTTCTGCGCCTGGCCGGCCTGCAGGTCGAGGAAGCCGAGGATCAGCGAGCCGGACAGCCCGAACAGTGAGGACGTGAAGGACACGCTCATGCCGGCGAGCGGCTGGGCGAGGTTGGTCTTCAACTCGTCGAACATGGCGCCGGCATCCGAGCCGGTTTGCAGCGAATTCAGCACGTTGCCGAGCGAACCCACGGTGTTCACCAGCCCCCAGAAGGTGCCGAGCAGGCCGAGGAAGATGAGCAGGCCGGTGAGATAGCGCGACACTTCGCGAGCCTCGTCGAGGCGGGTGCCGATGGAGTCGAGGATGATTCGCAAGGTGACGGTGGACAGGCCGGTCGTCGGCGGCTGATCGCCGAGCAGCGTCGCCATCGGCGCGAGAAGGACCGGCGGCTTGACCTGGGCGGCCATGCCGCGCGGCAGCGCATTGACCCAGCGAATCTCGCGAAACAGCCGCACCACGTTGCGGATGCCGAAGACGATGCCGATGAACAGCACGCCGAAGATCAGGCCGTTCAACCCGGGATTGGCGAGAAAGGCGTGGCTGATCTGCCTGTTGAGGATCAGCGCGATGAAGCCGACCAGGATCAGGAATACGACCATGCGCACCAGGAAGATCTGGGGCGAAGCGAGACGCCTCAGGTCGCCCTGCCCAGCTCCCGGTTCCGCTCCGGCCATGCCCACGCCTCGCATGCCTACGCCTCGCCAAGCCCACGCCTTGTCAAGCCCACGCTTGACCATGTCCCATCCGCTCGGGAAGCGCCCGCTTCGGCGCGCCTCAAGGGAGGGCCGACCCACGGCTGTCCTCCCGCGCGCCCGACACGCCATTCCTAGCGCCGCTACCATGCGGATGCCACAGCAAATGGGCAAGCGATTTCCGGTGCCCGTCTCCTCCCAAAACGCGGACGCCGGACACGCCGCATCGCCGTTCCCCGCCGGGGTGCCGTCCCGGTCGTCCGCGATCGGCTCGGGAGGAGGCCGTGCTTCCCCAGCAGGGCTGCGGCGGCAAATCGGCGAACTCGCGCGGCGCCTCTCGCAAAATCGTTAATGGATATTAAGTAGGCATTGCCGACTATGTCTTTAGGCAAATCGCCATATTATTAGACGATTGTGCTTGTCGAATCGGCAACCGCTGACTACCCAAAGCTGCAACGGCAGCGCCCGACCGAGCGGCTGATTTTTGGAGAACGACGATGTTCGCGCGCATGACAGGACGACAGCTAGCCGGCTGGGGCTATGGAATCTTCTGGTTCGGCCTGCTTTTCGAGACGATCAATACCGTGGTGTCGGCGATGTCCGTCGCATCGCTCTCCAGCTCGATCTTCTGGATCGGGCAGGCAGTCACCCTGAGCACCGTGATCGTCTCGATCAGCATGATGATGGGCATCCGTCACCGTCCCTGGTAGTGGGGTACTCAGCCAGCGGAGGCTGGGAGGCGATGTCGGCGGCTCGGGCCCGGCGCATCGCATGGTTTTGACGTATCGCTCAGCGCGGTCGCAACAGTCGGCCTAGGGGCGGACGGCCACGGCAGGGATCAGACCGCATCCGGTGTTTGCAGCAAGCCCATAGCGCTCGACAGGGCTGCCGCCTCGCGGTCATCGGGCAAGTCACACCGGCCTGTCGTGGCCCTACCCGCTGATCGATGCCTTCACCGTTTCGATCAGCTGCTTCAGCGAGAAGGGTTTGGGCAGGAAGCCGAAGTCCTCGCCTTCGGGCAGGTTGCGCTGGAAGGCGTCCTCCGCGTAGCCGGATACGAAGATCACCTTGGCCTTGATGCCGCGCTTGCGCAGCTCGCCCAGCATGGTCGGCCCGTCCATCTCCGGCATCACCACGTCGGATACGATGAGGTCGATGCGGCCCTTGTTTGCTTCCACGATCTCCAGGGCTTCGATCCCCGACTCCGCCTGAAGAACGGTGTAGCCGCGCGCCGCCAGCGCCCGCGAGCCGAAGGCGCGCACGGCTTCCTCGTCCTCGACGAGCAGAATGGTGCCGTTGCCGGTCGAGTCGACCACCGGCTTGGCCGCCTCCTTCTTCACCGGCTCGTCGGCCTCGCTGGCGACGTGGCGCGGCAGCAGGATGGTGAAGGTGGTGCCGCGCCCGATCTCGGAGTCGCAGAATACGTAGCCGTTTTCCTGCTTCACGGTGCCGTACACCATGCTGAGGCCAAGGCCGGTACCCTTGCCGACCTCCTTGGTCGTGAAGAAGGGCTCGAAGATCTTCTCGCGCACCTCCGCCGGCATGCCGGTGCCGT
>CAXTMA010000029.1:2074-23675 GCA_964245015.1 uncultured Beijerinckiaceae bacterium | reverse complement strand
GACCGCGCCCAGCCCCCATCCCGTCCCGCCGGGCGAGGCCGAACGCTTCATCCTTCACGCCCGCGCGACCACGGCCGGCGGCGATGCCCTCGTTCTCGCGGTGACGGCGAAGAATCGCGCACGCACGCTGCTTGGCATCATCAGCGCGCAAGTGATGGAGCGCGGCGAGATCGAGATCGGATACCTCATCGCTCCGGCTCAGGCCGGACGCGGCTATGCCGGCGAAGCCACGGCCGCCCTGGTCGACGCCGTCTTCAACCTCAGCGAAGTCCGCGCCCTCGTCGCCAACAGCCGCCTGGACAACCCCGCCTCGCGCCGCGTTCTGGAAAAGTGCGGCTTCGTCCACACCGACACGAGGCCTCACCACCTGCCGGCGCGCGGCGGCACCTTTGCCTGCGAGTTCTTCCGGCGCGAGCGCAGCGACTGGCTGCGCGGCCGGCTGCGACGTCTGCCGGGCATGGCGCAGCAGTCACCCCGAACGGCGAAGGGCCCGGTCGCCAGCGAAAGCCAGTAGACGGTCGCAGAATTCTTTGCTGCTATTGATTGCCTCCTATGCTCGTGGCTTCGGCGGATGTTTGTCTTTTCCGGTTTCTGCCTCGTCGGTGCCGGCGTGCTTTTCTGGCTCGCCTATGACAGCTATCGGATGCTCGACTCCACGAGGGCCGCGCTGGCGGCGTCGGCGTCCGTCGTCTTGATTGTGGCCGGCGCCAGCCTGTTCGTCGTGGTCTCACGCTACCCCGGTCTCGATTTCTGGAACAGTCGCGGTCACGGCCCAGGCTGGGAGTGTCTGCCGCTGGGGCGCGGGGCCGCGGATGTCTGCCAGAAGGATCGCCCCGCTCCCTGAGCGCGAGAGTCTGGAGCGACCGTACGCCTAGACCATGGAACACCCGATCGGGGCCGATGCCTTAACCTGCTGCGCCGCATCGACTTCGTCCGAAGACCACTGCGCATTTTCGGTCCGAGGCTCCTGTGCCATCAGCGGGTCGGGCATAGCCGATCGCCCCTCCCTCCGTCATCGGCTGTGGTGGAATCGACAGGCGCACCCGACTTAGAGGCCGGCTCTGCGAGGAGTGCCGGTTCGATCTTGACCTGTTCCTTTTCTGTTCGTATCTTGTGTTTGCCGGAGGGAACAGCCGTGAACATTGATGCCTGCGTGCGCAGCACCGCGCAAACGTCGATCGCTTCGCGCTTCCATTGCTGGCTTGGCGCGAGCGGGCGCCGCTACATCGTCTCCGTCTTTCCTGTCGAAGGCGGCACATCCGAGTGCGGCCTGCCCGACTTCGACGGCTGCATCGTCATTCCTGTTCGGCGTCGAGGGGCGGCGCGCCTCCCCCTCTTCGTTCGGCAGGTCGAACACCACGGCGATGTTCGTTCGCTTCGAGCGGCCGGACTGGCGGGTGGCGCCGAGGAATGGCACGTTCATCTCCTCGTCGAGGATGGGGCGATGCGAAAGGCGGCGGTGGACGACCTGCGGCAGGCCCAGGCCTGATCCCGTTCACCGGACGCGAAGGTGCGCAGCGCATTTCAGGAAAAGCCGATGGTCCGGATGAAGCCGACCTGAGACTCAAAGTCCCACGGTAGGGACCGGCGCCGCAGCCGGGGATGCCGGCAGGCGCGCAACCAGCGTCGCGAGCAGCCGGTCGTGGATACCGAGTTCCACCATATGCTCATAGGTCTGCCGGACATAGTCCGGGTTGGCCCCGGAAAGCCCGACACCTTGCGCCACGAGGCGCTCCAGCGCGCTCAGCTCCAGCGCACCGGCATACTGCTTGTGACGCCTGTCGACCGCGTAGGACAGGGCGATCACTTCGCGGCCGTCGGCCAGGTTGATGCGGGCGCGGACCTCGCGATAAACCATCGTGACCTGCTCGCGGGCGCGCAGATAGGCGAGGACGTCGTCGGCGCGCGCAGCCTCGACACGAAATGCCACGCCCTTGCAGGAGCCGCCGCGGTCGAGTCCGAGCACGAGGCCCGGCCGCTCCGGCGTGCCGCGGTGGTGATGCGAATACACGCACAGCGCCCGCCGGTAGCCGCGGATCGTCGCCAGCGTCCGCTCGGCGAAGTCGAAGCCCGGTCGCCACATCAGCGAACCGTAACCGAACACCCAGAAGTCCGTCCCAGCCGCCATTTCGCCGCCCTGCTCCCTCGTCCCATCCGACGCCGGCCCGTTCGGTCACGCTCGCGCCACGGTCCGCCGCCTTAACGGGCACCTCGTACCGCCCGTGCGGGGCCGGAGCATGACCCAGGGATGCGAAAGATCGCCGTGCGGCTGCTTGTTCCCGCGCTACTGCTCGCGGCCGGCTGGAGCGCGCTGTGGGTTCTCGCCGCGCATGAGGCTGGCGAGCGGACGCAGGCCTGGATCACCGCCGAAGCCGGGAGAGGCCGGGATTGGAGCTGCCCCGACCGCCAGATCGGCGGCTATCCCTTCGCCCTGAGGATCAGCTGCGACCGGCCGAGTTACAGCGGGCAGGCGATGGGGCAGCACGTCCAAGCGAGCCTCGCCGGTGCGACCGCCAGCGTGAGCCTCGGCAGCCCGCGCCACCTCGTCGTGACCCTGCAGCCACCCTTCGCCTTCAAGACATCGGACGGGGCCACCGATGTCGAGGGAGGCTGGCGCAGCCTTGCCTTGGATCTCGCCACCTTGCCTGACATCAGGATGCTCGCCCTGCGCGGCAGCGACGTCGCCGTGGGCGGCACGTTTGTCGGCGCCAACGAAAGCGGCCGCGCCGACGCGCTCGATGCGAGGGCGACGCTGCTGCCGGACGACGCCAACCCGACGCTGGCCTTCGCCGTCAGCCTCAAGGCCGCGATCCTGCCACAGATCGACGACCTGCTCGGCGGCACGGCGCCGGTCGATGCCAGCCTCGGCGGCCGCCTGCATCACGCCGACGTCGGCGACGTGCAGACACCGGCGCAGGCGATGGAACGCTGGCGTCTCAACGGCGGCCGCCTCGATGTCGACCGCTTCGCCGCCGCCCGCGCCGCCGCCCGCATGACGGCGACGGGCACCGTCCGCCTCGACGACGGGCACCGACCCAGGGGCAAGCTCGACGCGGAGTTCTTCGGCCTCGAACCGATCCTGGCGCGCTATGGCATCAGCGGCAACCTGGTCGCCGTTGGCTCGCTGGTCAGCACGCTGTTCGGCGGCGGACCGCGCAAGGCGCCGGCGACGCCCGGCAGCCTCGCCCTGCCGATCACGCTGGGCAACGGGCATCTCGGGATCGGCCCGGTGACGACGGGGATCGAGCTGACGCCCCTCTACTGAGCGTCGGGAAACGTCACCGCGTGATCGCGCACCGGCATCCGCCGGCGCACGGCGGCGACGCGATCCGGCTCGACCCGCGCCGTCGTGAAGCCGGGTCCGTCCGAGGCGCGGGCGACGACGTGGCCCCAGGGATCGACCGCGAGCGAATGGCCGAAGGTTTGTCGGACCTCGTCGCCCACGCGATGCGTCCCCGTCTGCGCCGGGGCGAGCAGGTAGGTCTGCGTTTCGATGGCGCGGGCGCGGCACAGCACCTCCCAGTGGTCCTTGCCGGTCTGCAGGGTGAAGGCCGAGGGCAGAACGATGACCTGCGCGCCGCGCGCGACGAGCGCGGCGAAAAGCCGGGGAAAACGGAGGTCGTAGCAGATCGCGCAGCCGATCGTGACGCCCTCGCAGTCATAGGTGACCACCTCCCCGCCGGGCTCGAACGAGGCGCTTTCGCGATAGCTCATGCCGTCGGGTGTTTCGATGTCGAACATATGGATCTTGCGGTAGCGGGCGACCTCGCGGCCCCGGCGGTCGAACACCACGCTGGTGTTGCGGATGCGCGCCTCGCCGGGCACGCGCTCCAGCAGCGAGCCGGCGTGGATGAACACGCCGTGCGCGGCGGCCAGGCGGCTCATCGCGAGGTAGGCCGGTCCGTCGCCGAGCACTTCGGCCGCCGCCATCTTGTCGTCGCGCCGCCCACCGAGGAAATCGAAGCACTCCGGCAGGGCGATCCAGTCCGGCCTGTCGAAGGCGACCGCCTCCTCGATCAGGCACGCGGCGGCGGCGATGTTGGCCGGCTTGTCGCCGATCGAGTTCATTTGAACGAGCGAGGCTTTCAAGACGGCTCCGGCTGATCCGCGGCTTGCGCCGCAGCATCGCCGCGGGCGCCCGCGGGTGCAAGCCTGTCGGTGAAGTTTGTACGTTCACGAGGAACGTGCGGGCGAGGATTGGAGGCACAGCAACGGCACGAAGAGGCTGGATTTCAAAGAAGGTGCGAGGGCCTCCCGAGCGCTGGCTGCCGAGCGCTGGCGCCCTGACGTGTCCCGTCGTGCCGGCATCGGAAGCCTAAGCAGGTTTCGCAAAAGCGCCCCGCGGTTTTGCGATCAAAACTTGCGGCATGTCAAAGGGCTAAGCGGGTGAAGCGTTGGCCTGCCAACGCGAATCTGCTTAGTTCCTGGAACGTGCTGGCGCAGCTGCGGCCGGATCTGGCGAGCGCCGCTGCGGGCCGAGGTGCGGATCACGACCCGGCGGGAAGCGCTGGCGGGTGGGCGCCAAGCGCCACATGACCACGCCCTTTCGCCGCTCAACTCTCACCGCTGCCATAAGGTGATGATGAGGCCTCCGGCAATAAAGAAAACGCCACCCACCATGATCGGCAGCGTCGGAGCCGTCTTGAAGGCAACGAGGTTGATGATCTGTCCGACCACGAAAAAGGTCGCCACGTAGGCGCCGATCAGCCGGCCGAAATCGAGCGGGGCAAGGTTCAGGAACAGCCCGTAGAAGTACAGCGTGACGCCGCCCGCGAGCATCAGGAGGATGCGCAGCGGAACGGGATGAGGCTTAAGCCCGACCCTGATGATGGCGTCGCCACCGGCCTCCATCACGGTCGCGAGGACGAGCAGGCCGAGCGGAAACAGGATCTTCATGCCCGCTCTCAATCAGGTCGGCGAAGGCCGGGGAAGCATGTTCAAGATCAGGTCGGCCTTCACATGGCCAAATCCATGTGCGGCCCCGCGCTCCACCGCCGTTGCCGGCGTCCCCTATGGTTCGAGATCCTGGAACGTCCGCACGCCTCGCCATGGCGCGATGAGCATCGGGAGAACCAAATCGTCCTGCAACGGCAGCAAGATGTTGGCCACAGCGCGATCCTCATCACCCGCAGGTGTGAGCGTCGTAATACGTGCGATCCGATCATTGATGTTGCACCTCGAAGCCGTTTCATGGACGGAGCCGTTGAACTGCGCCAACTCGCTTGCCCGTCCAAGACCGGCGCCGAAACGACTCGCAATCTCGCACCGATACGGCCTTCCGACGCTGCGGCACTCAAGCAGATCGCGGAGGAAGCGACCGCTCTCGCCGCTAAGCAGGTTCGCGTTGGCAGGCCAACGCTTCATCCGCTGAGCTCTTGGATGGGCCGCAGGTTTGGATCGCAAAACCGCGGGGCACTTTTGCGAAACCTGCTGAGGCTGGATGCGCTCACCAGATTCAACAGCGGTATCCGCAACGACGCAGGCTGAAACCGACTGGCGAATGCAAGCAGAGTTGCGCAGCCTCTATTCCGCCTCTGCCATAGCAGAGGGCGGTGCGGGTGAAAGCTTGTCCGCCCCACAGCAGCAAGGCAGACGCGATGGCCGCCAACCGGCAGGGACACCCTCGTTGGCCAGTGGACATGCCGGCCGGTCGCTCGTCGCCTCGCCTTGGTCGCGGGTCTATCGCAACCGGCAGCCTTTCGATCGCAAGGACCTGACGAGGGGACGAGTCTCCGACAGCTTGATCGCCTCGGACCTTGCGGCGGACAACCTTTTCGTAATCACCTATGGATCTGCGAAGATGCATCGCAAGCGAGCAGTCTCATCCATGGCGCCCACCAATGATCCGTCGATGTCAAAGGCGGATGTCAGGACAAACGCGCAGCTCGGGGACATCGGTCAAGAACGGCACGTTTCCCGACGAAAGCAGCAGCCAAAAGAGAAACAGTCGCCCGCAGGAGATCTCAGGTCATGACCGCCGTCACCGAGCTCGAAATCCCCATCGGCCGTGCGCATTCCATGCGCTCCGTTGTGATGGCAGGGTCCATCGGCACCATCATCGAGTGGTACGATTTCCTGATCTACGCGACCTCGGCAGCCCTGGTCTTCAACAAGCTGTTCTTTCCCGCGGTCGATCCCCTCGTCGGGACGCTTGCCGCCCTCGGCAGCTACGCCGTCGGCTTCTTTGCCCGCCCGCTCGGAGGGGCGCTGTTCGGGCATTTCGGCGACCGCGTCGGCCGCAAGTCGATGCTGATGGCGACACTGCTCCTCATGGGCATGGCGACCTTCGCGATCGGCTTGCTGCCGACCTATGCCCATATCGGGATATGGGCGCCGATCCTGCTCGTCTCGTTGCGCATCGTCCAGGGCATCGGGCTCGGCGGCGAGTGGGGTGGCGCGGCGCTGATGGTCATCGAGCACGCGCCGCCGGCACAGCGCGGCTTCTACGGCAGCCTCGTCCAGGTCGGGTTTCCGCTCGGCCTCGTTCTTTCGACCTTCGTGGTCTCAACCGTCGCGAAGCTGCCCGAAGCCGACTTCCTGAGCTGGGGTTGGCGTCTGCCCTTCCTGCTCAGTGCGGTTCTCTTCCTCCTCGGCGCCTTTGTGCGGGCCAGAGTGGCGGAAACACCGGTCTTCCTGGAAATGAAGCGAACGATGACATTGGCGAAAAATCCCGTCGCCGATGCCGTCTTCAAGGCTCGCGGCAGTTTCCTCACTGCGATCGGCTTGAAACTGACGGAAGTCTCGTGGGTCTACATCCTGACCGTGTTTATCGTCGTCTATGCGACGACGCGCTTGCATCTGTCAAAGGCGCTGATCCTCAACAGCGTTCTCTGCGCCGCCCTGCTGGAACTCGTGACCATCCCCGTTTTCGGCTGACTTTCCGATCGCATCGGACGCCGACCGTTCTACATCGCGGGCGCGCTGTTCACGATCGCCTTCGCGTTTCCGTTGTTCTGGATGCTCGACAGCAAGTCGCCTGTCCTGGTCACGCTGGCGGTCGTGGTCGGAATGAACCTCGGCCACGGCATGATGTTCGGACCGGAAGCGACCTACTTCCCGGAACTCTTCAAGGGTCCGGTCCGCTGCACCGGCGCGAGTTTCGGGTTCCAGATCTCGGCTGCGATCGGTGGCGGCCTGTCCCCTTTGCTGGCGACCTGGCTGCTCGGCCTATCCGGCGGAACGCTGGGTGTCTCGATCATGCTGATCGGGCTGGCGGTGATAACCCTGGTTGCGGCGCTTTACGCCCGCGAAACACTGCATGATCCCCTCGCCGGCTGATCATCATGCGCTTTGGAATCTTCATCTATCCCGGCGTCGAACCGATCGATCTCGCGACGTTCGGCGTGCTGTCGATGGCCCGTCGCGTGGCGCCCGAGATCGAGATCGTCACCATCGCTCCGGAGGCGGGCCTGGTCGCGCTGTCGAATGGTTTGAAGGTCAATGCGGACTATGGCATCGATGACGCGCCGCCCTGCGCCGTCGTCATCGTCACCGGCGGCCCGGGTTGGACCCAGCAGGCTCGGGCCCAACCGACCTTGCGTTACCTTCGCGAGGTTGCGGCAACGGGTTCGATCGCGTCCGTGTGCACGGGGGCGATGATCCTTGCCGCCAGCGGCGTCCTGGACGGGCTGCCGGCCACGACCAAGCGCAACGTCGTCGGCTCGGAGGAACCGCCTCTTGATATCCTGCGGCGCGATCATCCCGAGGTCATCGCGCTTGAAGCGAGCCTCGTCGACGCGGGTGGCGTGGTCACCGGCGGCGGCGTATCGCTCTGCATCGATGCGACGCTGCTTCTGATTGAACGGATGCTCGGGTCACGCGTCGCGGCTGAGACCGCCCGCATCATCGAGTACGATCGCGCGCGCGCGGCGAACTTGACCCAGTTCCCACCTGTGCTGAGTGCCTGCGTCAACTGAGGTCGATGATGCCGGCGCCGGCCTCGCGGTGGTCCGGGTCGAGCAGAACATCGACGGGATCCGGGCGATGACCCAACGCTGCCATCTCGTCGACGGGGGCCGCGTCGTCGCCTACGGAGAAGTGCTCGACGGCGTCGGCTACGTCGTGCGGCCGATCATCGTGGGGGACACGGCGGAAGGCACGCGCCTCGGTCTGCTCCACCGATCGGGAGCGCCTGAAAGGTCGTGCTTGAACTCGAGGCGGGAACGGTCTGGATCGATCAGCAGATCGATCTCGGCTCCCACGGTCGGCAGCAGCCGGGCACGGGCTGCCCCGATCCCGGCGGCGTCGATGGCGAACCGGACGGCGACGCTCCTCCACGACCGCTCGCGGCTCGAACCTGCGGCGCCCGAGATCGTTGGTCCACGCACTTGTGTTCACTCCTGATCGATCTGGAACGGCGACGGCACTTTCCCCTTCGATGGGTGTGCAAACAACATATCTGGAGATCCGGCATGGATGCGCCTCTTGAACGTGGGAGCGACGAGGGAGCGGACGCCGGCCTGCGCAATCCGCCTCGGCCGGGCAAGCATCCCCCCATGACGGAAGCGTTCGACCACCCCGCGGGCTCGGTCGCGCGAGGGACGCAGGGTGGCGCCGCCGGATGGCGCGGCACGTTGCTGAACATTCACGTCGCCCCCGCCGCGAGCTACGAGATGGAGGAACTGTTCGAAGCGCAGTGCATCGCCGGCCGCGGCATCGTCGGGGACCGCTACTTCGAAGGCACGGGAACCTATTCGCCAAAGCCCGACGTGCGCGAGGTCACCCTGATCGAGCAGGAGGCCCTCGACGCCCTCGCCCGCAACGACCCGCCATTGCAGGATCGCAAGCTCAACCTCGGCCCCGGCGACCACCGCCGCAACCTCACCGTTCGCGGCGTGCCCTTGAACCATCTGGTGGGGCGCCGCTTCCGGGTCGGCGAGGTGGTGCTGCGCGGCGGCCGGCTCAACTTCCCCTGCAGGTACCTTGAGGAAATCCTCGGCTTGCCGGTGTTCCTGCCGCTCTACAACCGTTCCGGGCTGAACTGCGGCATCGAGCGGGGCGGCGTGATCCGGCCGGGCGATCCCATCGAACTGCTGGAAGTCGAGTCGTGACCGCACGCCTGATCATGAAACTGCGCGTCGAGCGGGCGTGCTGGACGACGCCCGACGTGTTGCACCTCACCTTCGTGCATCCGCTGCGCCCGCATCTGCCCGCTTGGACAGCCGGCGCGCACGTCGACCTGCGGCTGCCGGATGGTCGCGTCAGGCAATACTCTCTGTGCGGCGACCCCTCCGATCCGACCCGCTACGAGATCGCCATCAAGCGCGAAGACGCCGGCCGGGGAACGTCGCGCTGGGCACATGCCAACCTCGCGCAAGCCGGATCGATCGCCCACGTGTCCGCGCCGCGCAACAATTTCCCGCTCGTCGCGAACGCGCGCCGGCACGTACTGGTTGGCGGCGGCATCGGCATCACGCCCTTCGCGGCGATGGCGCACGCGCTTGCCGCCTCGGGCGCCGACTTCACCGTCCACCTCTGCGCGCGCTCATCTGCGGAAGCGCCCCTGCTGGCCGAACTCGACGAGGTCTGCCGCGACCGCCTCGTCCGCTGGTTTTCCTCCGAAGGCCGGAAATTCGACCCCGCCGTCCTGGGCGGCCCCGACGAGGGAGCGCACGTCTACGCCTGCGGTCCCCGCGGCCTGCTCGACGCGATCAGGACCGGCGCCGCCGCCGCGGGTTGGCCCGACGACCGGGTCCACGCCGAGGTGTTCCAAGCGGCACTGGACGAGAACTTCAGGCCCGAGCCCTTCGACGTGCACATCGCGTCCACCGGCGAAGTCCTCCACGTTCCCGCCGACCGATCGATCCTCGACGTGCTGCGGTCGAGCGGGCGTTCCGTGCCCTCGTCCTGCGAAATGGGCGTCTGCGGTTCCTGCATCTGCGGCTACCGCGACGGTACGGTGATCCACCGCGACGCGGTGCTTCCGCTCGCCGAGCGTCAGGATCGTTTGGCGCCCTGCGTGTCACGCGCGCGCGTGGCGGTGACGCTCGACCTTTGAAGTGGGCCGCGGAAGCGGGGACGAACCGCGGACGCGTGCTGGACGAGAGCCAAGCTGACCCTGCCGCAGGCCGACGCCCGCCGCTTCACCAATCTCGCGGCGTCCGGCGCCGCTTTCGCGCCGGTCGCGACCAACGACGCGACCGGCAACTTCACCAAGATCGTGCAGCGCCTCGGCATCGCCAGTCCCCGGCACGTGCCCGGAACGACCATCGATCCGCTCACGATCTCGCTCGGGTGACGCCGCGCTGGCCAGCCTTGAGTCACAGGCTGCTCGGTTCATGCATTTTGTTCTGAAACGGGTACTTAGAGCATCGGATTTTTTAAACGGACTCGGCCCGATGCTCTAAGTCGCTGTGCCGCATCGGATTTGTCCGAAAACCGCTGCGCACTTTTCGGTCCGATGCTCTAAGCTGCGAGGCTTTCGATCATCTCTTCGGGAAACCGGCCGATGGCGCGCAACAGCTTGGGTTCGGCATAGATGTCCTGCTCGGGATCCGAATACTCCTCCAGGACGACGATGCCAGCGTATTGCCCGGCCATGCGCTCGGCGGCGGCGATGGCCCTCGATGCATCCTTCGCCTTCTGGGCTGGGCAGGGTACGAGTTTGCCGCCGCGCTTCGCGACGACGAAGGGCAGGATGATGAAGTTGGTCGCCATGGGAGGCTCTCCGATGGCTGGAACATAGAAAGAACATTCCCGAAGGACAAGCGCATCTGCCGGCTCGCGGGACGTGGGTGCCGATGTCCGCCGGTTTATCATCGCTCGCGGCATCCGCTTCACCACTTCGGCAAGTGGCAGGGCCGGGCGACGGCCGTTGGCATCGCAGCCGCCCAGACCTTGGGCGAACTGACCGTGATCCTCGCCGCAACGGACAAGGGCGACGGATCGCCCAACCAGCCGATCGCGATCGCCCTCGCTTCGTGGCGCCGCATCTGCGAGGTGATGACGAGGCTGGAACATGATGGAATGCGCATGACTCTGATCCAGGTTTTCCTCGTCGCAGTGCTGCTGGCAGCAGGCGCGGCGCGCGCGAGGGCTGCATCGGCAGGCGCGGGCAGCGTCGAACTTCACGCTTTCCGTTTCAACGACGGCGAGCAACTGGCGTCATTGACGCTGCATTATCGCACGATGGGCACACCCCGGCGAAACGGCGCCGGGCAGGTGACCAATGCCGTGCTGCTGTTGCACGGCACCACGGGAACGGCCGAGACGATGCTCGCGCCGGCCTTCGAGCAGGCGCTCTACGGCTCCGGCAAGCCTCTCGACGCCGATCGCAGCTTCATCGTGATCCCCGATGGGATCGGAGCCGGCGGCTCGTCCAAGCCGTCGGACGGGCTGCACGCGCACTTCCCGCGTTACGGCTACCACGATCAGGTTCGCGCGCAACACGACATGCTCGCGGCGATGGGCATCACTCATCTCAAGCTCGTGCTCGGCACCTCCATGGGTGGGATGCAGACTTGGCTTTGGGGTGAAACCTATCCGCAGGACATGGATGCGCTGGTTGCGATCGCAGCGACGCCGGCGGCGCTCAATGGCCGCAACGCGATGTGGCGCCTCATGATCGCCGACGCGATCCGCAATGATCCGGACTGGCACGGCGGCGACTATACGGCCGACAGGCCGCCGCGTGCCTGGGCCCGGACCGCTCTGCCGCTGTTCGCCGTGATGACGGAAAATCCCGAACAGCTGCAGAAGAAGGCGCCGTCGCGTCGGGATGCGGCGGCATTGGTGCGCTCCCTGAGCGAGCGCGTGGCCAACGTCGACGCCAACGACTTCCTCTACGTCTTCGAAAGCTCGGCCGATTACGATCCGGCGGCACGGGTCGACGCCGTCGCCAAGCCCATGCTCACGATCAACTTCGCCGACGACCTGCTCAACCCACCCGAACTCCTCGATCTACCCGATGCGCCCAATTACACGAAGGTGATGCTGCCGGCAGGCGCCGCAAGCTATGGCCATCAAACGCTGACGCACCCCGACCTTTGGGCGCCGGCGCTGGTCCACTTCCTTGCGCAAGTACCGGCTTGGCGCTGAGTTCCGGCACCCAGTCCGGCCAGGATGCCGCCTTCATCCTCGTCAA
Organism: uncultured Beijerinckiaceae bacterium; assembly: GCA_964245015.1. Lineage (GTDB taxonomy): Bacteria > Pseudomonadota > Alphaproteobacteria > Rhizobiales > Beijerinckiaceae > RH-AL1. The sequence continues at coordinate 11,593 of CAXTMA010000029.1, read as the reverse complement.
CCCTGCCTCATCCAGCTTCGGTCGCGAGGGCCGGTGCCGACCATCCTGACCGCACGACGCGAGCAAAGCCGAATTTACGGGAACGAGCGGTGAGAAACAGCTACGATGCAGCGGTGATCGGTCTGGGCGTCATGGGGAGCGCCGCGTTGTACAACCTTGCCGATCGCAAGCGCCGGGTCGTCGGCTTCGAGCAGTTCGAACCGGGGCACGGCCGCGGCTCGTCGCATGGCGAAAGCCGCATCATCCGGTTGTCATACTTCGAGGACGCCTCCTACGTGCCGCTGATGCGCAAGGCCTACGAGGCGTGGCGCGCCTTCGAGACCGTCGACGGCGGCGAGGCGGGATCGCTGCTGACGATCACGGGCATCCTCGAGGCCGGCCACCCCGGATCGACGTCGGTGGCGGACTCGCTGAGCGCGGCGCGCGCCCACGGCCTGCGGCACACGGAGATGGACGGACGGGAGATCGGCAGGCGCTTTCCCGCCTTCGACCTGCCGGCCGACTGGCACGGGCTGTTCCAGCCCGACGGCGGCTTCCTGCGCCCGGAGAAGGCGGTCGTGCGCTTCGCGTCGGTGGCGAAGCAACGCGGGGCGGACGTGCGCTCGGGGTGCCGCGTCCTTGCGCTCGAACCGAAGGCAAATGCCGTGGTGGTGCACACCGAGGGCGGTTCGATCGAGGCGGCAACGGTGATCGTCGCGGCAGGCGCCTGGATCAAGGATTTCGCGCCGTTCCTCGATCAACATCTCGCCATCACGCGGCAGGTGGTCGGCTGGTTTCCGCCGCGCACGCCCGCCCTGTTCGCCGTGGGCCGGTGCCCGGTCTTCATCCTGGATGGAGAGGACGACCATTGCTACGGCTTCCCCGACCTTGCCGGAACGGGTGTCAAGGCGGCGTCCCACCTGCGCGGACGCACGCTGCGCCACGCGAACGAACTCGACATGGCCGCGGATGCGGAGGACGAGGCCCGGATCGTGCGCATGCTCGCCCGTTACCTCCCGGAGGTCGGCGCTCCCGCCACCAGGATGACGACCTGCATGTACACGCGCACGGACGACGGGCACTTCCTCATCGACCGCTCGCCCGCCGACCCGCGCATCGTGCTCGCTTCGCCGTGTTCCGGCCACGGCTTCAAGTTCGCGAGCCTGTTCGGCCAAGTCCTGGCCGACATGGCCGACGGCCACGAGCCCGGCGACGCAATGGCGCTGTTCCGCATGGCTGGCCGCATGACGTGAGCGACAATGCCCCTGCCCGGCTTCAGCAATCGAGCGTGTTGTCGCGTTCCCAATCGGTGAGATGGCGCGCGTAGGCGTTCCATTCCCCGGTCTTGAGCTTGACGTAGGATGGGACGAAGCTGCCGAGCGCTCCCGTCAGGACGTCGCAGCCCTGCAGGGCGCGGATCGCATCGAGCAGGTTGAGCGGTAGCGTTTCGGCGTTCTCCACGGTGTGGCCGTGCGTGTACATGTTGACGTCGAGGCGCTTGCCGGGGTCGCGGCGGTTGCGCAGGCCGTCGAGCCCGGCGGCAAGGATCCCGGCCTGCAGCAGGTAGGGGTTGGCGGCGCCGTCGGCGAGGCGCAGTTCGAAGCGGCCGGGCTCCGGGATGCGGATCATGTGCGTGCGGTTGTTGCCGCCGTAGGTGACGGTGTTCGGCGACCATGTCGCCCCCGACAGCGTGGGTGGCGCGTTGAGGCGCTTGTAGGAGTTCACCGTCGGGTTGGTGAGTGCGGCGAGCGCCCGCGCGCTGTGCATCAGGCCGCCGATGAAGTGATAGGCTTCCCGCGACAGGCCGAGTTCGCCGCCCGGATCGCCCGCCCGATGGACGAACAGGTTGCGCTCGCCCTGCCCATCCTTGCCGACCTGCCAGAGCGAGACGTGGGCATGGCAGCCCGAACCCGTGAGGTCGGCGAAGGGCTTGGGCATGAAGGTCGCGCGCAGGCCGTGCTTCTCGGCGACCGATCGCGCCATGTACTTGAAGAAGGCGTGGCGGTCGGCGGTGACGAGCGCGTCGTCGTAGCGCCAGTTCATCTCGAACTGGCCGTTGGCGTCCTCGTGATCGGTCTGGTAGGGGCCCCAGCCCAGCGCCAGCATGGCGTCGCAGATCTCGGCGATCACGTCGTAGCGCCGCATCAGGGCCGACTGGTCGTAGCAGGGCTTCACCTGCCGGTCGGACGGATCGGCGGGGGACGAGCCGTCGGGCGCGATCAGGAAGAACTCGCATTCGACCCCCGTCTTCATCGCGGTGCCGTTCTTCGCCGCCTCGGCGATGAGCTGCTTGAGCAGGACGCGCGGCGCCTGCGCGACCGGCTCGCCGTTCATCCAAAGGTCCGCGGCGAGCCAGCCGACCTCCGGCTTCCAGGGCAAGGGGATCAGGCTGTCGGGATCGGGCTTGGCGAACAGGTCGGGGTCGGCCGGCGTCATGTCGAGCCAGGTCGCGAAGCCGGCGAAGCCGGCGCCGTCGGCCGCCATCGCCTTGATCGCCGTGGCCGGCACCAGCTTGGCGCGCTGCGTCCCGAACAGGTCGGTGAAGGAGATCAGGAAATATTTGATGCCGCGATCGCGCGCGGCGGCTTCGAGGTCGATCATCGCTGGCCTCCTGCGCCGCCGGCCGGCGCCCATCCGAAGAACCCGCCGTCGCGACCGCTCAGAAAGCGGCTTTGCCCGGGATCCAGTCCGTGCCCGCGAGCGGCACGCCGGCCATCGCCGCCGCCTCGATCGTCAGCGCGACGAGATCCTCCGGTTCGAGGTTGTGGAGATGCGACTTGCCGCAGGCCCGCGCGATCGTTTGCGCTTCCAGCGTCATCACGGCGAGATAGTTGGCAAGCCGGCGCCCGCCCAGCACGGGATCGAGCCGCGCGACAAGCTCGGGGTCCTGCGTGGTGATGCCGGCCGGGTCGCGGCCCTCGTGCCAAGCGTCGAAGGCCCCGGCGACGGTGCCGAGCGCCTCGTATTCCGCCTCGTAGCGGGGATCGTTGTCGCCCAGCGCGATCAGGGCGGCCGTGCCGATCGCCACCGCATCGGCGCCGAGCGCCAGCGCCTTGGCCACGTCCGCCCCGGAGCGGATGCCGCCGGAGATGACGAGCTGCACCTTGCGGTGCATGTCCAGTTCCTGCAGCGCGCGAACCGCCGGCCGGATCGCCGCCAGCGTGGGGATGCCGACGTGCTCGATGAAGACGTCCTGCGTCGCCGCCGTGCCGCCCTGCATGCCGTCGATCACCACCACGTCGGCGCCGGACTTCACCGCCAGCGCCGTGTCGTAATAGGGCCGGCTGGCGCCGACCTTGACGTAGATCGGCTTCTCCCAGTCGGTGATCTCGCGCAGTTCCTCGATCTTGATCGCGAGATCGTCGGGTCCGGTCCAGTCGGGATGGCGGCAGGCCGAGCGCTGGTCGATGCCGGGGGGCAGCGAGCGCATGCCGGCGACGCGATCGCTGATCTTCCGGCCGAGCAGCAAGCCGCCGCCGCCGGGCTTGGCACCCTGGCCGATCACGATCTCGATGGCATCCGCGCGGCGCAGGTCTTGCGGGTTCATGCCGTAGCGCGAGGGCAGGTATTGGACCACCAGGATCTGCGAATGCTCGCGCTCCTCCGGCGTCATGCCGCCGTCGCCGGTGGTGGTCGAGGTGCCGGCGATGGTGGCGCCCCGTCCCAGCGCCTCCTTGGCGTTGGCCGACAGCGAGCCGAAGCTCATGCCGGCGACCATGACCGGCGTCTTCAGCCTGACCGGCGTCTTGGCGTACCGTGTGCCGAGCACCACGTCGGTGCCGCAACGCTCGCGGGTGCCTTCCAGCGGGTAGCGGCTGATCGAGGCGCCGAGGAAGAGCAGGTCGTCGAAATGCGGCAGCTTGCGCTTGGCGCCGGCGCCGCGGATGTCGTAGATGCCGGTCGCGGCGGCGCGGCGGATCTCCGACATGGTGCCGGGATCGAACGTGGCGGAAAACCGCGGCGCCGTGCGCACCACGCGGGCCTTTTCGTCCATCAGTAGGCTCCAGCCATCAGTAGAGTCCCGCATTGTCGACGTGGAAGTGGTAGAGCGTACGCGCCGAGCCGTAGCGCTTGAACTCCCCGACGTCGACGCTGCCCACGAGTCCGGCCGCGTCCAGCTTGCGGAGGAGGATCGCGCGGTGCTCGTCGCGCATCGGCTTCTCCACGCAGTCGGCCCCCAGGCTCCGCACCGAGCCTCGCACGAACAGCCTGGCTTCGTAGAGCGAGTCGCCCAGCGCCTCGCCGGCATCGCCGAGAACGGTCAGCGTGCCGGCCTGCGCCATGAAGGCCGACATGTGGCCGATCGATCCCTTCACCACGATGTCGACGCCCTTCATCGAATGCCGCAGCGCGCCCCGGCATTGCCGTCGATGACCAGCAGGCCGCCGTGCGCGGTGGCGCCCGCCGCTTGGCTCGCGTCGCCTTGAACGTGTACCGTGCCGGACATCATGTTCTCGGCGACGCCAACCCCCGCATTGCCACGCACGGTGACGCTGGCTCCGCTGTTCATGCCGGCACAGTAGTAGCCGACGCTGCCGTCGATCTCGATGCTGACCGGCACGTCCAGCCCGACGGCGATCGCGTGCTGGCCGTCGGGGTGCGCGACATGCCAGCGCTCGGTGGTGTCGGGACGCAACCGATGCAGCGCTTCGTTCAACTCGCGACGGGAGGTCGTCCGCAGGTCGACCCTGCGCATCACCGGCGGTCCCAGGCGTAGACGGTGGCCGGCTCGGGCTCGAACACCCGCGCATGGGCGATGCCGGGCAGGCCGACGAGGGCGCGGTATTCCGAGCCGAACGCGACGTAGTCGTCCGTTTCGGCCATCACGGCCGGCTTGCAGGCGATCGGGTCGCGCACGACGGCGAACCCCGTTTCCGTGCCGACCACGAAGGTGTAGAAGCCGTCGAGGTCGGTCAGGCTCGACTCCAGCGCCGAGCGCAGCGAAGCGCCCTCGCGGAGGCGCCAGGTCAGGTAGCCGGCGGCCACCTCCGTGTCGTTCTCCGTGGCGAAACGCAAGCCGCGATGCTGCAGCCTGCGGCGCACGCCGTTGTGGTTCGACAACGAACCATTGTGGACGAGACACTGGTCGAGGCCGGTCGAGAAAGGGTGCGCGCCGGTGGTTGTCACGGCGCTTTCCGTCGCCATCCGCGTGTGCCCGATGGCATGGGTGCCGCGCATGCTTGGAAGCGCGAAGCGCTCGGCGACGGCGGCCGGCAGGCCGGTCTCCTTGTAGACCTCCATGCGGTGGCCGACGCTCACCACGTCGACGCGCGGCGCATGCGTTTCGACCCAGGCGCGGGCTTCGTCCTCGCATCCGCGCGGGACCGTGACGACCGCATGGGTGTCGCGGATCGTCGTCTCAAACGTCCGCCGCAGCGCCGTTTCCAATCCGGCGACCGCGCTTTCGAGAAGCGACGGCTCGATGCTTCGCAGCGTGATCTTCACGCCGGGCCCATCGCCGCCGTAGATGGCGAAGCCGGCGCTGTCGGGCCCACGGTCGGTCATCGTGACCAGCATGCCGGCGGTCAGTTCGCCCAGGCGCGGCTGAAGCGTTTCCGCCTTCAAGAACAGTCCGACGATCCCGCACATGCATCCGCTCCGGCGGAGTCTGATATGTCGGCGCGCCCACAGCGTGTCAATTTCGAAGGATACAGGCGTCTTCAAAGGAAATCAGCGCCGGTCGATCCTCGAAGAGATGATCGACGGATAGGTCATGGGCGTGGACACCAGGCAATTGGAGCCATGCAGCGCACTTGGGGACCATGCAGCGCACTTTGTCGACCTTGCCGGGCTCGCCACGCAGCGGTACTTGGGCTTGAGAGCCTCCGACACGGCTCGTCGCGGAGCGGTCGAGTGCATCCAGATGGGGCTGCCTCGGACCGGGACGCCCGCATGCGCGCCAGGGCATGGAAGGCCCTTGCCGGATGCGTCGTCGCGCTGCTGGCGCTCGCGGCGGTCGGCATCGCATTGCTCCACCTCGTCGGCGCCACGTCGGGGCTCGTCGTCGAAACCATCGACATCGCCGGCACGCCGGCGACGCTCTTCCGACCTTCGGACGCTCGGCCCGCGCCGGCGGTGGTCATCGCGCACGGATTCGCCGGCTCGCGCGAGCTGATGCAGCCGTTCGCCATCACCTTCGCCCGCAACGGCTACGTGGCGATCACCTTCGACGCCCTCGGCCATGGCAAGAACCCGCATCCGCTGCCCGGCAGCCTCGCCGGCGGCGACGGCGCGGCGGAGGCGCTCGTCGATCAGCTCGGCACCGTGGTCGCCTTCGCCAGGACGGCGCCGGGCGCCGACGGCAGGATCGCGCTGCTCGGCCATTCCATGGCGTCCGACATCGTCGTGCGCTACGCGCAGGCGCACCCCGACGTCGCGGCGACGGTCGCCGTCTCGATGTTCGCGACCGGTCTCACCCCGACCAGCCCGCGCGACCTCCTGGTGGTCGTCGGCGCCTGGGAGCCGCAGATCCTGCGCGACCAGGGGATCAAGGCTGCGGCGATGGCGGCGCATGGTCCCGTGGTGCCGCGCACGACCTACGGCAGCCTGACCGCCGGGACCGCGCGACGCGTGTCGTTCTCAAGCGACGTCGAACACATCGGCGTGCTTTACAGCCGCGACAGCCTGCGCGAAGCCCTGGACTGGCTCGATGCGGTCTTCGCGCACCGCGGCTCCGGGTTCCTGGATGTGCGTGGCCGCTGGCTCGGTCTGCTCTTCGGCGGCCTCGTGGTGCTCGCCCGGCCGCTGCTCGCCCTGCTGCCCAAAGTGTCCCAGCGGTATCGGGGGGCGGGCCTGCCTTGGCGACGCCTCCTGCCCGTCGCGATGGCGCCGGCGCTCCTCACGCCGCTGATCCTGTGGAAGGCGCCGACGCGTTTCCTGCCGCTGCTCCTCGGCGACTACCTCGCCGCGCACTTCCTCGTCTACGGGCTTCTCACATGGGTCGGCCTGGGGCTCGCGCGTCGCGGCGACGGCGGAGCCTGGCCGTTCGAGCCCGTCCCGGTCCCGCGCTTCGCGCTCGGCTTGGCCGGCCTTGCCGCCTACAGCGTCCTCGTCTTCGGCCTGCCTATCGACTGGTTCGTGGCCTCGTTCCGGCCGATCCCGGTGCGCCTGCCGCTCGTCCTCGCGATGCTGGTGGGAACACTGCCGTATTGCACCGCCGACGAATGGCTCACCCGCGGCGCCGATGCACCGAGGGGCGCCTACGCCTTCACCAAGCTCTGCTTCGTCGTGTCGCTCGCCCTTGCCGTCGCGCTGAACCTCAGGCGGCTCTTCTTCCTCATCATCATCGCCGCGGTGATCGTGCTGTTCTTCCTCGTCTACGGGCTGTTCAGCGCCTGGGCCTACCGCTCGACCCGCCATCCGCTGGTCGGCGGCTGTTCCAACGCGCTCGCCTTCGCCTGGGCGATCGCGGTCACCTTCCCGCTCCTCGCGGGCTGAGCGGGCTTCCGCAAGGCTCAAAGACGTGGTGGCAGGCCGCGCCTGCCCTCACGATGCGAGACGGTCGCGAGAGGCACATGCACCATCACCTGCGCGTCACTTACGAGAACAGGTCGGGGCGGACCTCGGCGACCCATCGCTTCGAGACCGGCTCCCTGCGGCTGCGCCATCCCCGCGGCGCAACCTGCGAAGCTCTCGCCGTCAACACGGGTGGCGGCCTCGTCGCCGGGGACGCGGTGTCGATCGCCGTTGTTCTCCAGCGTGGCGCCGAGGTCACGGTGTCAAGCGCGTCGGCCGAGAAGATCTATCGCAGCGACGGGGCTGCGAGCACAGTCGGCACCGCGCTCGCTGCCGCCGCCGCGACCCGGTTGGCGTGGCTGCCCCAGGAGACGATCCTGTTCGATGGTGCGCGGCTCCACCGCCGCTTCACGGTCGACGTCGCCGCCGATGCGACCTTCCTCGCCTGCGAAACGATGCAGTTCGGCCGCCCCGCCTACGGCGAGCACGCGACGCACGGCAGCCTGCAGGACAGCTGGCGCATCCGGCGCGACGGCCGGCTGATCCATGCCGAAGAAAGCCGCATCGAGGGCGCGATCGGCGACGTGCTCGATCGACCCGCCACGGCCGGCGGCGCCCGCGCCGTCGCCCAGCTCCTGTTCACGGCGCCGCAAGTGGCCGGCTGCGGCGAGCGGCTGGAGGCGGTTCTCGCCCCGTTCCGGTCGCGGGATCCTTTCCTGGACGGGGGCGTCAGCGCCAAGGACGGCATCGTCCTTGCGAGGCTGCTCGCGCGCTCGGCGTCCGACTTGCGCCCCTGCATCGCCGCCATGATCGAGACCTGCCCTGGATTTCACCTGCCCTCCGCTTGGCGCTAAACTCTCCGCATGAGGTTGACGGCGCGCGAAAAGGACAAGCTCCTGGTGGCGATGGCGGCCGAGGTGGCGCGCAAGCGCCTCGCGCGCGGGGTCAAGCTGAACTATCCCGAAGCGGTGGCGCTGATCAGCGACTTCGTGGTCGAGGGCGCCCGCGATGGACGCTCCGTCGCCGAGCTGATGGACGCCGGCGCGCATGTGGTCACGGCGGATCAGGTGATGGACGGCATCGCCGCAATGATCGCCGACGTGCAGGTCGAGGCGACCTTCCCCGACGGAACCAAGCTCGTCACCGTTCACGAGCCGATCCGCGGCGCCGCGCCGGGGCTGGTGCCGGGCGAGGTGGTCGTCGCACCGGGCGAGATCATGATGAACGCCGGCGCGGAGGCGGTGGAACTGGAGGTCGCCAACACCGGCGACCGGCCGATCCAGGTCGGCTCGCACTACCATTTCGCGGAAACCAATCCGGCGCTCGCCTTCGACCGCGCCACCGCGCGCGGCCGACGGCTCGACATCACCGCCGGCACGGCCGTGCGCTTCGAGCCGGGGCAGACGCGGGCCGTGCGGCTGATCCCGCTCGGCGGCGCGCGCGAGGTGTACGGGTTCAGGGGTGCCGTGATGGGATCGCTCGACTGATGCCAGCCACCCTGCCCCGCGCCGCCTACGCCGACATGTTCGGCCCCACCACCGGCGACCGCGTGCGCCTCGCCGATACGTCGCTGTTCGTCACCGTGGAGCACGACCACACGATCTACGGCGAGGAGGTGAAGTTCGGCGGCGGCAAGGTGATCCGCGATGGGATGGGCCAGGGCCAGACCACGCGGGACGAGGGCGCGCCCGACACGGTCATCACCAACGCGCTGATCCTCGACTGGTGGGGGGTCGTCAAGGCCGACGTGGCCCTGTGCGACGGGCGCATCGCCGCGATCGGCAAGGCCGGCAACCCGGCGATCCAGCCGAACGTGGCCATTCCGATCGGGCCGGGCACGGAGATCATCGCCGGCGAGGGCCGCATCCTCACCGCCGGCGGCATGGACAGCCACATCCACTTCATCTGCCCGCAGCAGATCGCCGAGGCGCTCAACTCCGGCATCACCACCATGCTGGGCGGCGGCACCGGGCCGGCGACCGGCACCTTCGCCACCACCTGCACGCCCGGCCCCTGGCACATCGCCCGGATGATCGAGGCGGCCGACGCCTTCCCGATGAACCTCGGCTTCGCCGGCAAGGGCAA
>CAXTMA010000029.1:0-1974 GCA_964245015.1 uncultured Beijerinckiaceae bacterium | reverse complement strand
TCGAGGCGGCCGACGCCTTCCCGATGAACCTCGGCTTCGCCGGCAAGGGCAATGCGGCGACGCCGGCCGGGCTGGTCGAGCAGGTCGAGGGCGGCGCCTGCGCGCTGAAGCTGCACGAGGACTGGGGCACCACGCCGGCGGCGATCGACTGCGCCCTCTCGGTCGCCGACGATCACGACATCCAGGTGATGATCCACACCGACACGCTGAACGAGTCCGGCTTCGTCGCCGACACGATCGCGGCGTTCAAGGGGCGCACCATCCACGCCTTTCACACGGAGGGCGCCGGCGGCGGCCATGCGCCCGACATCATCACGGTGGCAGGGCTGCCCAACGTGCTGCCCTCGTCGACCAACCCGACGCGGCCCTACACGGTGAACACGATCGACGAGCACCTCGACATGCTGATGGTGTGCCACCACCTCGACCCCGCGATCCCCGAGGACCTCGCCTTCGCCGAAAGCCGCATCCGCGGCGAAACCATCGCCGCCGAGGACATCCTTCAGGACATGGGGGCGCTGTCGATGATGAGCAGCGACAGCCAAGCGATGGGCCGGGTCGGCGAGGTCATCATCCGCACCTGGCAGACGGCCGATAAGATGAAGCGGCAGCGTGGGCCCCTGCCCGGCGACACGGCCGAGAGCGACAACGCGCGGGCGAAGCGCTACATCGCCAAGTACACCATCAACCCGGCCATCGCCCATGGCGTCGCACCCCACGTCGGCTCGGTGGAAGTCGGCAAACTCGCCGACCTCGTGCTGTGGACCCCCGCCTTCTTCGGCGTCAAGCCGGACCTCGTGATCAAGGGCGGCGTCATCGCGGCGGCGTTGATGGGCGACCCCAACGCTTCGATCCCCACGCCGCAGCCCGAGCACTACCGGCCGATGTTCGGCGCCTACGCCGGGGCGCGGCTGGCGACGTCGCTGACCTTCGTGTCGCAGGTGTCGCTCGACAAGGGGCTGGCGTCGATGCTGCGGGCGCGTCGCCCGCTGGTGGCGGTGGCGAACACCCGGGGCGGCATCGGCAAGCACTCGATGGTGCACAACTCCGCCGTGCCGACCCTCACCGTCGATCCCGAACTGTACCGGGTCGAGGCCGACGGCGAACACCTCACCTGCGAGCCGGCATCGGTGCTGCCGATGGCGCAGCGTTACTTCCTGTTTTGATGGCGGATCCCGCCGGGCCGCCCCGCGCGCCGACCCTGCCGAGGGCGTGCGCCTTGCGCGCCAAGGGGCACTGGCGCGGCGAGGTTTGCGACGTCGTGGTGCTCGGCTTCGACGATCGCCATCGCCGCCGCCTCGCCATGACGGGCGTGCGCGGCCTGCGCTTCCTGCTCGATCTGCCCGAAGCGGCGGCGCTGTGCGGCGGCGACGCGCTGGTGTTGGAGGACGGCGGTCTGGTGGAGGTCGTCGCCGCGCCCGAGCCGCTGGCCGAGATCAGCTCGCGCGATGAGGCGGCGACCATCCGCATCGCGTGGCACCTCGGCAACCGGCACTTGGCCGTCCAACTCGCCGGGCAGCGCCTGCGCATCCGCCGCGACCACGTTATCGAGGCGATGGTGGAGGGGCTGGGCGGGACGCTGCGGGCCATCGAAGCCCCGTTCGACCCCGAAGGCGGCGCCTATGCCGGCGGGCACCACGGGCACGAGGAGCAAGCGCACGGGGACCAGGCGCACGGGGACCACGGCCGGCATGGCCACCGGCACGGATGAGGCGCAGGGCGAGGCGCTTGGAGAAACCCTCGCCCGTCTCAAGTTGCTGGTCTGGCTGTCGCCGTCCTTCCCCGTGGGTGGGTTCAGTTTCTCGGGCGGGCTGGAATGGGCCGTCGAGGCCGGCGACGTCGCCGGGGCGGCCGACCTCGCCGGTTGGATCGACGATCTGCTCCACCATGGGGCACCACGCGCCGACGCGGTGCTGCTCGCCGCCGCCTGGCGCGAGCCGGCCGACGCGGCCGCGACCAACGAGCTGGCGCTGG
>CAXTMA010000028.1:21290-23794 GCA_964245015.1 uncultured Beijerinckiaceae bacterium | reverse complement strand
CCGCGGCGCCTGCGCGCGGCACCAAGCGGCCGCTCACCCCGTCCTCGATCAGCCCGGCGAACTGCGGCAACGCCACGGCCGCGACCGGGCGACCGCTCGCCAGCATCTCCAGGAGGTAGCAGGGCAGCCCTTCGAAGACCGAGGTGATGAGGCCAAGGTGGCTTTCGCTCATCAGGGCGGCGACGCCCGGCGGATCGAGGATGCCGCGGCGCTCGATCAGCGCGGCGCGGCGGTCGCAACCCGGCACCAGGCCAGGGTCGGACGCGCCGGCGTAGGCGAAGGCGAGGCGCCGGAAGCGCCCGACCGGCTCGGCCGCGAGCCGCTCGCCGGCTTGCGCCAGCGCGGCGAACATCAGGGCCGGATCCTTGAAGGCGTCGAGGCGGCCGGCGTAGCAGACGCGAAGGACGTCGCCGGCTTCGAACGGCGAAGGGCGGAAGCACCCGGTGTCGACCGACACCGACAGCACCTGCGTCTTCGCGCGAAAGCGAGCGGACAGGCCCGCGATGCGGGCGGCGATCGCCTCGTTCACGGCGACGACCCTGTTGGCCGCTTGAAGCGCCACCCGCTCGTTCAAGCGATGCAGCCACCAGTAACGCTTGAGCAGGCTGTCCATCGCATCCTCGCGCCGCCCCTCGTTGTGGACCACCAGGACGTTGCGCAGGCGCAGCACGGCCGGCAGCACGGCGAATTCGAATCGTCCGATCTCGCCCGACGCCGCCGCGCCGCCGATCGCCCGCCGGATCGCGCCGGCATGGCGCAGGGCGGCCAGGGTGTAGCGAAAGGTCAACGAGCGGGTGATCCGCCGGGCGGCGGTGTCGAGCATGGCGGCCTCGACGCGCAGGACCGGGAGGAAGTCGATGCTCCGCCCCTCGTAGGCGAGGCGGATGACGCGGCCAAGCGCGCGTCCGCCGGTCTCGTCGGCCCCGACCAGCAGCACGGACATTGCCGCCGGGTGATGGGCGAGGATGAGGCGGACGTGGGTCTCGATGCCGCCGACCTTGCGGCCCAGCGGGTCGAGAGGATGAAACACCACGAGACGCGTCACGGTCGCCAAGCCCGTTCCGGCCGCCGAGCCGACCCCGACCGGTGGTCGCGATTGGGCGACGTCACCGGCGATTGCTTCCCCGCCGCGCGCCGACCGGCCCGGCGGTCGAGGAAGGTGCCCGATCAAGCCGCGACGTCGGACAGCACCGGCTGAAACCGCGCGGCAGCGGAGCGGGCGCCGGAAATGACGCGTAGGACCTGCCTGGGCGGCGGCGGGGGCACGAAGGTGGCCTCGGCGACGGTGCCGGCGAAGCTGCCCTGGGGATTGCCCAGCGCTTGCAGGAAGTGCTCGCCTTCCCCGATGGAAGCGTCGCCGCCGACGCACAGGTAGCAGTCGGCGCTCCAGCCGATCGCCGTCGCCGTCGCCGCCTCGCCGCCGTCGATGATGAGCAGGTCGAAGGTGTCGGCGATGTCCTCGATGACCGGCGCGCCGGCGTTGTGCGCCAGGGCGGCGGCGAGGTGGGCTCGTTTTTTGAACAGCGGCGCCAGGAACAGGCCCTCGATCCCGTCCGCCCGGAGAACGATGCGCAGGCCGTCGCGCATGCCGACCAGTGCCGGCCGGTCGTCCGGCTCGGCATGGGCGGCCAGCGTCGGCCGCGCGCGCGAAGCTTCGACCACGAGAACGCGGAGACCGGCGGCGGCGGCGACCTCGCCAACGGCAAGGGCGACATCCGTGGTCCCCTCCGCCGGCTCCGTGGCTGCGACCATCAAGGCCGGGATCGGTCCGTTTTTCGGCGTCACGCCGACCACGCCGGCCAGGATGTTTTCGAAGGCGGACTTCAGGTCGCGCACAACCTCGTCTTCGGCCTGAACGCGGGCGGGCGCGGCGGAAAGGTCGGCCTCGCCCACCTTCGCCCAGTCGCGTTCGAACCCAGCCCGGTCCAGCTCGGTTTCATGCCGCTCAGCCTCGTGCCGCTCGCCACCGTCCAACCCGGCCTCATCAGTCAGGTCGTCCCCGACCACCTCCTCGACGGCGCAATCTCCGGCGGGTGCGTCCTCTTCGACCGGTTGCGCGTCGATCGCAACGGCTGCCTGCGCCTCGTCCGCCTGTTCGGCCTGACCACGCCCGGCGTCAGCGGCGCCGACCGTCGCGGGGCCGGCGTCATCGCTATCCTCGGGCAGCCGATCGCGAAAGAAGCGGATCTCCCGCTCTTCGTCGAGCAGCGATGCGACGGCCGGAACAGGCTCGGTCCGAACATGAGCGTGCTCGGACGGGGCCGCGACCGCGAGCGCGCCAGTCCGAAAGGCCGGCGGCGCATCGGGGGCGAGGCCGGTGCGCAGCGGCACCGTCCATACGGAGGAGGCCGGTGGGTGACCCTGGCTTTCCGACGTTGCCGCGACCGACGGCACCGCAGCCTGGATCGGCCCGACGGGCCAAGCGTCCCCTTCCCATGCGCTCCTCGTCCGAGAAACGTCCGTCCGAGCACTGCCGATCCAAGCATCGCCGATCCAAGCATCGC
>CAXTMA010000028.1:0-21190 GCA_964245015.1 uncultured Beijerinckiaceae bacterium | reverse complement strand
GCCGATCCAAGCATCGCCGATCCAAGCATCGCGGACCGAAGAACGGCCGGTCGAACCGCCGTCCTCAGCCTTCGGCGCGCGCACGAGCTGGCGCAGCCAGCCGGCACCACTTTTCAACGCCAACACCAGCCAGAAGGCGGCCATGCCGGCCATCAGCGCCGCCGCCGCGCGGGCGGGCGGGAACCAGCCCTCGGCCGCCCTCGTCGGCACCGCGGCCGGGCTGCGCAGGCTGAAGACGGGTTGGTCGGGCAGGAAATCAAGTTCCGCCTCGGCGCGCAGCAAGGTGTTTTCCGCCACCTCCTTGGCGTGGCGCGCCTCGTCGAGCGCCGCCTGCTTCCTGGCGTCGCCGGCCGTGTCGCCCCTGCCCAGCGCCGCCTCGCGCGCGCGCGAGACGTCGCGGTCGGCTTCGGCGTCGCGCAGCTGGCGGGTCCAGGCGGCGGAAAGGTCGGCACTGGCGCGGCGCGCGGCGCTGCGCAGCTCGATCACCGTTGTGTGGCGCTCGCCGAGCGTTTCCAGGGCCTGCGCGAGCTTGCCCTTCGCGTCGAGGTAGATGTTCTGCTGCTCGATGACCGCTTGCGACGATGGCACGTCATCGGAGATCGGCGGTGATCCGGAGGCCATCACGGCGCGCAACCTTGCGATGCGCGTTTCCGCCGCCGCCACCGCCGCCGTCGCGGCCTCGCGCGCCTGCGCAACGCTGCCATCGGTGCCGCCCAGCACCAGGAAGCGCTTGCGCGCCACCGCGGCGTCCGCTTTTGCGCCGGCGATGCGCGAGGACAGTTCGGCTTCCCGCGTGCGCTGCAGGGTCGCGATCGTTTCGCCCCATTTGGTGACAAAGGCAGCGGCGACGGCCGTGGCGATGCGGGCCGCCCGCGCGGCATCGGGCGCTTCGGCCCCGATCAGCAGACCATCGCCGCTGGGCGCGACGTGAACCGCGCCGGCGAGCTGATCGACCAGGCGCGCGGCGCGGTCTCCTTCGGCGTCAAGCCGAACCAGCCCGAGGCGCTCCAGCGGCCCTGGCGTGGGCGTAAGCCCGCCGTTGCCGATCAGATCCGCCGCCGCGAAGCGCAGGACCTGACGGGAGGAGGCGAATTCGATCAGCCGACGAGATTCTCCGGCTTTCCTTGCGTCGCCGGCGTCGGGGGCAACAACGGCGGCGGTGCGGTAGACCGGCGCCGGCAGGCCGAGGTGGACAAACATCGCGGTGGCAATACCGCAGGCGGCGGCCGTAGCAAGGAACCCGATCCGCATCGAAACGGCGGCCGACATCGGCCGTGGGCGTCGAAACGGCATTCGAACAACGAACGACAAAGGCATGACACCTGCCCACGATGCATCGGCGGGTATGCCGACCTTGGACGCATCGTTAACCAAGATTTCTTACCGAATCCTCACCAGTCCACCCCTTTGCCTGCCGCCTGGAAACGACATAGCGTGAACGGCCTAGGCTCGATTTCGCCACGTCGCGCCTGTTGAACGCAAACGGGGAGAGATCGGGCTGACGGTCGAGCGCTTGAGCTTCGAACGCAGGCGACGGACGGGCGAGGGACGAGGCTGGCCATTGCGCCGCCCCACCGCTGGCTCGGCGCGCGCGCGCTTCGCGATCTTTGCCGCCGCCCTGGACATCGCGGCGGTCACGGCGAGCGCCACCGTCGTGGGGGTCGCCTACCATGCCCTCGTCTATCGGCTGTGGGGCATGGGCGAGGCGTCGAGCGGCTTCGGCCTCGCGATGGCGGCGCTGTTTGCGGTGCTGAGCGCGTTCCGCAACGAATATGCGGCGCTGAACTACCTGAACTTCGCCGGGCACGGGCGCCGCGTGTTCTTCGTCTGGAACATCACGTTCCTGCTCGCGCTCGTGTTCATGTTCGCGGTCAAGGAAACGGAGGTGGTGTCGCGCGCCTCGGCCCTGCTGTTCTATCTCGCCGGCTTCACCGTGCTGATCCTGACGCGGGCGGCGCTGGTTCGGCGGATCGGGCGGCTGGCGGCGGGCGGACGCATCGTCCTCTCGCGAGCCGTGCTTGTCGGCACCGAAGCCGAGTTGCGCGCCTTTCTCGATCGCTACCAGCCGGCGGGAGTTGGCGTGGAAGTAATCGCCTCGGCCGTTCTGCGCCAAGCAGCGGGTCTTGCGGCGGGTGCTGCGGCATGTTCCGCCAGCGCGGCAGCCTCCGCGCCGGGTGCCGACACGCTTGGCGACGACCTCGCGCTCGCCGCCGCCATCGCCCGCGTGCTGCGCCCCGACGACGTCTTCATCCTCTGCCCCTGGCATTGTCCGGAGGTGATCGAGGCGGCCCTCGACGCGTTGGTGAACGTGCCGGCCGCGATCCACCTCGGCCCCCAGCCGGTCCTCGACCGCTTCACCAAGGCCAACGTGTCGCGCATCGGACCGATCAGCAGCCTTCACCTCGTGCGCCATCCCCTCACCGCCACCGAACTGTGGACCAAGCGGGCGATCGACCTCCTGGGGGCCGGGTCCTTGCTGATCTGTCTGATGCCGCTCTTCGTGCTGGCGGCCCTTGCCATCAGGCTGGACAGCCCCGGCCCGGTGTTCTTCGCGCAGCGGCGCTACGGCTTCAACCAGCAGGAGTTCACCATCCTGAAGTTCCGCTCGATGCATGTCGCCGACGGGGCCGACGGATCCGCACTGCGACAAGCCCGGCGCGGTGATCCCCGCGTCACCCGCCTCGGCCGCTGGATGCGGCGGTCCAGCCTCGATGAGCTGCCGCAACTGCTCAACGTGCTGCGCGGGGAAATGTCGCTCGTGGGACCGCGCCCCCACGCCCTTGACCATAACTACCGCTACGAGCGCAGCATCGCCGCCTACGCCCGGCGCCATAACGTCAAGCCCGGCATCACCGGCTGGGCGCAGATCCACGGCCTGCGCGGCGAAACCGCCTCCGAAGCCGTGATGCGCGCCCGCGTCGAGCACGACCTCTTCTACATCGACAACTGGTCGCTGGGGCTCGACCTGCGCATCCTCGGCCGCACCGCGACATCGCTGCAGGTCCACGCCAATGCGTATTGAGGCTACGGGGCGGGCCCTTGCTCCCATGCACGCCGTGCTTGGCAACATGAACGGCGAGCGGTACGCGGCCGGGGGCCTCGCCCTCGCCGCGCTGGCGGCGACGGTCGCGGCGGTGATCGGCGTCTTCGCCGTGTCCCCCATCGCGCTGGAAGCGGCTGGCCTGCCCTATTTCGAGGCCGGCGGCAATCTCCTGTCCCGGATCCATCCGGCCACGCCGCTGGCCCTGTTCGCGCTCGTCCTGCGCTGCCTCGCCGCCCGCGCCCCGGCCCGCCTGGCCGCCCGCCTCGCGTTCGGCGATCCCGGCGTGGTGCTGCTGATGGCGGCAACAACGATCGCGGCCGTGTTCGCCGTTTTCGTGGACAAGACCCCGGTCACGCCGCTGGTCGACACCTTTGTCCTGCCCGCCGCCTTCGCGCTGCTCCTGCGCGACCTCGATCCGGCGATCGCCCGCAGGCTGGCCGTCGCCGTCGCCGTGCTGCTCGCCGCCAACGCGGCCGTCGCTGCGGCGGAGGTACTCACCGACTGGCGCCTCGTGCCCATCGACGTGCCCGATACCGTCACCGGCGATCCCACGCAGCCCGGCGCGACCTTCAGCTGGCAGGCCGAGCTGGCCGAAGACTGGCGGGCACGGGCCCTTCTCGGGCATCCGATCGTCAACGGCGCCATCACCGGCGCCTTCGTGCTGTGCCTCGCCGCGCCGGGCGCCGGCTGGCTGCCGCCGCTGGCGCGGGCCGGCCTGATCGCGCTGTCGGGCGCCTCGCTGTTCACCTTCGGGGCGCGCACCTCCCTGGTGCTGACGATCGTGCTGGCTGCGGCCCTGCTGGGCTGGGGCGCGGCCAGCGCGGTGGCACGGGGCAGCCGTCTCACCCCGTCCCGCTTCGCCGCGGGGCTCGTCTGCCTCGCCCTGGCTGTCGCAGCCGCCGCGATGCTGGCTCACGGCGACTTCTTCGCGCGCACCCTGCAGCGCTTCACCGCCGACCAGGGCAGCGCCACGACCCGGATCACCATGTTCGCGCTGCTGGAGCCGATCAGCCTGTCCGACCTGATGCTGCGGCCCGACAAGGATCTGGTGGCGACGCTGCAGCGGCTCTACGGGCTGGAGTTCGGCATCGAAAGCAGCTGGCTCGGCCTGGCGCTGACCTATGGCCTGCCCGTGGCGACGATGCTGCTCGTCGCGGTTCTCGCCTTTTTCCGCTCCATCGCAGCATCGAGCGGTCCCGGCGCGAGTATCGTGCTCGCCTTCTATTTTATCCTTGTCAGCGTAACGGCCAGTGTGTCAGGTAAAACCACGACGCTTGCGATGGTCGTGGCACTGATCCTGTTGTTCCTGCGTAGCGGCGCGCCGGGCCCGACCACCCGACGAGCCGGGGTGGTGTAGAGGTCATGGCGATACACGATATCTATTCCGGCCGGGACTATCGCGGCCGGCTCGCGCCCAGCGTAGACGACCGCTTCGACGAGGATGCGCTCCACCGTGACTTGGATCGCGCGTCTGCCGGCGACGACGGGGGCGGGATCCACGGCAGGACCGGCGAGCCGCGCGGGGGTGTGCTGGGCGTGATCTGGCGGCGCAAGCTCATCGTCGCGCTGATGCTGTTCCTGTGCGGTGCCACCGGCGTCACCTATGTCGCGCTGGCGCCGCCCCGCTATCAGGCCACGGCGGCGATGCTGATCGATCCTCGCCTGGGCAAATCGGTCGGCGGCGACCCCAACACCCCCGGCTTCATCGCCGACAGCGCCGCCATCGACAGCCAGATCAAGCTGTTCACCGCGCAAACCGTGCTGGCGCGCGTGGCCGCGCAGGCCAAGCTCGCGGCCGATCCCGAGTTCAACGGCTCGCAGCGCAGCCTGCTGCAGCGGCTGCTTCACTCCAACGCCGTTCTCGACGGCGGCGTCGACCTCCTTGCGCTGGAGGAGGCCATCACCATCAAGCGGCCGGAGCGGACCTATGTCGTCGAGATCGACGTGCTGGCGCGCGATGCCGGCAGGGCGGCGACCATCGCCAACGATCTCACCCAGGCCTACATCGACGATCAGGTGTCCTCGCGCGTCGGCGCCACCCGCGACGATACCGCCTACGTGTCAGGCAAGCTCGACGCGCTGTCGGGCCAGATCAAGGGCCTGGACGACAAGATCGAGGCCTTCAAGATCAAGAACAAGATCATCGAGGCGACCGGCCTGCGCTTCAACGAGCAGCAGGTCGCCGACCTCACCCGGACGCTGGGCGAGGCCAGGGCCAAGATGTCCGACGCCAAGGCCAAGTCCGACGAGATCGTCGCCTTGGCCAAGCGTGGGCGCCTCGACGGATCGAGCGAGGCCCTGAAGTCGCTCACGATGGAGCGCCTGCGCCAGCAGCAGGCCGAAACCGAGCAGAACGTCGCACGGCTGGCGCAGACCTTGGGTTCCCGCCACCCGGAGATGCGCGAAGCCACCGAGCGGCAGATCAAGATCCGGGCCCTGATCGTGGCCGAACTGCAGCGGCTGCGAACGAGCGTGCAGGGTGACTTCCAGGTGGCGCGTGCCAATGAGGCGCAGATCCAGGCGTCGCTGGACAAATTGAAGTCGCAGGCCAGCAGGCTCAGCCAGTCGCTGGTGCCGCTCGATCAGCTGGAGCGCAACCGCGCCGTCCTGCGCGCCAGCTTCGACCGCTTCGCCCAGGTCAACGGAAGCCTGGCGCAGCAGGAGGCCGGTTCGCCGCCCGGCCGCGTCATCGCCGTGGCCCGGCCGCCGGTCTCGCCCGCGTCGCCCAAGAAGACCGCGGTCGGGCTCGCCGCCTTGTCGTCCGGGCTGTTCCTCGGCGTCGTCGGGGCGCTGCTCGCCGAGGGCTCGTCGGCCCCGCCGCGCCGGGCGCCGCCGGACCTGGAAACGAGCGAGCGTCCGCGCCGGCGCTATTGGGCCGACGACGAGATCACGTGACCGCCGCTGCGCCGGATCCGACCAGGCGGGTCATCCGGCGCTGCAGCCGCCGCCACCTGCTGGCAGCGGGTTGCGCCGCCCTGCTTGCGGGCCCTTCGCGGAGCTGTGCGAGTCCAACGCCGCTCAAGGCGGCGGCCGCGGCCGGCGGCCTGATCTATGGCGCGGCCGGCGGCCGCGAACTGTTCGCCGATGCCGCCTATCGCGACCTGTTCCTCGCCGAAGCGGCGTTGCTCACGCCGGAGAACGCGCTGAAGTTCGACGCCCTGCAGCCGCGCGAAGGGCGGTTCGAGTTCGCCGGGGCCGACGCGCTCGTCGATTGGGCGCGCGGCCACGGCCTGCTGGTGCGCGGCCATACCCTGATCTGGAACGACCGGAATCCGCCCTGGCTCGCGGCCCTGTCGCGGCGCGAGGTGGCGCGCGCATTCGACGCCCATCTCGACGCGGTGGTGCCGCACTTCGCCGGGCGGCTGCACGCCTGGGACGTGGTCAACGAACCCTTCTGGCTGGGGCGCGACCACCCCGGCACCTTCCGCCCCGGCCCATGGTTCGATGCGCTCGGCCCCGACTACGTCGCCCGCGCCTTCCGCCGCACGGCCGCCCTCGACCCCCGCGCGAAGCTGGTCCTCAACGAGGCCTGGACCGAGCGCGCCGACCCGGTTGGCCTCGCCGTGCGCCGCTCGCTGCTCCGCCTCGTCGACCGGCTTCAGCAGGCCGGCGTCAAGCTCGACGCGGTGGGTCTGCAAGGCCACCTGTTTCCCGGCGAGCCCACCGACGATGCCGGCTTCGTCGACTTCCTCCACGCCCTCGCCGAGCGGCGGGTCGACATCATCCTCAGCGAGTTCGACATCGACGACGAGAGCTTTCCCGAGGCTGGGGTGGACGAGGCGGTGGCGCACCGTGCCGGCTCGTTCCTGCGCGCGGCGCTCGCCGTGCCGGCCGTCACGACCGTGGTGAGCTGGGGCCTGTCCGACCGATACAGCTGGTGGCGCGACCCGTCCGTGATGGCCGCGCACGGCCTCACCCGGCTCGCCCGCCCCCTGCCCTACGACGACCTGCTGCGGCGCAAGCCGATGGCGAACGCGATGGCGGCGGCGTTCCGCGATCGCGGCGTGCCGCACCGCGGCTGACTGCCGGACCTCCCGCCTGTTGCGTCGCGGCGCGGCAGACCTCTATCTCACCGCTCCGCCTGGGAGTGCCGGTTGTGACATCAACCCCGTTCGCCGCCGTCCGCCTTGCCGCCGCCTGCCTCGTCGCCACGTGCCTCGCCGCCGCCTGCTCGACCGCTGCCGCTGCCGACGGGGCGGCCGCGCCGGGGTCGGCACCGAACCCGGCTCACGCCGCCGAAGGAGCAGACGCGAAAACCGTCGCCGAAGCGCAGGCCAAGTCGCAAGCCAAGTCGCAGGCCCTGTCCGACGACATGGCGGCGACGCTGCGCAAGGCGGGCTTCACCGAACTGCAGATCCTGCCGAACTCGCTCTTCGTGCGCGGCAAGGACAAGGCCGGCCATCCCGTGGCGATGGTGCTCAATCCCGGCTCGATGACGGAGATGGTCGTGCTGGACCCGCACGCCGGCACGGCCGCCGGCGGCAACGGCGCGCCGCTGACCGGATCGGGCACCTTCGCCGCCGTGCTGCCAGGCGAGCGGCTGGCGTCGGCGCTGATCGGCCTTTCCGTCGCCGACCCGACCGGCGCGAAGATCGGCACCATCAAGGACATCGCCATCGACCGGGGCGGCATCCACGCCTACGTCGTCGGCATCGGCGGGCTGCTCGGCATCGGCGATCACGACGTGGCGGTGACGCCCGGCGCCCTGCAGATCTCCGAGGACGGCACGACCCACGCGCTGCGCGCCACCATCGCCGTCACGGCCGACGAGCTGAAAAAGGCGCCCGCCTTCGAGGATTTGACGAAGCGTTGAAACCCGCTCCGAGAACGTCGAAGCCAGTCCATGACCCGGACAGAGACTCAGGCGGATAGACGCTCCGGCTGCACCGCGTCCGCCGTGTCCCGCTCGACCTGCCGCATCTGCTCGGCCGTCCGCAGGGCCCGCACCAGGAGGGCGGCGACCACCGCCGCCTGCGGCACGGCGCGCAGCATCGGCTGCGGCGCCGACAGGTGCCAGGGCCGGGCGAGCGGCCACAGCTTGAGGAACGGCATGCGGTTGCCGGCCTTGAGCACCAGGGCGATGTCGCCGGTGTGGTCGGGGCGCAGCGCCGCGGCGCAGGTGGTGATCTTGGAAAACGGCAGCGACAGCACGGCCGGCATGGCCACGCCGTATCGCAGGATCACGCGCCGGTCGGTGAAGGTGTAATCGGTCGTGCGCGCCACCGCGACGGCCAGTGCGCCGACAACGGCGAGGACGAGCAGCGATGCCATCAGCAGCGGCACGCTGTCGTGCGCGGCCTTGGAGGCGGGCAGTCCCTTCGCCCAGGCCTGATAGGCGTCGAAGGCGAACAGCACGGCGAAGTAGCCAAACACGGCGCGGGCGTGGAACACGTCGCGGATCACGCCGCGCATCGCCGGGCGGCCTTGCCATACCACCGCCTCGCCCGGCGCCAGCCGGTTGCCGCGGTGGATCTCGGTCAGATCCGCTTCGGTCAGCTCGGGCTCGCCGGCGTCGACATATTCGCCACGACTCACAGCAGGGCCTCCTTGTAGGGCGCGGAGTAGATGTAGCCGCCGGCCCAGAAGCCGTTGACGATGTCTTCCTCGCGGGCGGTAATGCTGGTGGCGTTGCGCGTCACCGGCGCCTCGATGAACTGCGCCGCGTCCATGCAGTCGATCTGCAGGTAGGGCGCGTTGCGGCGGATCACGGCGTAGAAGATCGGCACGAGGCGGCGCTGCATGCTGCCGATCAGCTCGACTTCGAGGTAGCGCACGATCTTCGACTCGTCGTCGTACCAGAAGTCGATGACGATGCCGGCCTCGGCCATGTCGCTGCCGAGCACCCGCCGGCTGCGCGGGTCCATGTCGGGATCGAGCATCTTGTGCTCGCCCATTTCGCGGAACGGCTTGAGGGCGGGGGTGCCGTCGCGCAGCAGGAAGGGCGAGTCGCGGCGCAGGGTATAGGCGCCCGGGCCGATGCCGGCGATCAGCGGATCGCCGGTCGGGTAGAGCGCCGCCCCGGCGTGGAAGGCGCGCGGCCGCACGTCGAGGTGGCGGCGGGCATATTCCTGCGGCAGCGTCGCCGTGCCGCCTTCAAGCAGCTTGTAGGTCTTGGGCGGCGGCACGGCTGGAAAGCCGACGATGCCGTGGCCGAGCGTCGGGATCTCCTCTTCGAGGGGATAGCCTTCCCGCTTGGATTCGCGCTGGAGATAGAACACCAGCGCGAAGAAGAAGAGGGTGAAGGCGACGACGAGCACCTCGACGAGGTCGATCTGGTGGGTGAACGCGCCGATCATTCCGCCGCTCCAACCGGCTTGCCGTTGGGGTCGGGGTCGCCGGGTCCGATGCGCGCCAGGGCCGCCTGCATCCGCGCCTCGTTGGCCGCCGACGAGCCGGAGGGATCGTCGTCCTTGGCCGGACCGTCGTGGCCGACGAGGCCGGGATAGTCCTTGACCATGTTGACCCCGTTCATCGGGTTGGGCAGCCGGTAGTGGCAGGTTTCGCAGGTGAGCAGGGCGTTGCCGGGCTGCTGACCCTTCTCGTAGGCCGGCACCACCGGCACCGGCGTGGGGTGAACCAGTTCGCGCTGCTGCGGGATCACCTGGGCCAGCGGCAGCAGGTAGTTGCGGTTGAGGTCGCGGATCAGGCGCAGCGAATAATAGCCGACCCAGCGCATCGGCGTGGACTGGTTCCAGTCCTGGAAGGCGCGCGAGGCATGACAGTAGCCGCAGTTGACGCCGATCTGCAGCGACATCTGCATCATCATCTCGTAGATACGCGTCGCCGCGATGTAGGAACCGACGTCGTTGGTCCGCAGCGCCGACGTCGAGATCACCGCCACCGGATGATCCTGCAGGTAGTATTCGGCATAGCCCGCGTTGGGGAAGAAGGTCGACACGGTCGGCGCCGTTTCCTTCCATTGCTCAGCCCGGTCGATGAAGGGCTTCTGCTCCCTTTCGATGCGCGGCCACCACACTTCCGCCGGCACCGGCTGGCCGCGGTGGCAGGTGTAGCAGGTCACGCCGGTCGGGTTGACGTGGCCGCCCCAGGCCGAGTTGACGTAGCGGGTCATCTCCAGCATCCGCCGGGCGATCAGCTTGGTCCGCTTCTCGTCGGAGGCCCAGTTCCCCGTGTTGTGGCAGAAGGCGCAGCCTTGGCCTGGCGACACCCAGTTGGTGAGCGCCTGCTGCAGCCGCATGAACTCGGCCGCGTTGACGTCGGTGAGCACCTTGACGTTCTTGTAAACGTCGGTCGCCTTGGGCCCGCCGTCGGCGGCGGCCGGCAGCACCGGCGGCACGAAGCTGTTGATCGCCTGGGTTTCGGCACGCGAATAGAACTGCACGTTGCTCTGCCCGCGGTAGCTCGTCTGCGTGCCGGCGAACCAGGGGCGGTGCCAGTCCGGCACGATCACGGCGAGCACGCCCGCGAATCCGAGACCGGCGAGGACGCCGGCTGTTGTCCATTTCATCGCGGCACCACGACGTAGGGGAGCTTCTTGTCGAGGGCGTCCTTGGGCACCGGCGGCAGTTCGCGGTAGATCGAGGGATAATCGGCGGCGATGCCGTGCTTGACCCCCCACAGGTACCAGTTGTCGACAACCGTGCCGGTGATGAGGATGCCGATGCCCCCCGTCAGCGTGGTCAGGGTGGCGAACCACCAGGCCCAGCGGTGGATCGACTCGTAGGTGGCGTTGAAGCCCATCGTCCAGCGCCAGAACAGCGAGGCGCGCTCGGCCGCGGTGCCGCGCTCGGCGATCTCGTGCGTCTCGCGGTCGCCGCCGAACTTGGTGACGGCGAGGATGGTGCCGCCGTGCATGCCGAAGAGCACCGCCGACCCGTACAGGAAGGTGATGGAGAGCATGTGGAAGGGATTGTAGAAGATGTTGCCGTAGCGAACCGAGAAGGTGGCCGTCCAGTTGAGGTGCGGCACGATGCCGAAGGGCACCGCCTCGGACCAGGAGCCCATCAGGATCGGCCGGATGAAGCCGAGCACGAGGTAGAGCCAGATGGCGGAAGCGAAGCACCAGGGGACGTGGGTGCCAAGCTCATCGGCGCGCGCCATCCTGTACAGGCGCACCCACCACGCGAAGATCGCCAGCGTCAGGAAGAGGCCGGCCATCAGCCACCAGCCGCCCTCGTGCAGCGGCGGAAACAGCTGCAGGCCGTATTTCGCCGGTGGCGGATCAAGCGACAGGAACGGCAGCAGCTTGAGGAAGCGCAGCGGGTTCCAGTCGACCGAGGCCCACATGTTGAGGCCGATGATCTCGAAGGCCACCAGGCCGCAGGCGATCGAGAAGATGCCTTCGGTGCCCAGCCGGATCGGGCCGACCTGCGTTTCGCCGATGCGGCCGAGCAGGCGGGAATGGAAGATGACCTTGCGCTCGCCGCCCCTCGGGGCGGGTGGGGGATAAAGGCCGCGTTCGATCGGACCTTCCAGAACGATCGCATTGTACAGCGTATGGAAACGCGCCATGCGGAAATCCTGATGTTCTCTTGTTATCGTTGGATTACGGACGGATGCGGCCGAGCGGCGGCGCTAGCTGACCCAGCCCTGACCCGACCAGATCGGGATCGAGAGATACCAGTTGAAGAAATACGGCCAGCCCTGCGTCCAGAACGGGCCGGACAGGATGATGCAGATGGCACTCCAGACGGCGGCGTTGATGGCGAGCAGCCAGCCCAGCCGGTGGATGCCGAGTTCGCCGATCGAGTAGGAGATGGCGTCGCGGAAGTAGATGCTTTCGTGCTCGCCGTAGACCAGCGGGCGGTTCTTGCCGGGGTTGGCGGCGCTGAGGATCTCGCCGCCGTGCAGGCCGAGCACCAGCGTGGTCGTGAAGAAGCAGGTCACCGCGATCATGTGCGCGGGATTGTAATGGAAGTGCAGGTACTGGTAGCCGGTGTTGGACACCCAATCGAGGTGGCTCATGATGCCGTAGGGGAAGCCGTAGCCCCACGCGCCCATCAGCAGCGGCCGGAAGATTTCCAGCGTGACATAGGCGAGGATCGCCGCCCCGAAGGCGACGGGGACGTGCAGCCCCATGCCGAGCTTGCGGGCGATCTCGCACTGGCGCAGCGCCCACGACACGAAGGCGCCGGTGGCGAAGATGGTGATGAGCTGCCACAGCCCGCCTTCGCGCAGCGGGGCCCAGTGCAGGCCCCAGGACAGGTCGGGCGGGGCGATGGAGATCGCGAAAGGCGCCCAGGTCGGGCCGATCGCGGCGCCATAGAAGATGAGGCCGGTGCCGACCAGCGAGCACAGGATTGTGGTGACGCCGAAGAAGCCGACATAAAAGGGACCGACCCAGAAGTCGAAGGTGGAGCCGCCGATCAGCGTGCCGCCGCCGACCCTGTATTTACGTTCGAACGAAAGAAGAGCCATCGCGCTGTCTTCCTCGGAAACGGGCGCACGGAGCAAAGCGCCACAGGCGAGCATTGGCCCGGCCTCTTGCGCCTGTCAATCTAGGCTGACACCATGAGCGTCAATCTGACACGACAGTCAGGGCGGGATCGGAAAGGGGCGGCGATGAGCGAAGGCAAGGGAACGGCGGCAGGGCGATCCCGTTTGATCTGGATCGCGGCGCTTCTGGCACCGGTGACGGCGGCGCGGGCCGAGCCGGGCGCGATCACCTGGACCACCTATCTCTACCAGGGGCCGAGCACGCACTACCAGGTCGCCGACGAGGTGAACCAGCTGCAGCGGGTCGACATCCTCGGCTGTGCCGACGGCTGGTGCCACGTCAGCTTCGGCGGGCGTTCCGGCTACGTGCTGGCTGAGGTGGTCGTGCACCAGGGCCGGGACGCGGCCGCGCCGCCGGCCGGCGTGCTGGGGCAGCCGGCCGCCACCATCGATCCGACCCCGCGCGGGCCTTGCTTCGTGGCCAACCAGAAGGCCGGCAACGGCGGCAACGAACTCACCCGCTTTTGCGAGAAATAGCGAAGCACCATGACGGCGGAACCCGCATCGGGCCGACCGGCCGCCGGACGTCGCTGCCGAACGGCTTCGACCGGCTCATCGCGGCGGGCCAGACCGGCGAAGCGGCGGTTGGCGGCGAGGATGACGGTGTCGAGGAGCCCGACATAGAGGAGCGCGACGGCAAGGTCGGCGAAACGGTCGCCGTCAACCTCATCGCCGTTCTCGTGGCGGTGGACGAGGAGCGCCCGCGCGTGCTCACCGTCGGCGGCGACGCGCTGCCCTCCGGCCCGTTCGCGCTGGCGCATCGCTCGCTGCAGTCGGGCCTGCGCGACTGGGTGGAGCAGCAGACCCACCAGCCGATCGGCTACGTCGAGCAGCTCTACACCTTTGCCGACCGCGACCGGGGCGGTCCCGGTGCCGACAGGATGGGTGGCGACAGCGCCCGCATGGTGTCGATCTCCTACCTCGGGCTGACGCGCGAGCAGCAGGGCCGCGACTTCAGCGGGCGCTCGCCCTGGCTCGACTGGTACGCCTTCTTCCCTTGGGAAGACCGGCGCGCCGGGACCCCGCCGGCGGCTCTCGCGGTGGAGGAGGCCCTGGGCTCCTGGATCGCGGAGGCAGCCGACGCGACGACGCGGCGCATCCGTTCCGAGCGCTGCGCCATCAACTTCGGGCTCGCTCCCCATGGCTGGAACGAGGAGCTGGTGCTGCAGCGCTACGAACTGCTGTTCGAGGCCGGGCTGATCGCCGAAGCGGCAGTCTCATCGAAGGTTTGGCGCGGCGAGGGTTCGACGCGCCGGCCCTTGCCGGGACGGCGCATGACCGGCGACCACCGCCGCATCCTGGCCACCGGCATCGCCAGGCTGCGCGCCAAGATCAAGTACCGACCGGTGGTGTTCGAGCTGCTCGCCCCCGCATTCACCCTGTTCCAACTGCAGCGTTCGGTGGAGGCGTTGGCCGGTCGTCCCCTTCACAAGCAGAACTTCCGTCGCCTGATCGAGAGCCAGAACCTCGTGGAGGAGACCGGGGCGGTGTCGGCCGCCACCGGAGGCAGGCCGGCCAAGCTGTACCGCTTTCGCGGCGACGTGCTGGCCGAGCGCGAGGTCGCCGGAACCAAGCTGCCGCGGGCGGGTCGCTGAAGCGGCGGGGCGCCGACCCTCTCGCTTATCCAGTGGTCTCGTTTCGCGATATTCGAGGATCCCTGCTTTCGATCCGGTCGGCGGGTGAAACGGGGAAACGCATGGGAGCGTTTCCCAGGTGCGAACCCAACGATCTCAAGGCCGGCGACCATGGCGATGCCTTTTTAACCAGATTTTCATGCGGTGGCCGGCACAGTGCGGGCAGTGTCGTCCGCCCGTGTCGAGTTCGCCATGCCCATCGCATCCCTTCACGCCCGCAAGTTGATCCAGGTCGCGGCCGCGGCGGCGGCCGGTCTGCTGGCCTTGGCCGCCTCGCAGGTGCCCTCGCATGCGCAAACCGGCCACATGCTGGTGATCCCGGCCTCCGACGGCTACGGCTTCGACGACTGCCTCGCCGGCAACAAGGCCTGCGGCCAGGTCATCGCCGATGCTTGGTGCGAAGCCCATGGCATGGCCGCGTCCCTGTCGTTCGGGCGCTCCGACGACATCACCGCCTCGATCGGCAAGGCCGATGGCAAGGCGCAGAAGATCGAGCCCGGCACCTTCATCGTGAACTGCAAGGAATAAGCTGCTCCGGTGCCCTCGGGGGATCGCGCCCTCGACCGAGGCCGGGCAAAGGTCAGGGTCTTAGGCCCTCGTCCCCGCGACCGGCGTGGAACGCGCCGACGCATCGCGCGATTGCTCCCGGACACACCGAGGAGTTTCCCATGCGAACGATCCTGGCCGGCCTCATCATTTCCGCCGCCGCCCTGTCCTTCACCGCCGCCACCGCCGATGCCAAGGGCTGCATCAAGGGCGCACTGGTCGGCGGCGCGGCCGGTCATTTCGCCGGCCACGGCAAGCTCGGCGCTGCCGCCGGCTGCGCGATCGGCCACCACGAGGCCAACAAGAAGCCGCCGCAGCAGGACGCCGGCGCCAAGTAGGCAGAGCCAAGTAGCCAGCGCCGAGTCGCGCGCCGATCCTTTGCGACGCAGCCGGCAGTTCCCCTTCGGCTGATGTGCTGTCGGGTGCTTCGTCGGCGGGACACTTGCGCGGCGGTGTGACCGGCCTGCGAGCTGTCTACTTCGAAAGGGAGTCCGCGCAGCGCGGCGGTGCGGCTGCCGACCCGCCCCATGGCGTGATCGCCACCGTCGAGGTGGAATTCTTCGGCGAGCCTTCGATCAGCTTGTCGGTGTAGACCATGTAAACGAGGACGTTGCGTTTCTCGTCGCAGCCGCGCACGATCTGCATGTGCTTGAACAGGATCGAGCGCCGTTCGGTGAACACCGTGTCGCCCTGGCGGAACTTGCCTTTGAAGCCGATCGGCCCGTACTGCCGGCAGGCCAGCGATACATCCGATGTCTGCTCGGCGAGACCGAACGTGCCGGCAAGCCCGCCCTTCTCGGGCACGGTGTAGTAGCAGGCCACGCCGTCCACCGACGGATCGTCGATGGCATAGGTCGCCAGCTTGTCGTTGGGCGTGAACAGGCGGAACTTCGTGGATTCGCGGAAGATGAGGTCGGGATCATCGCCCGCCCAGGCTCCTCCGGCCTTGAGCCAGGTCACCGCAACGAAAGCCGCCGCCGGGAGTAAAGCCAAGCGGCGGCGTGCCGCCAGATCGCGTGCTCGTCTCATCAAGCGTTCTCCCGCCGCCAGGGCCGCCCAAAACCATAGCACGGCCGCGGCGAGCGCTTTCGCAAAAGCGGCAGCTCGTCCGCATTTCCACCAGCATCCCACGCGCAGCCATGATTTGCCCATAGAAGAATGGACACTCCGCCGCGCGGCCAACGAGGGTGGGCCGCGACAATGACCCGGCACAACGCCGGAGCCGGTTTGCGGGAACGCATGGTTGATCTGATCTCGCATGCCCGGCCGGAGCGACGCATCCGGTGCGGCGCGGCCCTGTCCGTCCTGATCGCCCTCGTCGCGCCCGCCGCGGTTGCGCAAACGGTGGACTGCGCGCGCCTGCAGCAGCAGATCTCGCAGGGCGAGCGCGGCGGCAATCGCGGCGCCCAGGCAGCCCGGCGTCAGGCCGGCGAACTCGCGCGGACCCAGGCCTACGCCCACCAGCTGGGTTGCGACGGCTTCACCTTGTTCGGCGGCAACCCGCAGTGCGGCGCCCTCAACGGGCGCATCGCGCAGTTGCAGGCAAACCTTCAGCAGCTCCAGGCGGCGGGCGGGAGCGGCGGACGCGGCGACCTCATCGCCCGCTTCAACGCCTATTGCCGCGGCGGAGCTGCGCCGCCGCCGCAACGCGGTTTCTTCGATTCGCTGCTCGGCGCCCTGACACCGCAGGCACCCCCGCCGCCGCCGACGGCGGTTCTGCCCCAGGTCAGGGACGATGACCGCGACGACGAAGGACCGCGCGGCCGCGGCGGCTCGCAGGCGGTGTGCGTGCGCGGCTGCGACGGCGGATTCTTTCCGCTCCCGATTTCCGCTCGCCACGGCGCGGACGATCTTACGCAGATGTGCGAAGCGCTGTGTCCCGGCGCGGAAACGGCCGTCTTCACCCGCAATCCCGACAGCGACATCAAGACGTCGGTGGGTCTGGACGGCAAGCCCTACACGGACCTGCCCAACGCCCTCGCCTTTCAGAAGCGGTATACGGCCGCCTGCTCCTGCCGTCCGGCCGGCAAGAGCTGGGCCGAGACGCTGGCCACCGCCGAGGAGGTGCTCGACAATACCCGCAAGGGCGACATCGTGGTGACGCCGGAAAAGGCGGCGGAACTGTCACGGCCTAAAGGCGGCCCAATGCCGGGCGTGCCGCCGGTGAGGTCGGCCCCACCGCAGCGAACCGCTGGGGACGGCACGATCACGAACGGCGATCCGACCATCAAACGTCCCGTCCGGCAAGTCGGGCCGCAGCCCTAGTCCGACCGATGAGCGGCAGCAGCGCGGCGAGTTCCGGCCCGGCATCCCGGCCGGTGAGGGCGAGGCGCAGCGGGTGGAACAGTGCCCGGCCCTTGCGTCCTGTGCGCGCCTTCAGCGCCGCCGTCCAGGCGCGCCACCCCTCGCCGGTCCAGGTTTCGGCGCTCCAGGGCGCGGGCGGCAACAGTTCGGCGGCGGCGGCGAGCAGCTCGGGATCTTCGCCGGTGGCAGCGATCGGTCCGCGAACCACCTCCCACCAGCCCGCGACATCGCCGAAGCTTTCGAGGTTGCCGCGCACGGTCAGCCAAAAGGCTTCGGCCATGTCGGCAGCAACGCCGGCGGCGATGAGCCGGTCGGCCACCGCCGGATAAGGCAGCGCGTGCAACGTGCGGGCGGACAGGTTCCGCAGTTCCGCCGGATCGAACCGCGCCGGGTTGCGGGAAATATGCACGAGATCGAAGATCGCGGCGAGCTGGTCGAGGCTCGCCACCGGCTGCACCGCGTCCGAGGATCCCGTCAGCACGGCGAAAGCCGCCACCGCGAGCGCCTCGACGCCGGCCTCGCGCAGGCCGGAGATCGACAGCGATCCCGACCGTTTGGACAATCCTTCGCCCGACGCGGTCGTGAGCAGGTTGTGATGGGCGAAGCGCGGCGGCGTACCGCCCAGGGCGGCGGCGAGCTGGATCTGCACGGCCGTGTTGGTGACGTGATCCTCGCCGCGGATCACGTCGCTGATCGCGAGATCGAGATCATCGACCACCGAAGGCAGCGTGTAGAGGTAGGATCCGTCGGCGCGCACGAGCACGGGATCGGACAGCGAGGCGCAGTCGATGCGGCTCGGGCCGCGAATGCCGTCCTCCCAGGCGATCTCGCTGCGGTCGAGCCGGAAGCGCCAGTGCGGCCGGCGCCCCTCCTGTTCCAGGCGGCGACGGTCGTCGGCGCTCAAGGCAAGCGCGGCGCGGCTGTAGACCGGCGGCAGGCCGCGCGCGATCTGGCGCTTGCGACGGCGCTCCAGCTCGTCCGGGGCTTCGTAGCAGGGATAAAGACGGCCGCTTGCGCGCAGGATCTCGGTCGCGGCGGCGTAGAGCGGAACGCGTCTCGACTGGTGCACGACGAGGTCGGGCGCGAGGCCGAGCCAGGCGAGGTCGACGGCGATGCCGTCGGCGTATTCGGGACGCGAACGCTCGGCATCGGTGTCGTCGAAGCGCAGGATGAAGCGCCCGTCGCGCTTGCGCGCGGTGAGGGCGTTGAGCAGGGCGGTGCGAGCGTTGCCGATGTGGATGCGCCCGGTCGGCGAGGGGGCGAAGCGGACGGTGGTGTCTGCGCTCATGATCCCCTCACCCCAGGCCGCATCCTCCCCGCTTCGCGGTGCACAACAGACGCGTTCACTCCGCCGCGCGCGCCACCGGCGGCGCGCCGCGGGCAATGCGCTCCGCCTTGAGCAGCTCGGCGACGAGGAAGGCGACCTCGATCGCCTGCTCGGCGTTGAGGCGGGGATCGCAATAGGTGTGGTATCGGTCGCTGAGATCGAGTTCGGACAGGGCGCGGGCGCCGCCGGTGCACTCCGTCACATCGCGGCCGGTCATCTCCAGGTGGATGCCGCCGGCATAGGCGCCCTCGGCCCGGGTCACGGCGAAAAAGCTCTGGATCTCGCTCATGATGCGCTCGAAGGGGCGCGTCTTGTAGCCGGAACTCGCCTTGATCGTGTTGCCGTGCATCGGGTCGCACGACCACACAACCGAGCGGCCCTCGCGGGCGACCGCCCGCAGCAGCGGCGCCAAACCCTCGCCGACCCGGTCGGCGCCGAAGCGGCAGATCAGGGTCAGGCGGCCCGGCTCGTTGTCGGGGTTGAGAAGGTCGATCAGGCGGATCAACTCGTCGGGCTCGAGGCTCGGGCCGCACTTCAGGCCGAGGGGGTTGCACACGCCGCGGGCGAACTCGACGTGGGCGCCGTCGAGCTGCCGCGTGCGGTCGCCGACCCAGAGAAGGTGCCCGGAGGTCGCGTAGAAGTCGCCGGTCACCGAGTCGACGCGCGTGAGGGCCTGCTCGTAGCCGAGCAGCAACGCCTCGTGGGAGGTGTAAAGGTCGGTGGTGCGCAGCTCGGGATGGCGTTCGGGATCGAGCCCGATGGCGCGCATGAAGCCGACCGTTTCGCTGATGCGGTCGGCCAGCTCGCCGTATCGGTGCGACTGCGGGCTGTCCTTGACGAAGCCGAGCATCCAGCGGTGGGCGTTCTGCAGATTGGCGTAGCCGCCCGAAGCGAAGGCGCGCAGCAGGTTCAGCGTCGCCGCCGACTGGCGGTAGGCGTCGAGCTGACGCGAAGGGTCGGGCGTGCGGGCAGCGGGCGTGAAGGCGATGTCGTTGACGATGTCGCCGCGGTAGGCCGGCAGCTCGACCCCGCCCTGCCGCTCGCTCGGCGCCGAGCGCGGCTTTGCGAACTGGCCGGCCACGCGTCCGACCTTGATCACCGGCAGCGCCGCCGCGAAGGTCGTCACGACGGCCATCTGCAGCAGCACGCGGAAGAAGTCGCGGATGTTGTCGGCGCCGTGCTCGGCGAAGGACTCCGCGCAGTCGCCGCCCTGCAGCAGGAAGGCCTCGCCGGCCGACACCTGCGCCAGCAGCTGCTTCAGCTTGCGGGCCTCGCCGGCGAAGACGAGCGGCGGGAAGCTCGCGAGCTGTCGCTCCACGGCGGCGAGCGCGTCGGCGTCGGGATAGGTCGGCATCTGCTGGACCGGCCTGCTCCTCCAGCTTTGCGGAGTCCAGCGGTCGGTGGCGTGTCCGCGATCAGAGGACATGGCTTGCGCCTCCCCGGCGCGTCGACGGCGGCCGCGTCCGTTGTGCGGCGGCACGCCGTCTCCTCTTCCATGCCGCTTCATCTTTCACGCCGCTTCATCCTCCGAGCCGCTCATCCTTGCAGCTGCTCATCCTCGACGCGTCCCTATACCAGTCTGGGCCGATCGCGGTACTCCAAAACGCGCGTGGCATCCCCCGTGCTGGCACGGGAGGCCGCCCTTGCCCGAGTCTGGCGGGGGTGCGCCCGCACCCGCGGTCCCGTCCGGCGGTGGACGGATTTCGACAGCGAAGTAAGCCTGAAAGATCAGCCGAGATGACCGATTTCCTCACCCGCATCGAACTGCGCGGCGGCAGCGCCGCCGACTACGAGCTTCTTGATCAGGCCATGGCCGCCGCCAGCTTTTCCAAGACCATCCGCTCCGAGCGCGGCGTGATCTACAACATGCCCAGCGCCACCTACTTCTCGCAGGCCGACAACCTGTCGGTCGCCGAGGTCCGCAACCTCGCCGTCAAGGCCGCAAGTCGCACCGGGCGCCGATACGACGTCATCACCGCGGCCGGCGCCACCGCCTTCGCCCTGCACCCGTGGTGACGCGGCCGACGGTGCGGTCGGAGCTTCGAGCTGCCATGCCCTTCGGCTGTGCCCGAAGACCGCTGCGCCCGATCCAGTCTGACAGCTCAGCGCGGGCAGTCCTTGCCGGGGAGCAGGTCGAGGCTGACCATCTGACCGGCCAGGGTGAAGTCGCCGTAGTCGAAGCGCAGGGCGCGCGACACGCCATTCTCGTACAGCTCGAAGCCGAGCACGTAGGCCGGTCCCTGGTCCTTGCGGCCTTCCTCGAAGTAGCTGATCGTCACCGGCCAGCGCGCCATCTCGTCCATCGCGGCCGCATGGGCCGCGCCCTCGTCCGCCGGGCCGGTCAGCGGACGCCCGATGATGGTGGTGGTGTCGTACACCTTCTTGCCGTCGTCGGAACCATCGAACACCTTGACGCCGAGCAGGCGCTGCCCGGCCTTCGCCGCCGCAATGATGCGCTGGAGGTGGGCGGTGGGGAACAGCACGTCCTGGCCGACGTCGACAGTCTGCTCGTTGGGCTTCATCAGCCGGATGGCGAGCACATCGCCGCCGCGGCGCTCGGCGTGGCCGTCGACCACGTCGGGCGGATTGCCGTCGCTGCCCGTCTTGATGTCGAAGGAGAAGCTGTGGCCGTCGCCGTCCTCGAAGGTGGCCGAGCGCATGTCGGACATGCGCGTCTGCCCTTCCGCAGGTTGCAGTTCCGTCACCTGCCGGAAGGTCTGGCTGTAGCCCTCGCAGGCCGAGCCGTTGAATTCGTAGGCGACCCGGCCGCGGGCGGAGGTGGGGCTCTTGCTGCCGATCGCGTCGAGAAGGGTGATGCGGTAGCTGGCGCGGTGCGGGGCGAGCGGCATGGCGGCCGGCAGCTTGGCCGCCGCGCCGCAC
>CAXTMA010000027.1:0-23922 GCA_964245015.1 uncultured Beijerinckiaceae bacterium | reverse complement strand
CGCCACCCCGCCCCCGAGCGTCGGCCGAGCGCCGCGCCCGAGTCTCGCCGCCGCGATGAGCCGCGCTCGCGCCAAGCGACGACGGGTCAAGGTGCGGGACCGATATCCGGGCAAGTCTCGGGTCAGGCTTCGGGTCACGGCGCGGGTCAAGCGCGCGCCGCTTCCCCGCGCGAGCGTGATGAGGCACGCGACTCCAAGCCGGTCCTGGGCATGGGCGATCACGTGCCGATGTTCCTGCTGCGCTCGACCAGGATCAAGCCGCCGCAGGGCGACATCGAGGGCTGACAAGACACGGGCCGAGCCTCATTGAGACCGCACTCCGCAGCCAAGGGAAGGCGGTGAGAGAAGGCGGTGGTCGCAAGGAGGATCGCGATGCGTGACGGCCCCGGTCGCCCAGGCAGACGAACGATGCCTTTCGCGCCCTTCGAATGGATGATCGCGTTGCGCTACCTTCGTGCGCGCCGCTCGTCGGGCTCGGTGTCGGTGATCGCCATCATCTCGTTTCTTGGCATCACGCTCGGCGTCATCGCCCTGATCGTGGTGATGAGCGTCTTCAACGGCTTCCACAAGGACCTGTTCGACAAGCTCGTCGGCCTGAACGGCCACGTCTTCGTTCAGGCGGCCGATAGCAACCTGCGCAACTATGATTCCGTGGCCGCCGACCTGGCGCGCGTTCCCGGCGTCGCGATGGCCGTGCCCCTGATCGAGGGCGCGGCGAGCTTCTCGTCGGTGTTCAACCAGACCGGCGGCTTCGTGCGCGGCATCGAGGAGCGCGACATCAAGCAGCTGCCGGGCATCGCCGGCCATGTGAAGAGCGGCACGCTGGATGGCTTCGACGCGGGCGAGGGCGTCGCCATCGGGCAGCGTCTCGCTGAAACGCTGGGCGTGCGCGTCGGCGACACCGTCACCTTGCTGATCGCCAAGGGGGCTCAAACCCCGATGGGCGTGGCGCCGCGACGCAAGAGCTACCCCGTCAAGGCAATCTTCCAGGTCGGCATGTCGATCTTCGATTCGACCTACGTGTTCCTGCCGCTCGGCGAGGCGCAGGCCTTCTTCGACCGCGACGGCGAGGTGACGCTGATCGAGCTGTTCGTGACCAATCCCGACGATATCGATCAGGTTCGCGGCGCCATCGACCTGAGCGCCCGGCAGCCCTTCATCATGACCGACTGGCGCGAAACCAACCGAACCTTCTTCGATGCGATCCAGGTCGAACGCAACGTGGTCTTCATCATCGTGGGCATGGTGGTTCTGGTGGCGGCGCTCAACATCGTGTCGGGCCTGATCATGCTGGTGAAGGACAAGGGCTCGGCCATCGCCATCCTGCGCACGGTCGGCGCGACGCGCGGCGCCATCATGCGGGTGTTCCTGATCGCCGGCACGGCCATCAGCGTCTTCGGCACCACCGCCGGCGTCGTGCTCGGCCTCGCCATCGCCCTCAATGCCGAGCACCTGCGCGGCTTCCTCAACAGGGCGTTGCACCTCAACCTGTTTCCGGCCGAGCTGTACTATCTGTCGAAGCTGCCGACGCAGGTCGACGCCCGCGACGTCGTCTTTATCGCCGGTGCGACCCTGCTGATCTCGCTGGCGGCGACGCTGTATCCGTCCTGGCGGGCGGCCAAGCTCGATCCGGTGGAGGCGCTGCGCTACGAATGAGCGAAACCTCCGTCCTGCAGCCGTCCGTGTCCAAGCCTTCGATGTCCCCGCAATCGCCGCCCTCGCTTTCCCTTCGCGGCGTCGAACGGACCTTCGAGGGAATTGGCGAACGGCTGCACATCCTGTGCGGCGTCGATTTCGACATCTTCCCCGGCCAGTCGGTCGCGCTCACCGCCCCGTCGGGCGCGGGGAAATCGACGCTGCTGCACATCGCCGGCCTGCTCGAACATCCCGATGCCGGCGAGGTCAGCGTGCGCGCCGTCTCGACGCGCGGGCTCAACGACGCCGGCCTGACCGCGCTGCGGCGCTCCGAGATCGGCTTCGTCTACCAATTCCACCATCTGCTGCCCGAGTTCTCGGCCCTGGAGAACGTGATGCTGCCGCAGATGATCGCCGGCCTGCGCAAGGCGGATGCGCGCAAGCGGGCGTTGGAGCTGCTCGACTACCTCGGCCTGTCGGCGCGGGCCCGGCATCGGCCGCCGGAACTGTCGGGCGGCGAGAAGCAGCGGGTGGCGATCGCCAGGGCCGTGGCGAACGGCCCCGGCGTGCTGCTCGCCGACGAGCCGACCGGCAATCTCGATCCCAAGACGGCCGACCACGTCTTCGCCGCCCTCGACACGCTGGTGCGGGCCACCGGCCTCGCCACCCTGGTTGCGACGCACAACTTCGACCTCGCCGCGCGGATGGACCGCCGCGTCACGCTGAGCCAGGGCCGCCTCGTCGAGGTTTGAACCCGAAAGCGTGTCGCTCAGTCCTGCATCGCCGGTTGACCGAGCTGTTCCAGGCGCTTGGTCAGCTGGGCGACGCTGGCGCGCAGGGCGCGGTTCTCCTGCCTGAGCCGCTCGACCTCGCCCCGGTCGCGCTCGACCGCGTCGTCCTCGACGAACTCGACGCCGATCGAGGTTTCGTTGCGCCAGCTCAGGCGGGCGCGGAAGCTCCGGCCCTTCTGCGGCACCTCGAGGTCGAAGGTTTCGGGGATCGACATGGAGTTGCCCAGCTCGATCTTGGCACCGGCGCGCGAGATGTTCTTGATCACGCAATCGATGGTCGTACTGTGGTTGTTGAAAATGATACGGGCGCGGAGAAAACTGCGAACCCGTTCCGCCCGTCGCGCCTCGACCATCATCATGGCTATGTTTCCGGTTACACTCCTCATCCGACGCTAGGGAAGGAACTCTAACAAATGCGCAGCCGCCGGCCGCATTCATCGCGCAGGGTTAAGCATTGAGGCCGTTGGCGTCGCTCCTCAGCGCCCTCGCCAGCCTGGGCGCCTTCGCCTGCCTGGGCTTGGCGCTGCTCGGCCTGGCCGGCTGCGACAAGTGCGGCAATCGCGTCAACATCAACGTGCCGAGCCTGCAGCACGCGTGCGGGGACAACGCGCAGCCCTCCCCGTGACGCGCCACCGTTGAACGCGCCGCTCCTCGTCACCGCCCGCTTCGACGACGACGCCTTCGCCATGCTCGACGGGATGCGGCGGCGATACTTCCCCGCCCACCTCAACAAGGTGCCGGCCCACCTCAGCCTGTTCCACAATCTGCCGGGCGAGGAGGAACGGGCGATCCTCGCCGAGGTCGCGGCCCGATGCCGGCCGCAATCGCCGCTGCAACTCGTGCCGGTCAAGCTGCGCTTCCTCGGCCGGGGCGTGGCGCTGGCCTACGAGTCGGCGGAACTGAGCCGCCTGCACGGCGAACTGTCGCGCGCCTTCGATCGATGGCTGACCCCGCAGGACCGGCAGGGCTTCAGGGCGCACGTCACCATCCAGAACAAGGTCGATCCGGCGGACGCGCGCGCGTTGCGCGACGCCTTGCAGCACGACATGGCGCCGCCGGTCTGGGTCGAGGGCCTGATGGTGTGGCGCTATCTCGGTGGCCCTTGGCAGCACGTGGCGACCTGTCCGTTCGGCGCCGGACGCGAGAACGACCCGTAAGGTGCACCAGATGCCGGCTCACGAAGGTGCGGCCGTCACCGGCTCGGGCGTACAGGTGATCCCCGTGATGCGCGCTTCCGCATCGCCGCGCTCGCTCGGTCGCGCCGCCAGCGCGGTCGCCACGATCAGCCCGGTGGCGCTCGGCGCCTGCAGCCGAAGCTCCTCGGGCAGACCCTGGTCCTCGTCGTCCTCGGCGACGATGTCGGCGAGCTGCGCCGCCGTCACCAGTCGGATGTCGATGGCGTCGTGCAGCGCCGCCCGGTCGGTCATGGAATAGAAGATCCGCCCTTCCCGCGTGCGGAAGGACAGGGTGAGAAGGCGTCCTTCCTCCGTTTTGGTCCGCACCCTCACCGGCCCCTTGCCGAGATCGAAGAAGCACAGGCCTTGCACGGCCGCCGGATCGCGCAGCGGGATCAGCGTGTCGCCCGGCCGAGCGGGGGGGAAGATCCTCATCGCCTCGACGCGTCCCCCGGCGGCGAGCAGATCGAAAGCGTCGCGCGTCGCCACTCTGGGCAGCAGCAGCACGGCGCAGAAGTGCGTGAGGCCGGCGACGAGCCCGATCACCGCCACGCCGACGGCGAGGGGCAGCACCCGGAACTCGCTCAAGGCCGGCTCCCTTCGAGCGAGGCGCTCACGGGCAGGAGACCCGGGTGAGCGTCGGCATGCGGTTCTTATCCAGCGTTCCCTTGCCCGTGCTGAAGCTGGTGTCGTACAGGCGCAGCATCAGCTCGTAGCTCTTCGCGCGATTGGCCGGCAGCCAGTTGCCGCTGCGCGCCTCGGGCGAGACGATGATCGCCGTTTCATCGCCGAGCCGCAGGATCTCCGCCGAGGTGAAGCCGTACCGGTTGGCCGCATTGGCGATGGGGAAACCGGCCTTGTCGAGCAGGCTCAGCGTCCAGTATCGGGCCGGCGGCATCGGGCCTTTCACCACGTAGTCGCAGCGCGGGTTCAGCGGGCGTCCGTGATCGTCGCCGGACGCAACGAAGGTCAGGCCCTCGGCGGTGCCGAGCGGCAGCAGGCCGGAGCGGGCGTTGGCCGCCAGCGCGTAGGGATCGATGTTGCCGCTGCCGTCGCGCGGGGTCGAGCGCCAGGGGCCCACGGCGATGCCGCGGCGGTCGATGTCGAGGCTGCTGATGGTGACGGCGAGACCGAGCAGCACGCCGGCGAAAACGGCGACAACCAGCTTCAGCAGCCCCGCCAGGGTCAGCAGGCTTTCGCGCTCGAAGGCGCCGGCAGCGGCGCCGTCCGACCGTGCGGCGGATCGTGCCAAGGCGGTCAGCGAAGATCGGCCGCCCGCGCGGGCGCGGCGGGCGGCATCAGGATCGCCGGGCTGGAGGAGCGACCGAGTTCGCTCGCCCTGCCCGTCACCGGAGCCAGCGCCACCGGACGGGACTCGGCGACATGCATGGCCGAGGCGATGCTGCCGAGAGCCTCGAACGACGCCTTCGACAGAGTCGCCGGGGGCTGCGCGCCGCCGCCCGTCGCCGTTCCCGGCTCGCCGTTGCCCGACACCACCCGGTTCGCGGGCGTGGGAAGCCCGAGCAGCGGCTTGGGCTCGGCGTTGGCGTGGGCGAAACTCATGATCTCGTGCCACGTCTGCGCCGGCAGCGAGCCGCCGGTCATCTCCTTCATGGAGGCATAATCGTCGTTGCCGTACCACACCGCACCCACGTAGTTGCCGGTGAAGCCGACAAACCAGGCGTCGTGGTAGTTGTTGGTCGTGCCGGTCTTGCCGGCGGTGGGGAAGCCGACGAGATCGGCCCTGCGCCCGGTGCCGCCCACCACGACCTGTCGCAGCATGGTGTTCATCATGCCGATCGCCTCGGGATCAACGATCTGTTCCAGCTTGGGACCGTCGCGGTCGTGGTCGTACAGCACGTCGCCGCGCCGGCTCGTCACCGCCACCGCGGCGTAGGGCGGCACGTGCTTGCCGCCGTTGGCGAAGGTCGCGTAGGCGCCGGCCTGCTCGATGACCTTGATGCCGTTGGCGCCGAGCGGCAGCGATACGGTATCATACATCGGCGCGGTGATGCCCATCCGCCGCGCGGTGGCGACGATCTTGGCGCGCCCGTTCTTCGCCTTGTTCCACTGCGTGGTGCCGTCGCCGATCTCGATCGACAGGCGCACGGCGACGGTGTTGAGCGACATGGCCAGCGCGGTGATGAGGGGCAGCTTGCCGGCGGTCTCGTCGTTGTAGTTGTGCGGGCACCAGTTGCCCAGGCACAGCGAGGCGCCGGAGATCAGCGTCGACGGCTTGAAGCGGCCGGTCATGATCGCGGTGAGGTAGACGTAGGGCTTGAAGGACGACCCGGGCTGGCGCAGCGCGTCGGTGGCGCGGTTGAACTGGCTGGCGCCGTAGTCGCGACCGCCGACGATGGCGCGCACCACGCCGGTCGGGTCGAGCACCACCGCCGCCGCCTGCTTGGCGTGGAAGGCCGGGCCGTATTGGCGCAGCTCGTTCTCGATCGTGTCCTCGGTGTGCTGCTGCAGCGCCGGGTCGAGCCCGAGACGCACGCTGAGCACGCGCTCGTCGCCGAAGCGGCCCTGATCGGCCAGCGCCTTCACCTCGTTGTAGGCGTAGTCGAGATACCAGTCCGGGCTCGACGTGCGCTGCCGGTCGACCGGCGTGGCGGGGTTGCGCTGCGCGGCGTAGATCTGCCCGGCGCTGAGGTAGCCGGCGTCCACCATGTTGTTGAGCACGTCGTTGGCGCGGGCGCGGGCGGCGGGCAGGTTGATGTGCGGGGCGTATTTCGTCGGCGCCTTGAACAGGCCGGCGATCATCGCCGCTTCCGGCAGGCTGAGGTCGCGCACCGACTTGCCGAAGTAGAATTCGGACGCCGCCTGCACCCCGAAGGTGCCGCCGCCGAGGTAGGCGCGATCGAGGTAAAGGCTCAGGATCTCGCGCTTGGACAGGTGCGCCTCCAGCCACAGGGCGAGGAAGGCCTCGTTGACCTTGCGGCCGATCGTGCGCTCGTTGGACAGGAACAGGTTCTTGGCGAGCTGCTGGGTCAGCGACGAGCCGCCCTGGACGACGCCGTTGGCGCGCGA
The DNA here is from genome assembly GCA_964245015.1 of uncultured Beijerinckiaceae bacterium. Lineage (GTDB taxonomy): Bacteria > Pseudomonadota > Alphaproteobacteria > Rhizobiales > Beijerinckiaceae > RH-AL1. The sequence goes on along the minus strand of CAXTMA010000027.1, from coordinate 17,291 downwards.
GTTCACCGTCAGCGCGCGCGCCGTGCCGATGATGTCGATGCCGAAGTGCTCGAAGAAGCGGCGGTCCTCCGTCGCGATCACCGCGTGGATCAGGTTGGGCGGCAGTTCGTCGAAGGGCACGGCATCGTCGTGGCGGATGCCGCGGCGGCCGACCTCCTGGCCGTATCGATCGAGAAAGGTGACGGCGAGATCCTGCTTCTTCAGCCAATCCTCGGAGGTCAGCTCGAAGGCCGGCATGGCCAGGGCGAGCAGCAGCAGGCCGCCGGCGATGGACACGGTGAAGGCCTCGCAGCCGGCTTCCACCGCGAGCCGCCTGCCGCCCGTGATGTGAAAGCGCTCCATGAAGAGGGCGAAGCGCTCGTAGATGGCGGTCGCCTCATGCCCGCTGCCCCAGACGACGGAGTTCAGCCAGGCGTCGAACTCAAGAAAAGCGCGCTGGGTGCGCTTCGCCGAGGCGGAATGCCGCGCCTGCTCGATGTCGGTTCGCCGCGCCTCGATCCACGGCCGCTGGCGATCGAACCAAGCGACCGTCGCGTCGATCCAGGGCCCGATCAACCATCGCGTGAAACTGAACGATCGCTTCGTCACGTCGCGGCATCTCTGAAAAGCGCGGGTCGAACCGGCGCGGCTGGTATCGCAGGTCGGTCGGCGGCACGTCCGGCGAGGACACGACAGATAGATAGGGCACGAGCATGGCGCCGGGCTAGGCCGACCCGGCCGTCTTGACGGATGCCCCGGCGGAGAGCAAGCCAACGGCCGCCTTTCGACGTGAAAGCCCGCAATCCGTATGCCGTCGCCGCCGTCCCGCAACGATACAGCAGTTTCCTCCCCACCGCAGCCGGATCACGGCGACGCGGAGCCGTTTTGGCTGACACGGACGCTGGAGGAGCTGTCGCCCGCCGAGTGGGAAAGCCTGTGCGACCGCTGCGGCCGCTGCTGCCTCGTCAAGCTCGAGGAGGAAGACACCGGCCAGATCCACCGGACAAACATCGCCTGCCGTCAGTTCGATGCCGCCAGCTGCGGCTGCCGCTCCTACGGCAAGCGTCAGCAGAAGGTGTCCGATTGCGTCAAGCTGACGCCGCAGGCCGTGCGCGACATCAACTGGCTGCCCGCGACCTGCGCCTACCGGCTGGTGCGCGACCGCTGCGACCTGCCGGACTGGCACCCCCTGCGCTCGGGCTCGCCCGACAGCGTGCACGCGGCCGGCATCTCGGTGCGCGGTCGCATCGGAGGCACCGAGCGAACGGTGAAGCTGCGCGACTACGTCGATCACATCGTCGATTGGGCCGGCTGAGGACTGCGCCAACCCGTTCATTCACGGCCTATTCATGGCCGCGCGCAGACTGTGGCGGCATGCGCACGATCGCGGTGATCAGTCTTGCCTGCTGTCTCGCCGCCGCCCCCGTCGCGGCGGCGGGACAGACGACGATTCTTCCCTCGACCGGCACGCTCGCGCCGCACGGCGACCTGGCCGACAGCGTGGCACGCATGCCCGAGCGGATCCGGCGGCCCGAGAGCGGGCGTCCGCCGCGCGGTCGCGTCTGCCTCAACCAGACGGACACGCGCGAAACCATCATCGGGCATCGGCTCGTCGATCCCGTGAGAGCCCTGCGGATGGGCCGCCAGCAGGGTGACGCCCTGAGCGCCAAGCTGTGCCGCTGGATGCCCGACGTGTTTGTTTATGAGATAAACGTGCTGCGGCGGGACGGTCGCATCCTGCGGATTTTCCTGAACGCGCAGAACGGCGAGGCCGTTCCCGTTCAGGGGATTACCGGGCAGGGTTTGGCGGGACAGGATCTGGCCGGACAGGCCGTAAGTCATTCGCCCGACAAGGGTCGTTGAAGTGGAACGACGTTTCTTCTGGGCGCGGTCGCATACCGGCTGGCTGTCGCAACGCAGGCAGGTGCCCGATGCGTCCGCAACGTTTCGGGATCGTACTTCGGGGAGGCGGTGATGCGTCTTTTGGTTGTTGAAGACGATGCCGACCTCAACCGGCAGATCGTTCGCGCCCTGGAGGATGCGGGCTACGTGGTCGACCGGGCCTTCGACGGCGAGGAAGGGCACTTCCTCGGCGAAACGGAGCCCTACGACGCGGTGGTGCTCGACCTCGGCCTGCCCAAGAAGGACGGCATCTCCATCATCGGCGACTGGCGCAAGGCCGGCCGCACCATGCCAGTCCTCATCCTCACCGCCCGCGACCGCTGGAGCGACAAGGTCAGCGGCTTCGATGCGGGCGCCGACGACTACGTCGCCAAGCCTTTTCACATGGAGGAGATCCTGGCCCGGCTGCGCGCCCTGCTGCGGCGAGCGGTCGGCCACGCATCCAGCGAGTTCGCCTGCGGCCCGGTGCAGCTCGACACCCGCGCGAGCCGCGTCACCGTGAACGGCACGGCGATCAAGCTGACCTCGCACGAATACCGGCTCCTGTCCTACCTCATGCACCACGCCGGCCGGGTCATCTCGCGGTCTGAAATCGTCGATCACCTCTACGACCAGGATTTCGACCGCGATTCCAACACCATCGAGGTCTTCGTCGGGCGTCTCCGCCGCAAGCTCGGCGTTGACATCATCCAGACCATGCGCGGCCTCGGCTACCTCGTCACCGCCGACGGCATCAAGCCGTCGGGCAAGGATGGAGCCAAGGACGGGGTCAAGGAGGCCGGCAAGGGCGGGCCGCCCGGCAGTCGTCCGGCAACGGCAAGCCGCTAAGGGACGCGTCCGGCCATGGCCGTCTCCATGCGGGTCTCCGCGTGGGCTTCCGCTTGGGCATCGGCCTGGAGCACCGCCTGGGCGCGCATGGCGGCAGCCGGGCGGGGCCGCACCGCGCGCGATCCCCGCCGACGCTCGATCGCGAACCGGCTTTTCATTTCGGCCAGCGTTCTCAGCGTCGTTATCCTCCTCATCGCCGGGCTGATCCTTGCCGCCGTCTACCGCGCCTCCACCGAGGCGGCCTTTGACGAGCGGCTCGGCGTTTACCTCCGCGCCCTTGTCGCCGAGCTCGCCGCCGACCGTCCCGACGATCGCGCGCCGGACAAGGGCCCCGAGATCGCCCAACTCGCCGACCCGCAGTTCGAGCTGACCCTGTCGGGCTGGTACTGGCAGGTCACCCGCCTCGACGGTTCCCAGCCGGAGATCCACGCCTCGCGCTCGCTGTTCGCCGCCCGGCTGCCGCGCTTGGCGGAGACGGGCGTGCCGGCCGGCATGGGCGGTTCGCGCCGCGGCTACGTCAAAGGACCCGACGAACGCTCGCTGCGAATGGTCGAGCGGGTCATTGATACCGGTGACAACGGCATCTACCTCGTCCAGGTCGCGGCGACGACGGCCGAAATCGATGCGCAGATGCAGCAGTTCGCCGTCGATCTCACCATCACCTTCGTGATCCTCGCCGTTCTTCTCGTGGGCTCGTCGGCGCTGCAGCTGCGCTTCGGGCTGATGCCGCTGCGCCGCCTGCAGGATGGCGTGTCGGCGATCCGGCGCGGCGAGGGCGAGCGCATCGAGGGCGTGTTCCCGATCGACATCGCCCCGCTCGCCAGCGAGCTGAACCTGATGATCGACGCCAACCGCGACGTGGTGGAGCGGGCCCGCACCCAGGTCGGCAATCTTGCCCACGCCCTGAAGACGCCGCTCTCCGTCATCATCAACGAGGCCGCCGTCGAGACAGCGCCTTTCGCCGCCAAGGTCGGCGAGCAGGCGGCGATCATGCGCGATCAGGTCGCCTACTACCTGGAGCGGGCGCGCGCGGCGGTGTCGGCCCGCAAGATCGGCAGCGCCACGGAGGTCGCACCCGTGGTGCAGGGCTTGGTGCGCACCTTCGAGAAGATCTACCGCGAGCGCAACCTCAACTTCGTCGATCACGGCACGGCCGGCGTCCGCTTCCTGGGCGAGCGCCAGGACCTGGAGGAGATGATCGGCAACCTCGTCGACAACGCCGGCAAGTGGGCGACGCGCGAGGTGGCGATCCTTGTCAGCGCCGAGTTCCGTCATCCGACCACCGAGCGGCCCTTCTTCCGCGTCACCATCGACGACGACGGTCCCGGCCTCACCCCCGACCAGCGGGTGGCGGCGATGCGGCGCGGCGAGCGCCTCGACGAGTCGAAGCCCGGCTCCGGGCTCGGCCTGTCCATCGTCGACGAACTGGCTGAACTGTACGGCGGCGTGTTCACCCTCGATGCCAGCCCGTACGCCGGCCTGCGCGCCGAGCTGACCCTGCCGGCCTCGTGAGGATCGCATGAACGCGGCCGGGCACGCGCCGGCAGCTTTCGCCGACCGCCGTCACGCGCCATATGATTGGCAGAGAACGGCAGCCCCATGCCCGCGCCCCGTTCCGTTGAAGGAGGTGGGAGTTCACATGCCGGGATCTGACTGGACAGCCCATGTCGAGACGGTCTGCCGCGAGCGCGGACTGCAGATGACGGCGCTGCGTCGCGAGATCGTGGCCATCTTCGCCGGTGCCGGCCAGCCGATGGGCGCTTATGCGATCATCCAGAAGCTGTCGGACGCGCAAAAGCGGCAGGTTGCGCCCCCCACCGTCTACCGCACCCTGGATTTCCTAGTCGAGAACGGTTTCGTGGTGAAGATCGAGAGCCGCCAGACCTTTGTCGCCTGCGATCATCACGACCACGAGCACAACGGCCACGGCCTTCTCTTTTCCTGCGCCAAGTGCGGCCGCGCCAGCGAGGTCGAATCCGGCACGGTTGATCGCGAGGTCGCGGCCATCGCCAGCCGCCTTGCCTTCACCGTGGAGCGCAAGGTGCTGGAGATCGAGGGGCTTTGCGGTGCTTGCCGGTCGCAACCGTCGTGACCGCGGCTTGTCCCTCTTTCGATGGGATCCGTGACAACAATCCGCCTTCCAACGCCGGGGGGCAGGGGCTAGAACAGCCGACGTTGGATCGACCCCGGCCGGGGTGGCGTGAGCCCGGCGCGCAGGCATCGGGATGGTTTGGATCATATTCGCCCTGCTGACGGGCATCGCCGTCCTGGCCGTGCTGTGGCCCTTGTCGCGGGTGCCGCTCCGCACCGACGCGCGCGAGCTGGATGTCGCCTTCTACCGTGCGCAAACGGCCGAGATCGAGCGCGATGCCGCCCGCGGCGTGATCGCGCCGGGCGAGGCGGAGGTCGCCCGCACCGAAGCCGCCCGCCGCCTCGTCGCCGCGAGCCACCGCGTGGCCCCTGTCGCCGTGCGCTCGTCGCCCTGGCTGGTGCGCGGCGCCGCCGTGACGGCGCTGGTGTTCATCCCCGCGCTCGCCGTCGGCCTGTACCTGCGCATCGGCGCCCCCGGCATGCCCGATCAGCCGCTGGATGCGCGGTTGAACGCCGACGCCGCGACCATGGACATGGCGGCGCTGATCGCCCGGGTCGAGCGCAACGTCGCCCGCAACCCCGACGATGGCCGCGGCTGGTCCCTGCTCGGGCGCATCTATGCCCGCCTCGGGCGTAGCGAGGACGCGGTCAACGCCTTCCGCAACGAGATCCGGGTTCTCGGCCCCAGCGACGAGCGCTTGTCAAGCCTGGGCGAGACGGAAACCGCCGCTGCCGGCGGCCGGGTCACCGCCGACGCTCGAACGGCGTTCGAGCAGGCCGTCGCCGCCAATCCGAAGTCGCCGCGCGCCCGCTACTATCTCGGGCTGGCGTCGGAGCAGGACGGCGACAAGACCGCGGCGGTGACGACCTGGAAGCGGCTGGTGGCCGATGCGCCGCCCAACGCGCCTTGGCTGCCGGCCGTCGAGGCGCGCATCGCGGCCGTCGGCGGCGAGCCTGCGCCCTTCGCCGGCCCTAACGGGAAGCGGGACGATACGGCGAGGGGCGAGACCGCGATGGCCCGCGCCGTCGCTGCCATGCCGGCCAACGAGCAGCAGGCAATGATCCACCGCATGGTGGACGGCCTCGCCGACCGCCTCAAAGGCAAAGGCGACGACATCGACGGCTGGCTGCGCCTGGTGCGCGCCTACCGCGTCCTCGATGAGGGCGACAAGGCCAGGGGTGCGTTGACCGACGCGCGGCGCAACTTCGCCGGCAACGCGCAGGCGACCAAGCGGCTCGACGACCTTGCCCACGAACTCGGCCTCGAAAGCTAGGATTGGGGGGTGGGCATGACCCGCAAGAAGAAGCGGCTCACCATGATCGGCCTCGCGCTTGCCGTGTTCGGCGGCGCGGTGGGCGTGTCGCTCTACGCGTTGCGCGATACCATCGTGTTCTTCTACGGGCCGAGCGAGTACGCCGCCAAGGCGCCGCCGCCCGGCACCCGGCTGCGCATCGGCGGGCTGGTCGAGGCCGGCTCGTTCAAGCGCGAGGGTGGCGGGCGCATGGTGTTCGCCGTCACCGATACCAAGCACGACGTGCGCGTGACCTACACCGGCCTGCTGCCCGACCTGTTTCGCGAAGGGCAGGGGGCCGTGGTCGAGGGCACGGTGGAGCCCGACGGCCTGTTCAAGGCCGACAGCGTGCTCGCCAAGCACGACGAGCGCTACATGCCCAAGGAGGTCGCCGACTCCCTGAAGAAGCAGGGCGTCTGGCGCGACGACGCGCCGCCGCTCGCCACGGCGCCGGCCGACACGCAGCGCCCGCCGGGCGACAAGCGCGCGAGCGCGGCGCCATGATCGGCGGGCTGGCTAGGTCTTTCCTGCGCAGCGCAGCGCGGCGGGAAACCGCCGGAGGTGGTGGAAGCTGCCGCCGCTTCCGACCTTCGCCGATCTCATCGGCCTTGGCTTGCCCGTCGGCAGGGCCGAGGCGATGGCAGCTCCCTCCAACGGACGCGGCACGGTCCCCTGTTGCACGGGGACGGATAGTCCCATCGAGGCGTCGCCCATGATCGTTGAAACCGGCCACTTCGCCCTCGTGCTGGCGCTGGCTCTGGCGCTCGTCAACGCGGTTGTGCCGCTGATCGGGCACTTCACCCGCGACGGGCGGCTGCTCGCCGTGGCGGTGCCGGTGGCGCTCGCCGGCTTCGCCTTCACCGCCTTGAGCTTCGCCGCCCTGACCTACGCCCACGTCGCGTCGGACTTCTCTCTCCTCAACGTGATCGAGAACTCGGCCTCCTCCAAGCCCCTGATCTACAAGATTACCGGCGTTTGGGGGAACCACGAGGGCTCGATGCTGCTGTGGGTGCTGATCCTGGCCGTCTTCGCGGCGGCCGTGGCGGTCGCTTCGCGCGGCATGCCGGCCGACTTGCGGGCCCTGGTGCTCAGCGTGCAGAGCTGGATCGCGGCCGCTTTCCTCCTCTTCATCCTGCTGACGTCGGATCCGTTCGCCCGCGTGCTCGCCGCGCCCATCGAGGGGCAGGACCTCAACCCGCTGCTGCAGGACCCCGGCCTCGCCATCCATCCGCCCCTGCTCTACCTCGGGTACGTGGGCTTCTCCATGACCTTCTCCTTCGCCGCCGCGGCGCTGATCGCCGGGCGCGTCGACGCCGCCTGGGCTCGCTTCGTCCGGCCCTGGGTGCTGATCGCCTGGGTGTTCCTGACGCTTGGTATCGCGATGGGCTCGTACTGGGCGTACTACACGCTGGGCTGGGGCGGCTTCTGGTTCTGGGACCCGGTCGAGAACGCCTCTCTGATGCCCTGGCTCGCGGGCACCGCGCTGCTGCACTCGGCCGTGGTGATGGAGAAACGCGAAGCGCTCAAGGTGTGGACGATCTTTCTCGCCATCCTTGCCTTCTCGCTTTCGCTCGTGGGCACCTTCCTCGTGCGCTCGGGCGTCCTCACCTCCGTGCACGCCTTCGCCAACGATCCCCGCCGCGGCTTCTTCATCCTGGTCATCCTGGTCGGCTTCATCGGAGGCTCGCTCGCCCTGTTTGCCTGGCGCGGCGGCACCCTGCGCCAGGGCGGCCTGTTCGCGCCCGTGTCCCGCGAGGGCGCGCTGGTGCTCAACAACCTCATCCTCACCGCCGCCTGCGCGACGGTCTTCACCGGCACGCTCTATCCCCTCGCGCTTGAAGCGATCACGGGTCAGAAGATCTCGGTCGGCGCGCCCTTCTTCAACGCCACCTTCGTGCCTCTCGCCGTGCCACTGTTCCTCGCGATGCCGATCGGCTCGACGCTGGCGTGGAAGCGCGGAGACCTGCTCGGCGCGGCGCAGCGGATGATGGTCGCCATGCTCGCCGGCCTCGCCGGCCTGCTCGCCTTTGCCGCGATGGAGGGCGCGCCGGCGATGTCGTATGCCCTGGCCGGGCTGGCGATCTTCGTGATCGCCGGCTCGCTCGCCGACCTCGTCCGCCGTCTCGCCGCGGGTGGCCTCGCCGATGTCGGGGCCCGCGCCGTGGCGCTGCCGCGTTCGGCCTACGGCACGGCGCTCGCCCATGCCGGCCTGGGCGTGACCCTGCTCGGCCTCGCCGCATCGGGCTGGGGCCAGGAGCACATCCTCTCGATGAAGCCGGGCGACGTCGCCGCCATCGGCCCCTTCACCGCGCAGCTCGAATCCGTGACGCAGGAGCCCGGCCCCAACTATACCGCAGCGGTCGCCCGCACGGTGCTGCGTCGTGGCGGCACGGTGGTCGCGATCCTGGAGCCGCAGTCGCGCTTCTATCCCGTACGCAAGATGGCCCGCGCCGAGGCCGGCATCGTCACATCCGGGCTCGGCCAGATCTACGAGTCGATCTCGGCGCCCACCGGCAACAGCGTCGACGTGAAGCTGTTCTGGAAGCCGCTCGTCACCCTGATCTGGATCGGCGCGCTCATCATGGGGCTGGGCGGCGCATTCTCGCTCTCCGACCGGCGGCTGCGCTTCGGCATTGCAGCGCGGGCGCGGCGCCCGGTCCCGGCCGCGGTGCCGGCGGAATGAGCCGCCGACCGCCCCTCGTTCTGGCCGCCCTGCTGGGCCTCGCGGCGGCTGGCCCGGCCTTCGCCGTCGAGCCCGGCGAGATGCTGCGCGATCCCGCCCTGGAAAGTCGCGCCCGCACGCTTTCCGAAGGGTTGCGCTGCCTCGTCTGCCAGAACGAATCGATCGACGACAGCCACGCCGAACTGGCCGCCGACATCCGCCAGCTCGTGCGCCAGCGCCTCACGGCTGGCGACAGCAACCAGCAGGTCCGCGATTACCTCGTCGCCCGCTACGGCCAGTTCATCCTGCTCAAGCCGCCGCTGGAAGCGCAAACCTTTCTGCTCTGGGGCACGCCGCTGATCGTGCTCGGCCTCGGTGGTCTCGGCGTCGCCCTGGCCGCGCGACGCGGGCGGGCGCAGCGCAGGCCGCCTGGCGGCCTGACCCCTGCCGAACGGCGCCGCCTCGACGAACTGCTCGGCGTCGGCTCGCCCGAAATCTGAACCCCAAGGCGTTACGACGTTACGAATGTTTCATGCAAAGGCCATGGAGGGGTAAGTCTGGCTGCCCCATGTTGCGTCTCGACGGATGGGTCGCCCACCGATCGCGATGGGAGTTTTGCATGATGGAACGTAACGGGCCGAAGCGGGTCACGACTCGCGCGGCGCTGCTTGGGGCGGCTGGTGCCCTTGCTCTTTCCGCTGCCGTGGTCGGCGGCGTCGCGCCGCATCGCGCCTTCGCCGATGCGTCGGCGAACCAGGTTGCCGCCGGCGGTGTGCTGACGATCAACCCGACATCCTTCGCCGACGTCGTCGAGCATGTGCGCAACGCCGTCGTCTCCGTGAAGGTCAAGATGACCGACACCGGCGACAGTGCCGAGGAGGGCGATGGCGATGTGCCGCAGCTGCCGCAGCTGAAGCCGGGCGATCCGCTGGAGCGCTTCTTCAAGCAGTTCGGCGACCGCGGCAACAAGTTCCACCAGCAGAAGCCCAAGACCACGCAGGCGCAGGGCTCGGGCTTCTTCATCACCCCCGACGGCTATGTCGTCACCAACAACCACGTCGTCGAGCACGCCTCGGAAGTGACCCTCGTCACCGATGACGGCACCTCGCTGCCGGCCAAGGTGATCGGCACCGACAAGAAGACCGATCTCGCCCTGCTCAAGGTGACGAAGGATGGAACCTATCCCTACGTGCCGTGGGCGTCCAAGGCGCCGCGCGTCGGCGACTGGGTGATCGCGGTGGGCAATCCGTTCGGCTTGGGCGGCACGGTGACCGCCGGCATCGTCTCGGCGCGCGGCCGTGACATCGGCGCCGGCCCCTACGACGACTTCCTGCAGATCGACGCGCCGGTGAACCGCGGCAACTCCGGAGGCCCGACCTTCAACGCGCAGGGTCAGGTCGTCGGCGTCAACACCGCCATCTTCTCGCCCTCGGGCGGCAGCGTCGGCATCGGCTTCGCCATTCCCGCCGAGGTCGCGACCACCGTCATCCACGATCTCGAAACCAAGGGCTCCGTGGCCCGCGGCTGGATCGGGGTGCAGATCCAGCCGGTGACGGATGAGATCGCCGACTCGCTCGGACTCAAGTCGAACAAGGGCGCGCTGGTCGCCGAAGCGCAGCCGTCGGGTCCGGCATCGGCTGCCGGCATCAAGTCCGGCGACGTGATCCTCGCCGTCGACGGGCAGAACGTGGACGGTCCCCGCGAGCTGGCCCGCAAGATCGCCGGCATGGGTCCCAACGCGTCCGCGAAACTGACCTTCTGGCACGATGGCAAGGAGAAGTCGGCCGACGTCAGGCTCGGCACCCTGCCCAACTCCGACAAGGTCGCCAAGGCCGAGACCGACGGCGACAAGCCGGACGCCGCCAAGGCCACGGTCGCCGCGCTCGGCCTGCAGCTCGCACCCGCCGCCTCCGTGCCGGGAGCCGGCAGCGAGGGCGTGGTCGTCGCCGACGTCGATCAGGACAGCCCCGCCGCGCAGAAGGGCCTCAAGGTCGGCGACGTCATCCTGGAAGCTGGCGGCGAAAAGGTGAGCAAGCCCTCCGAGATCACGGGCGTGATCGCCAACGCCAGGAAGGACGGCCGGAAGGCGATCCTGCTGCGCGTCAAGAGCGAGCAGGGCGTCCGCTTCGTCGCTCTGTCGACATCCGCCAAGGGCTGAGTCCCGATCCCACGCTGGCAGCGAAGCGCGCACCCCGCGCTTCGCTGCCAGCGGCCGAGACCGGCCGGCATGCCCCTCCGCGAGGGATCTTCTATATGTCGCCCATGCGCATTCTCATCATCGAGGACGACACCGAAGCCGCCCAGTACCTCGTCAAGGCTCTGCGCGAGTCCGGGCATGTCGCCGACAGCGGGCACGACGGGCTGATCGGCTACGACATGGCGCGCGACGGCAACTATGACGTGCTGATCGTGGATCGCATGTTGCCCAAGATGGACGGCCTGTCGCTGATCGGCGGCCTGCGCGCTCAAAGGGTGACCACACCCGTGCTGATCCTCTCGGCTCTGGGACAGGTCGACGATCGCGTGAAGGGCCTACGCGCCGGCGGCGACGACTACCTCCCCAAGCCCTACGCATTCTCCGAGCTGTTGGCGCGCATCGAGGTGCTGGCCCGACGCAGCCATCCCGGCGGCGGCGAATCGACGTCCTACCGGGTCGGTGGCCTCGAACTCGACCGGCTCGCCCATCGCCTGACGCGCGACGGCCGCGAGATCGTGCTGCAGCCGCGTGAGTTCCGCCTCCTCGAATATCTCATGAAGCACCACGGGCAGGTCGTCACCCGAACCATGCTGTTGGAGAACGTGTGGGATTACCACTTCGACCCCCAGACCAACGTCATCGACGTCCACATTTCGCGTCTCCGCTCGAAGATCGACAAGGGCTTCGACCCTCCGCTCCTGCAAACCGTGCGCGGGGCCGGCTACACCATCCGCGACAGTGCCAAGGTTTGATGCGGCCCGGTGCTGACCGTCCTCGGCAAGCTTTTCCGCACCACCGTCTTCAAGATCTCGCTCGCCTACCTCCTCATCACCGCGGTCGGCGCCGGGCTCGTTCTTTACGGCATCGGCTCCAACCTCAATGCCGCGATCGAGGACCAGGTCACGCAGACCGTGGATGCCGACGTCGCCAGCCTGTCGGAACAATATGCCGAGGGCGGCATCACCCGCCTCGTTGAGATCATCGACGGGCGGGTGAAGCAGCCCGGCGCCGGGCTCTACCTCGTCACCACCCATGCCGGCGAGCCGCTGGTGGGCAACGTGGCCTCGCTGCCGGCGGGGGCTCTCGAACGCACCGGCGTCGTCGAGACGACCTATCGGGTCAAGGGCCAGCGCCGCCGCGCGCTGGCGCGCATCTTCGCCCTGTCGGGCGGCTTCCGGCTGCTGGTCGGCCACGACCTCGCCGAGGCCGACAGCCTGACGCCGATCCTTTGGCGCGCGCTGTTGAACTCGCTCGCGATCGTCACGCTGATCGGCACCGTCGGCGGCCTCGTCGTCGCCCGTCGCGTCCTCGCCCGCGTCGACCGGATCAGCGACGAGGCGCGGCGCATCGCCGACAGCGACCTTGCCGGGCGGTTGCCCCTGGCCGGATCGGGGGACGAGCTCGATCGCCTCGTCGGCAACATCAACGCCATGCTCGACCGCATCGCCGAACTGATGAGCGGCCTGAAGGAAGTGTCGGACAACGTCGCCCACGATCTCAAGACGCCGCTGACCCGGCTGCGCGCCCGCGCCGAGCAGGTGCTGCGCACCGGGCGCAGCACCGACGATTTCCGCGACACCCTTGAGAAGCTGATCGAGGATTCGGATGCGATGCTGCGCATCTTCAACGCCCTTCTGCTGATCGCCCGCGCCGAGGCCGGGGCTTGGCGCGACGAGATGGTCGATTTCGATGCCGCGAACGTGGCGAGCGACGTGGGAGAACTCTACGAGCCGGTGGCGGAAAGCGTCGACGTCGCCTTGGAGGGCAGGATCGAGCCCAACCTGATGGTGCACGGCAACCGCGAGCTGATCGGTCAAGCCCTCGCCAACCTGGTGGACAATGCGCTCAAGTACGGCCTTGCCGAAGCGCCGGCCGGCAACAGGGTCGTGCTGTCGGCCGGCCGGCGCGGGGCTTTCGTGGAGATCGCCGTCGCCGATAGCGGTGCCGGCATTCCCCCGGCCGACCGCCAGCGCATCACCGATCGCTTCGTCCGGTTGGAGAATTCGCGCTCACGTCCCGGCACCGGGCTCGGACTCTCCCTGGTGGCGGCGATCGCCCGCCAGCACAACGGCGAGCTTCGGATCGAGGACAATGCGCCGGGGCTGAAGGTGGTGCTGGCTTTGCCGGCCGTCGCCCGCGCGGCGCCGCCGCTGGCCGGACCGCTGCGCGACGCGGTGCCCGACGTGGCGGCGATGCCGAGCTGAGCCGGTCGCCTGACCGTTCAGGCCCTGCGCGACATCTTTTCCGCCCCTCGAACCATCATCGGCAGCCGCGCCGGCCGTAGCGTCGCCGGCTGCGCCATGGCCGGAAGCGTCGTCGGCGCCGGCCTGCGAGGTGCTTCCGTCGAGGCGGGCAGGCGGATGTCGACCGTGGTGCCGACGCCTTCCTCCGACTCGATCCGCATCGACCCGCCGTGCAGTTCCACGAAGGAGCGGGCGATGGCCAGACCGAGGCCCGATCCACGCATCCCGTTGTGCAGCGTCCGCGCGAACTGCTCGAAGGGTCGGCCGAGTCGCGCCACCGCCTCGGGCGGCATGCCGATGCCGGTGTCTTCCACGCGCAGGTTGGTCGAGCCGTCCTCGACGGTGGCCCGCAGCCTGATGCCGCCCTTGGCCGGCGTGTACTTGACGGCGTTGTTGAGCAGGATGGTCAGGATCTTCTCGAAGGCGTTGCGGTCGGCATGGACGGACAGGTCGCACGCTCCCTCGACATCGAGCGTGACGCCGGCCTGCTCGGCCAAGGCGGCGATCGGCGGCAGCGCCGCGTCCACCGCCTCGCCGATGGAGAAGTGCTCCTTTTCCAGGCGGACCCGGCCGGCGTCGAGGCGTGACATTTCAAGGATGTCGGTGATGACGGTCAGCAGCTGCTGGCCGCTGGCGTGGATGTGCCGGCTGTAGTCGAGGTAGTTGGGCGAACCGAGCCGGCCGAAGGCTTCCATCGTCATGATCTCGGAAAAGCCGAGGATGGCGTTGAGCGGCGTGCGAAGCTCGTGGCTCATGTTGGCGAGGAAGTCGGACTTCGCACGGTTGGCCGTTTCCGCCTCCGCCTTCTGCTCCAGGTGCCGTTCGGCCAGTTCGGCGAGCTGCTGCGCCTGGGTTTCCAGCTTCTGGCGCGAGCGCTTGAGGTCGATCACGATGTTCATCAGCCGGCGCTCGGACTCGATGAGCTGTTCCTCGTGCCGCTTCAGCGTGGTGATGTCGGTACCCACCGACACGTAGCCGCCATCCTTGGTGCGGCGCTCGTTGATCTGCAGCCAGCGCCCGTCGGCGAGCTGCGCCTCGAAGGTGCGGGCGCCCAGCGGCTGCGCGTCGCCCGGCGTCGGCTGGCCCAGCGTGACCTGCGAATGGATCAGCGGCGGCGTGCCGCGCTCCATCACGGCCGCATAGGTGGTCCCCACCACCACCGCCTCGGGGGGCAGGTTGTGGAAGCGCTGGAACTTCGAGTTGCACATCACCAGGCGGTTTTCCGCGTCCCACACCACGAAGGCCTCCGACACGGTCTCGATGGCGTCGCGCAGCCGCATGTCCGCCTTGGCCGATCGCTCCTCCAGGATCATGGTGTCGGTGATGTCGAGGGCGATGCCGACCACGCGCAGGTCGGCGCCGATGCCGACCATTTCCGTTTTGGCCCGCAGCCAGATCCAGCCGCCCGACGCGCCGCGCATGCGGAACACGTGGTCCCCCGCCGCATGCCCGGAGGACAAGCCTCGTGCGAGGGCGTCAAGGCCGCCATCGGCCGGGTGGATGAGGGCGTTCACCTCGTCGAAGCGCAGCCCGCCCGCCTGCGTCCCCAAGCGCGGCGGCAGCCCGAGCAGTTCGAACATGGAATTCGACCATTCCACCCGACCGCTCGCCAGATCCCAGTTCCACAGCCCGCAGCGGCCGTGTGACAGCACCATGTCGACGCGATCGCGCATCACCCGGCACGAGGTGTCGGCGCGACCGGTCCTGGCAGCCTGCCGGACGTAGGCCAGGAGCAGCGCGGCCAACAGCGCGCTGACGCCGGCAAGCGACACCACCGTGCGGGTGAGCGTCGTTTCCCATTGGCCGAGCACGTCGTCCATCTTGTGGATCACGGCGAGCTGGCCGGGACCGGCGCCGATCGTACGTACGGTGGCAAGGGCATCCTGCCCGTCCGGCAGGGTGAGGCGCAGCACGCCGGCCTTGTCGGCCAGAATGGTGAGGGGCTGGGCGGCGCCGAACTGCATCGCCAGCGTGGTGCCCCGATCAGCCGAACGCGACGACGCGACGACCCTGCCAGCCGCGTCGGCGAGCATCACGCGCTGCCCCCGGCAAAGCGTTTGGTTGTTGGCGATGGCGCGCAGCAACTCGGCCGGCGAGCGGGTGGGAGCGTCGCGCAGGCGCAGGGCCAGATCGTCGGCGATGATGGACGCGAGCGCGTCGAGATCCGTGCTCGCGACGGCGACCTCGCGGTCCTGTTCCTTGAAGCAGGCAACGAGCGAGGCGGTGCCGAACGCGAGCATCAGCAGGCCGAGAACAACCGGCACCGCCCAGCGCACGTGCGCCGTGCCGGCGAAGGCCGCGCTCGGGTCGGAGCAGGCGATCACGCTGCGCCGCAGGGCTTGGACGAGGGCCGACCCACGCCAAGCGCTTCCCCGCGCGACAGGGCTTGCTGCGCCTGCACGAAACATCGTCCGGCCTCCCCGATGAATCCGGAGTCAGTGTGCCGCACCACCTCCGAATCGATCCATCTCAAACCGGATACGCGATTTTGTCCAGTTTTTCGTAGGATACCTGCGCGCTCGAACCGTGTTGCTTCGCAACGTCGAATCGGCTCTCATCCGTACTGACATTCTGGATTTTATAGCAACTCTATAGGGATTTCTATTGACAGCGGGCGTTGTGATGCGCCCTGCCGCCATCTGAAGGCGCGTCGGCTTTTCTCTCAAGCCAGCGAGCGAGACACGATGTCGGCCACGTCGGGGGACAGGCGCTCGGTCCTGGCAACCCGGTCGAGGGCATCGCGCGCCTGCGAACGCCGCTGCGGTTCCAGCGAGCGCCAACTCTTGAACGAGCCGAGCAGGCGGGCGGCGACCTGCGCGTTGAAGCGGTCGAGTTCAACCACGGTCTCCGCCACGAAGGCGAAGCCCGACCCGTCCGGCGCCGCGAAGCGCGTCGGGTTGCCGTTGGCGAAACTGCCGATGAGCGCGCGCACGCGGTTGGGGTTGGTCAGGGCGAAGGCGGGATGAGCCATCAACTGCCGCACGTTGGCGAGCGCGTTCGCGTCCGGCTGCACGGCCTGCAGGGTGAACCATTTGTCGATCACCAGCGCATCAGCGGCGAACATCTTGTAGAAGCCGGCGAGCGCGCGCTCGCGCGGCTCGCCGGACATCCGTGCGAGCACGCCCAGGGCGGCGAACATGTCGGTCATGTTGCTGGCCTGCGCGAACTGCGCCTCCGCCAGCCGTGTTCCCTCGGAGCGATCGCCGGCGGCGAGAAGGTCAAGCGCTGCGTTGCGCAGGGCACGCCGCCCAGCCGCTTCCGCGGCCGGCGAGTACGGCCCGCTTTGCGACAGGGTCTCGTAGAGGTGTCGCAGATCAGCGGCAAGGCAGCGCCCCAGTTCGGCGCGCAGCGCTTCGCGGGCGAGGTGGATCGCGTCGGGATCGACGTCACGGCCGATTTCCCTTGCCAGGTCGGCCTCTCCCGGCAGGGACAGGCCCTGGGCTGCGAAGGCCGGGTCGCTCGTCGCCGTCGCCAGCAACCGGCGGATCGCCTGACCGTAGCCCGGTTCGGCCAAGGCCGGCTTGCCCTCGCGCATCGCGGCCACGGAACGGATCAGCAGCCGCACGGCCAGCGTCTGCGAGGCCTGCCAGCGATTGAAGCTGTCCGTGTCATGGGCGACAAGGGTCAACAGATCCGCCTCGCTGAGATCGGCTTCGAGGCGGACCGGCGCGGAGAACCCGCGCAGCAGCGACGGCACCGGGCGGGCAGCGAGGCCGGTGAAGCGCACGCGGCGGGAAGGCTCGGCCAGCACCACGACGTGGCGCGCGTTCTCTTCCCCATCGAGGTCGTCGCTGACGGCCGGCAGTGCCACCCCGTCCGCCCCGATCAGGCCGAAGACGACCGGGATCACGAAGGGATCCTTGCGATCCTGCCCCGGCGTCGGCGGGCAGCTTTGCGCGAGGTCGAGCGTCAGGGTGCCGGCGGCCGCATCCCACAGCGTCGTCGCCTGCAGTTCCGGCGTCCCGGACTGGTGATACCAGCGGGCGAAATGGGTCAGGTCGCGGCCGGAGGCGACGGCGAAGCATTGCAGGAACACCTCGATCGTCGTCGCCGTGCCGTCGCAGCGCTCGAAGTACAGGTCCATGCCGCGGCGGAAG